>JAADJA010000056.1 GCA_013151015.1 Chlorobiota bacterium
CCTGGTTCGTTTTCATCCTGTGTTTTATTTCCGTTCAAATCATAAAATGCCTTATAAGTCATGTCGGTATATTCCTCGTAAGTCCCAGGGATCGGGATGCCAAATTCTCTTCGGACGCCCACGCTTACAAGGAAGTTATCGTTATAATAGCGTCGGAAATCAAATTCTGTTTGTCCAATGTAATCGGGTAAATCCACATTGTTAAAGGTGTATTTTGAACTGTAAAGCGAATACGCTGGGTTTATACTGAACCTCCATCCCGAATTGGTGAAATAAAACAATTCGGGGCTTAGGGTAAATGAGTGGTGGTTGTAATAGTTGGTGTACATATAACTGGTAGATGTTTGCAAAACAAAGTGTTTGTCAGCAAAATGATATTGGTGCATAAAAGAAAGCCTGATATTTTGTGGTATCACATTATTTTGTTCCTTGATATAAATCATTTGGGGAGAATAAGGGCCGTATGTGTAAAATCCGGTGAAAGAGAGGTTGTGGTACCTTACCATGGTATTCAACTTAAAATTGAAATGGTTTTTTTGCAGCGGTTGGTCAACTATTTTGCTCAAAGCAAAAGAAGTAATAAGGGAAAATTGCATATTCCGGGAAATATCGAAATTATTGAAAGTAAAGTTGACACCCCTGTCATGGAAATTAGTTCCCATGTTATCCCTGATATCATAGAAAAGTCCGGGTTTTACCTTCGATAGATATTGTCGTGAATAAAAAGTGACCGAATTGAAAAAATAATAATTTGTGCTTGCACCAGGAACATTATTGTAAAAATCTTTATCGTAGCTATATTGATTGTAATTGTTATTGATTGTCATTTCAACATCTTTTGACAATTTAAGCCTTGAACGGTGGTTCAGGTACCATCTTTCAAAACCATATGCACCAAAACCTTTGGAAGTGTACGAGCCCCGGATATTGAGCCTCCAGATATTATGTACGAAAGAACTGGAATATCCTGCCCCGATCAAATAACCTTGCCTATTGTATTTGTCCAACGGATCGCGATAATAATAGCGGTTGCTGATGGCTGCCATAAAATTGAGGTTGTGTTTCCCGGCTATCCTGAATTTTGGGTTTGCCGAAAGAATATCTGTTTTGACATCCGCGAATAAATGGTTGCTGTGCGCATATTGCAATTTATTTGAAAAATTATCCAAATCGATTCGGTGATGGACACCGAAGGATTCCAGGCGGCTGTCGGAAAAGAAATAAGGAGAGCGGATATAAAATCCCCCGATCCGGTTTCTTGGGATTACTTCGATTTCCCCTTTTATCCCCTTTCCACTACTTTGCGAACCAATGGCACCTCCGTTGATATATCCTATCTGGAGGTTTTTCTTGTCATCGAAATAACCAATGTACCAAGGGATTTCACGTGCATATCCCCCTTTGTAAAAATTGGGCTGGGAGGAGAAATACATACTGGCGTTGTAAATCAATTGTCCGCCATTGTTCAGGTATTTGTTGCCGTTTAGGTGCAAGCTCGAAAAGACAACATCATCCAGTAAATTAGTGACACGGAGATAGGCCGTGAGTGGGAGGGCATCACTTCCGTACGGGTTGATCGTCTTGTCGTTTGCCAGTTTAACCAAATCCACCTTGGTGCTTTTTTTGAGGGCACGTTCCCCAAAGCGTCTTGGTTCTTCCGAATGGAGGTAAAGGTTGTAACGCCTCTCCTTGTTGATAGAAGTAGGATTGTAATTTTCGATGTCAATATTTTTAAAGTTCCGTACCCCTTCAATATACTTTAACCGGAAATCGAAAGTTGTATCGTGCTGTGGTTTTAGGGTGAAATCGTATTTGATATCACCCATCACATTATCGGTTGTGTCCATGACCAGAAGATTGCTTTTGGGTGCAGACATGGTCATCATTAAATCCTGGTCTTCGTTTCCGCTATTGAATAAATTTACCTTGAAGGAAGTTTCGTTTTCGCCATTTTTAAAATAAATCCTGTCGGTTGGCAATATACTCATTTCCCATTGGCTTATGCGGTTAGTGGAGGCAAAAAAGTAATCGCTGGCCAGTTCCCTGTCATCGGTGTTTTTCAGGAACCCATTGATGAAATATTTTGTGTTCCCCTTCATCATTGTTTGAGGGACAAGCCTTACGCGGGGACAAACATGGAATCGTTCCCTGAAAGCTTATAGATTCTTTCTTTCCTGAGGAGGGTGGACCAATCGGGAGGAAAATTGAGGTCTATTTTGAATTGTATTGAATTGCTTGATTTGTTGTAAACTTTCAGGACATTTGAAATGATTTGCCCTTTTTCGAGGATAACTTGCCTTTTCACGAAAGTCAGTTCGATGGAATCGGCAGAAATCCTTTCCGTTGAAACGTTGGTGACCTGTGCTTCGGAAATAATTGCAAAACCAGTTATTGCCATAATTAGCAATGAAGCTTTAAGCCAAAGGAAAGATAATATGTCGCGGTTTTGATTTCCCATTCTGCCTTTTGTTTTAGGGCACTTCTACAAGGTCAAATTTTATTTGTAATTGATAAATTCCGGGTTCGCTCGAAAATCCGGGCGTGATTTTAAAATCAACAGTAAAACTGAATTCTTCGTAATTGGTGAGGTAGCTTCCCGGACCGTTAACGTTGACAATACATGATCCCGCATCAACACGGATTCCCGTGTTTTCAATTATTTCGATGAAATCGCCATTGTCGTTCATGTTTTGGAAAACCCCATCAACCGGTGAAGTGGCGCATCCGTTTTTGATCCGCATCTCCAGGATATTTATTTTGGGGATATCGGCACTTCCTGTTCCGTATGAGGCAAGCTCTTCCCATTCGTCCAAAGCAGTTCCCGCCGAGGGATTGTTCTCAACACTCATGGTGAGCATCCATTTGCAGTTTGGGTTGGGTGGGATTTGGTCATCAACTTTTATCCTGATTTTTGCAGCACCATGATATGTGATCCCTGCGATATATTTCCCAAATGAATCGAAAACAAAATCAGATTGTTCGCCGGTATTGGGAACGATTTCCACATCAGCGCATACAATTTGCGATACTCCGGTCTGCAGGGTAAGAGCAAACAGTATTGTTAGGATAAAACGGATATATGGATTTGTATTTTTCATTCAAGGTGGGTTCTAAAAATTCATTTTTTCACTTGTGATTATAGAGAAATCGCAGAATCCGTTAAACAATTTTCCTAAATCAGGTCAGATATACTTTGTTCTTTTTGATTGCCACATATGAAATTTACTTTTTTCGAATTACAACCAGTTAAACAACAGGCGCATATCACTATATAATATTCAAGCGGGTTACCTGCCCGTAGCGGAACAGATTGTATGTCAGGTTTATCAACCCTATAATGCCTGTTGCCCTTTTTATCCCAACAGACCTTACAACCAATCCATTCATGCTTTGTTCCATAAAACCAAATACGTGTTCTGCCCTTGCCCTTGTTTTCGATTTCTTTTTGTTGCTTTCTTTTTGTTCATCGGTCAATGGTTTGTTGCGATATCCTTTTTCGTGTACTTGGTTGTTCATTTTATATTTACTTATCACTTTTTCCTGGTCTTTACCTGTATAGGCACTATCGGCATGAAAATCCTGGCCTGCATCATCTTCGGTCAGTAATTTGTCCAATGGTTGGGAATCATGTACAAAAGCACCCGTGACCTCAAAATTGTCAATGAACTTGCTTTTCGTATCAACCTTTGCATGGTTTTTATATCCGAAAAATGTTTCCCCGTTCTTTTTTGTCCACCGGGCATCTATATCTTTATGTTTCTTCTTGTTCGGTTCATTATTCCATAGTTCATCCCCATTGTCTTCCTTTATCATTTTGTTTTCGTCACGGGTATTGCGTTGACGTGGTGCAACCGTAAAATTTGCATCGACCATTTTGCCCTCGTTCATAATAAGTCCTTTTGATTCAAGGTATTTTGTGAACTGTGAAAACATATCTTCTATTAGCCCCTCGTTTGTTAGTTTTTCACGAAAAGCCCAAACTGTTTTTTCATCCGGTACCTTATCCCCACTTTCCAATCCCAAAAACTTTTTAAAACTAAGCCTGTCAAGTATTTGATATTCAATTTGTGTATCCCCAAGTCCATAATACCGCTGTAATATCATTATCTTGAACATCATTACAACGTCAAAAGGTTTTGCCCCTGCATTGTTCTTTTTGTCCCGGTTCAAGAGTTTTGCTTCAAGGTTTTCCCTGAACATCCCAAAACCCAACACTTTGCTTATCACCTCTAAAGGATTACCAATATCAGACAGCTTTTGATATGTTTCTTGTTCGTCAAATAATCCTTTATTTCCTGTCTTTATATATTTTGTACTGTCATAATCCAATTGTATCTATTTGATACAAATATGCGATTTGTCTGAACAACAATGATTTAAAATATAGAAGTCCCCTTAAGTTGGTTTGTAGAATAAATCCGGGCAGAGAGCTGTGCTCCCGCCCGGATTCAATTTTTATTGGTCTTCTACCAATACGTACTGTACGTACATTGTGTAAACACCAGGTTCGGCGTAACTGTTAGGCCCATTAGCTGTAATGAGGTCTTCGGAAATTGTTGCATCGGCATCAAAAGCATTTGGGAAAATGGCCGGTAAGCCGGGCATAATCCTGTAGTCAACTACGTAGTAAAAATCACTTGTATAACCACCTGCAGTCAGGTAAGAACCACCTTGCATGGCATCGTCGCCAATAGAAGAAGTACCTGAATGGCCAGCAATATATTTATCGGCCACTGTTGGGGGTGTAAGTGTTCCGTTGTTCACATAAAGGCTGTTTGCGCCATTGTGTACATTGGAAGCAGGGAATGGAGTTGAATAATCAATATAAGTAGCGGTAATACCGGCACCTGCAGCACCATTGTTGGGCTGTGATTGATGTAATTCAACTGCGCTCAGTGGTAATTGATTAATTGAGTTGGTTCCTGAACCGGAGCCATAATCAATCACCTGATCCCAGAATTCGGGTCCTATGGTCCCATTGGAACGACCAACGGCATAAAGATCCCAGCTTACTGTTGAGCTAACTTTTAGAATGGTTGCGCCATACTTGGTGATACCGGCATAATAATCCTTGATATCGTCAAATACGAATTCAACCTGATCTGCGGTTTCCATATCCAACTGAAGGATAGGTTGCAAATCCATAGTAATTGTTACCGACTTTTCATCCTGTAACTGGGCGAAGAGTCCATTGTGCAGTCCAAATACCATTGCGACCACGACGAGTAAAGTTAATTTACTTTTCATTTTTAAAAAATTTAATTAAACATTAATTTGATTGAATAGAACTGAAATCCATTATGGATCCCATAAGAATTTTAATCTTTTTGAAAAGGCCTCCTTTCTTGATTTTCATGTTAACACTAATTTCATTTGATATTTTATTTTGAATATTTATTCGACTCTAAATTATCCAGGTATCTGGCGGCTAAGAAAGTTGGAAGGTTGGTGCTGAAACCTTTTATATAGGTTCAGGGAAGCATTAGGTTGGTTTTACTCTATTTGGATTTCCAGTTCTGCCGCAAGTATTTCACTGTTGCTCCCGTAATCAATTACCCCAACGGCTGAGTATTTCCCTTTTGGCAATATGGCAAGGACTTCGTAAAAGAATATGCGTTTGTAACCAGGAAGTAAGGTGAAATTTTTTCCTCCGAGTGTTTGTTGTTCCCCGGTATTAAGATTGGTAAGTTCAACATAGGATTTGCAAAATGAAATGCCGTCACCCGTGTTTTCAACGTTCAGTAAAAGATATTTCGGTTTGTTTTGGTCTTTTGCATCAAATGAGAAATCAAGTATCTCAATTGCATTGGACACAACATGCGGAGGGTTTTGATATATCCAAACACCAAATGCAACCGTAGGTGTGATACCAAAAGCAACTGTGTTCCCGCCATCATTCCCAGGATCAAGGCTTTGCCGCTCTTCGGCTTGCTCTATCATTAAAACACCCCAGGCGGCTTTATTGGCCAATGAGTCTTCTGGGATAGTCACCGTAACGGAAATGTCAGCAGATTCACCGGGGGCCAACTCAAGAAATGAAGGGGCAATATTGATGTACTTCGACAGGCTGTATTTACTTGTACCTGCATCAAGGAACTGGCTCTTTCCATCCAGGGTCATGTCAAAATCATTATAGATCACCCTGAATTTTTTAGCCTTGCTAGTATAATTGGCAACCTTTACTTTTTGGGTTTTTGTTTTCCCAAGGTCAACTTTGTAATTTAAATGTGAAGGGGAAACCGTAATCCCTTTGTTGTATTTATCATCGTCCCCACCGTTTTCTGAATAGGCTTTTCCGACACTTGTAAAAAGGATAACAAATAAAAAAAAGGAAACAGTTTGGGCTATTTTAAAGTTGGCTGTAAAAAATTTCATTCCTTAATTATTTTTGATAATACATGTGATTTTCTGTTCTGTGGGTTTATACTTTGGGTTTTTTAAAAGGTTACGGTTACAGTCTTATTTGTGGGGGATTTTTGATTTTTTTGTCTGATATAATTTTTCATATGGAATTGTTTTTTTAAGTAATTTCGTTAACCATTCGGTTATGAAAAATTATAAATTTTAAAAACTATAATTATGAAAAAAATCCCTACGATCATTGTTTTCATCAGTCTTGGATTGATGTTGTTTCCTGGTATGCTATCGGCTCAAAAAGCAAGTGATGGCAAGAAGCCTTTGATTGAAAACCCCAACCTTAAACTTACATCGGACCTAATGACCCCGGAAGTCCTTTGGGCTTTTGGCCGTGTGGGCGGACAGGAAGTTTCACCCGATGGCAAAACCGTATTCTTCGGGGTTTCATATTACTCTATTGAACAAAACAAAGGAAACCGCGAACTCTATATCATGGATGTAGATGGTGAAAACCTTAAACAAATCACCCATTCCCCAAAAAGTGAATTCAATGCGGTTTGGCGGCCCGATGGCTTGAAAATAGGTTTCCTTACTGCCGAAAGCGGTTCGGTGCAACTGTGGGAAATGAACCCGGACGGGACCGACAGAAAGCAGGTTTCTTCCATTGATGGGGGCATCATAGGCTTTAAATACTCCCCCGACCAAACAAAGATCCTTTATGTTAAAGAAATACCCATGGAGAACAAATTCCCCGATTTGTACAAAGGATTGCCCCAGGCAAGCGGAAAGCTGTTGGACGATTTGATGTACAGGCATTGGGATCATTGGGTGGAATCGTACAGCCATGTGTTTTATGCCGATTACAAAAACGGGAAAATCCAGAACGGTAAAGATATTATGGAAGGTGAGCCCTACCATTCACCTTTAAGCCCCTTTGGAGGTATGGAGCAAATCAACTGGAGTGCCGATGGCAAAACCATTGCCTATACATGCAAGAAATTAACGGGCAAAGCAGCAACGCTTTCAACCAATTCGGACATTTACCTTTATAACCTGGAAACCGGCGAAACAAAAAATATGACCGAAGGGATGATGGGCTTTGATGTGGCCCCGGTTTATTCTCCCGATGGGGATTATATCGCGTGGGAAAGTATGGAAAGGGACGGATATGAATCCGATCAAAACCGTCTGTTTATTATGGATTTGAAAACGGGTGAAAAAACCTATGCAAGCAAAGGCTTCGATCAGAATGTCGGTGGACTGGTTTGGAATGATGACAGCAAGTCAATTTATTTTACAAGCGACTGGCACGGGACTTTCCAGATTTACAATTACAATTTGAAAAGCAATTCGATTGAAAAATTGACCGAAGGTATGCATGATTATACAAGTGTTGCCCTTGCCGGCGATAAACTGATCGCTACAAAACGTTCCATGTCGATGCCCGTTGAATTGTTTTCGGTAGATCCGAAGAACGGGGAAGGAAAGCAAATTACCTTCATAAACAAAGATTTGCTCGGCCAGCTTACCATGGGAAAAGTAGAGGAAAGGTGGATGAAGACATTTGATGGCGAGGATATGCTCACAATGGTCATTTATCCGCCCCATTTCGATCCCGATAAAAAATATCCCACTTTGCTATATTGCAAGGGCGGTCCGCAAGGTCCTTTGAGCCAGAGTTTTCATTATCGTTGGAATTACCAGTTGATGGCTGCCAATGGTTATATTATCGTTGCACCAAACCGCCGTGGTGTTTCCGGTTTTGGGCAGGCATGGCAGGAACAGATCAGTGGTGATTACCACGGAAAAAGCATGCAGGATTACCTGACAGCTATTGACGAAATGGCCAAAGAACCTTATGTTGACGAAACCCGTCTCGGAGCTGTGGGTGCAAGTGCGGGAGGTTATGCCGTTTTCTATCTCGCCGGGAACCATGATGGAAGGTTCAAGGCATTTATTGCCCACGATGGTATTTTCAACGAAGAAGCCCAATACCTTGAAACTGACGAAATGTGGTTCGAGAACTGGGACAAAGGAGGCCCTTTCTGGGAAAAGGACAATAAAATTGCTCAGGAAGCTTACGCCCATTCGCCCCATAAATATGTACAGGACTGGGACACGCCCATCCTTGTTATCCATGGCGAAAAGGATTACAGGATTACCTATACTCAGGGAATGTCAGCTTTTAATGCCGCCATTTTAAATGATGTGCCTGCGGAATTCCTCTTTTTCCCCGATGAAAACCACTGGGTACTCCAGCCGCAAAATGCTGTTTTATGGCAAAGGGTCTTTTTCAATTGGCTGGATAAATGGTTGAAGTAAGATCTTCCAGAGTCGGAACGACCTGGAAGCATCTGGCTTTCGACAAGTTCAGGATGATCAATTTATTTATGCAATGCCAGGTCATCCTGAGCCTGTCGAAGGAGACCTGCTTTATTAAACTTTCAACGATATTATTTTAAAAATAAATCGGATGAAACACCACTCCTTGCTCCGAATTGTACTCAAGGGTAGGGAAAGGGATTTTGATGAAATTGGCCAGGTTCAGGAAAAACTTCAGTGTTCGTGAACGGGTTTTTATACGGCTAAGGTCAACATCAAGTGACAAAAAGTATTGCCTGTACCTTGTGAATTCCGGAATTTCTTCCCCTTTATAGAACTCGGAGTTTTGTTTTGCCCCTGTCATTCCCGAAGCGCCATAACCCACCGATACGCTCAACCATGAAGGGAACTTTGAACGGGATGGTAAAAAGGCCTTCACGTTTCCCGATAACCAGTATGTTTGTCCATTATAATCCTTCAGGGCACTTTCGATCCCCCCGCTCCCCAAAAGGTCAGGTCGGTATTGCGCATATTCCGATGGATGGTACGACCATTTCATGTAAAAACGTTGTTCGTCCCAACCTAATTGTTGTCCGATGAACAGAGCCGTGCCAGCCGTGTTGGCAATCAGGTCGCCCGAAGATGCGCCCCATTGTTCCGAAAAACCATCCAGGATTTCTATGGTGGTAAGGAAAATGAACCCGGCTGAGCCCCCGATCCAAATCGCCTTTTTTCGTTCCACCCCGGCCCAGCGGTAAAATTCATAACCAAACTTTCCAAAATAGGCCGCTGTGGTGGCATGGCCGATTTTATCCATCTGCAACCATTCATCATTGTCATCGAACCAATGGAACTTTGATTGAGGGTAATTTTTATACCAAGCCTGGTACAAAATAGTTATCATGCTCCCATAGGCAACCCCTTGGGATCCCAAGACGAGGGTCAACCTTTTTTTGTGCAAGGTATCAGGGTAGGAGGGGACAAAATAGGGCGTTGACTGCGCTTGGGCCTTCCCTGCAAAAAGGAATACCATTCCAAAAATCAATAGCAAATATCTTGATAATTTCATTTTGACCTGTGAGCTTATTTGGTTTTACTATGGCACTTATTTCACAATACTGCCCCAAATTTCCGGGCTTGTTTAAACATGATGTTGTTCGTGTAAACTTTTGGGACATTATTGTAATGCAGATTCAACGCCTTAACCCATAACTTTTTTAACCTTTAACACTTAATTTGTAACAGGAAACGTTGGTTTGTTGTCCCGGTTTCATCAGCTTATGTAATTTTTTTTTAATTCATCATACCTTTCCCCTATTTCTTGATATTTCTGGCATCCAAAGCCCTCCTGTACTTATTTGCATTCACTATATGTTGGTCATGGGTTTTTGCAAAAGCGTGATAACCCGAAAAATCGTCTTTTGCGCAAAAGAATAAATAAGAGTGGTGCTCATAATTCAAAACGGCATCTATGGAAGCAATGGAAGGGATGCAAATGGGCCCTGGTGGCAAACCTTCGTGCAAATATGTATTATAGGGGGAATCGATTTTTTTATGGATATTCAAAACACGCCTGATGGAGAAGTCGCCCCAGGCATAAACTATCGTTGGGTCGGCCTGCAAGCGCCAACCGTATTTTAAGCGGTTGATATATACCCCGGCCATCCTTTCTTTTTCATCGTCCTTGCGGGTTTCCTGTTCTACGATTGAAGCCAAAATGGAAACCTCTAAGGGCGTCATCTCCAATTCCCGGGCTTTTTGTTTCCGTTCATCGTTCCAAAATTTGTTGTACTCCATGAACATTTTGTCCATGAAATCGGTGGAACTGATATTCCAGTAAACTTCATAAGTGTTGGGGATAAACAGCGACAAAATGGTCTCAGGTGTTTTTTCAAAAATCTCGGTATAGGAAGAATCGTTCAGCAGTAGGATAATTTCAGCGGAATCGGGTTCTATTTGGCTTGAAATGACTTTTGCCAATTGCCCTTTCGTACGGATATTGTTAAAAACCAGTTTTACCGGTGTTTGGTTTCCTGAACGTAAAAGGTTGATGAGTTCATCGTTGCTCATCCCCGAATAAACAAGGTACCTTCCCGGGTGCACATTCTCCTTCAGGTTCTTTTTCTTGGCCAACCACTCAAAGCTGATCCTGTTGATAACGATCCCTTTTTCGTACAACATGGTTTTCAAGTCTTCAAAACCCGCACCCGTGGGGATGTACAATGAAACGGATTTCTCGTCTTTTACCCAGGTATTGGGTTGGTAAATCGTCGTATAAAGTTTATAGCCAATTATCCCGGCAGCTATTAGCAACAGGACAATGAAAATCTGAAAACCCCTGACGAGTTTTGATTTTTTCTTCCGTTTGCTACTGTTATATCTTGAATGATAATAAGTCATTTGTTCCTTTGTTAATTTTGACCTCGGCCTGAAAATCCATTTCGGAATTCATGGATTATCGGGTTAGAACCTGAATGATAGCTTTTGTACGCAAATATTTTGGAAGGGTTATGCTAATTCCTTTTCCCATCTGTTCAAAGTTCCTGATTCATCAATTGCAAAAAATATTCGTTGTTCCATTGATTGTTTTTCCTCAGCCAATCCCTCTTTTCCCCGGCTATTTCAAAACCCTGGTTCTGGAAAAGTTTCAGGCTTGCCGAATTTGATGTTTCAATATTGCAAAAAAGCTGGTGCAGTTCCAAAGTCTTGAAACAGTAGTTGGCCAACAGTTTCAACGCCTCGGAGGCAAAGCCTTTGTTCCGTTCTTTCTTACTGATTAAAACCCCGATCCCTGCCCGCTTGTTCACCGGGTCAAAATCGAACAGGTCGATGGCCCCGATGCACTCTTTTTCGTTTTCCCTGGTTTTATCGATCATCAGGCGCAATTGTTTGGAAGTGAAAATATCCTGGTCCGCTGCCATCACATATTGCTCCAATGCAAACCTTGAAAAAGGGGTAAGCGTATTCGATAAATGCCAACTTTCCCTATCGTTTTCCCATTGATAGAGCAGGTCGATGTCTTCCGGTTCAAGTGCCCTTAAAATTATGTTTTTTCCGGTTATCATTTGTAAGTTTCCAGTATTGATTCAATTTTATGAAGTTTTTCCTGTAACAATTTTTCGTTTGTGGCTTCCACCAATAGCCGTAAATAAGGTTCGGTGTTGGAAGGGCGGATGTTGAACCACCATTTTTCAAATTCCACCCGGTATCCGTCAAAATCAAAAAACGCAAGGGGTTTTTCTTCCTTGGTGAAAAAATCCTTTACGGCTTCCATTGCCTCTTTTTTCTTTTCGATTTTATAATTTATTTCACCGGAATTTTCATAATTTTTGATTCGGTCGATCAGGGCTGAAAAAGAAAGCCCTTCTTTTTTGAACCTGCTTACAATTTGAAGGACAATCAAAGAAGCCATGATCCCCGAATCGGAATAATAAAAGTCGCGGAAATAATAGTGCCCGGCCAGTTCACCGCCATAAATCCCATCGATCTCCCGCAGCTTCAATGCGGCATAAGCCCTTCCCACTTTCCACATTTCGACCGTGCTGCCCATTTTGCTTACATATTCCGTAACCGATTTTGAGGATCGTATATCCTGTAACACTTTTCCCTTCAATCCTTTTTTTTCGAGGAAATAATGCCCGAGAAGTGCAATGATGAGGTCGGGTGGGATAAAGCGGCTGTTTTCGTCCACGAACATTACCCGGTCAGCATCGCCATCATAAATCACCCCAATGTCCGATTTTTTTAATGCCACGAGTTTCTGGAGCTGCTCCACGTTTTTTGGGATCAATGGGTTGGGCTCGTGGTTGGGGAAAGTGCCATCCGGTTCCAGGTTGATGTAATTGGGTTGCTGATGGAGAATGTCTTCGATAAGTAATCCGGCAACACCGTTGGAGCAATCCATGGCAATATTCAAATTTGAGAAATCGCCATTATAGGTTTCCAGGAATTTCAAATAATCGTTCTTTACATCAATTGCCTTGATTTTCCCTTTATTTTGATTGGGGGAAATTCTCTGGCTTTTCAGCACTTTTTCTTCCAATTCGCCCAATCCCGTATCATATCCCACCGGAAGGGCATCGGTTTTTGAAACTTTCAGGCCATTGTATTCCTTTGGGTTGTGCGAAGCCGTAATCATTATCGAGGCATCGAAACCGAATTTGGCCGTGGCCCAATAAACCATGGGTGTTGTAGCAAGCCCGGCATCAAACACATCTGCCCCCGAATCGGTAATCCCTTTACACAGGTATTCAAATATTTCCGGTGAGGATTTCCGCACATCCCGTCCAATCAGTACTTTATCGGCTTTTATGAGTTCCGGCAAATAATACCCGATTTTATAAACATCTTCTTTGTTGAAATCCTTGTTGTAAATTCCCCTTATATCGTATGCATGAAATGCTTTCATATTTTGTTATTCCTTTTTATTGCGTTCTTCAAATTCAAAATGTTCAACCTGTTCCAAATCCCGTATGATATAAACCCTGTAATCGCCCAAATATTGAAATCCCCCTTTTTTATATAATTCGGTTGCTTTCAGGTTGGTCTTATGAACTTCCAGTTTGATTTGCATCCCCAGCGACTTTGCAAAATAAATGGATTCGTTGAACAATATTTTCGATAGTCCTTTTCCTTGATAATCAGGCCTTATCCCAAAATGGTGGAGATAAACCCTCCGGTTGTCATGGGTCAGCCAGGAAGTGCCGATGATTTCTTCCGTGGGATTATGTTCCAGGATTATCAGTTTCCCGCCAGCTTTAATCGTCCTTTGGATTACTACGTTATCATCGCCCCTTTCGGCACCGCCCATTCCGGTCGCGACCCACAGATTGTTCACTTCTGCGAAGTCTGCGGCTTTGTAATCCCGTATTTTTAAATCAGAAATTTTCAAGTCAAAAATTTAATATCACTAATCCACAAATTAAAATCCTTGCGGATTTATGATAATAGTAAATAACCCATAAAACCTAACCCTTAACTTTCTATCATTATGTTTTTCCAGAAAAAACCATTTGCGCCGGGCCTTCCAGCCAGATATTCTCAAATGAATCCCCGTTTTTTTCAAACTTCACGTTCAATTTTCCACCGGGGGTCTTGATCCCAATGTTCGCCTTTTCTATCCCTTTCTCAATTGCATAGGCTAAAGCCGAAGCAGTAACGCCTGTCCCGCATGATAATGTTTCATCTTCAACGCCCCTTTC
Source organism: Chlorobiota bacterium (assembly GCA_013151015.1). Classification (GTDB taxonomy): domain Bacteria; phylum Bacteroidota; class Bacteroidia; order Bacteroidales; family JAADJA01; genus JAADJA01. The sequence goes on from JAADJA010000056.1 coordinate 13,881, forward strand.
AAAGGTACGCACGAAAATACCATCGTCCCGGATTTCCACAAAGTTAACATTTGTCCCGTCAGGACTGAATTTCTTATCGAACCTTAATTCTTTTCCTTTTCGAAAAACATCCATTTGTGAAACATTTTCAGAAAAAATAACATAATGTGGCGAACCCGTTTCCATGAAAATATTCCCGTCGATTAGTTGATGGTTTTGCACATCCTGCATTTGCAAGGAGACGTAAACAGTATTTTTTTCCTCTTTCGATATGCTTGCCTGATGAACCCCGTCAATGGAATTGAAGGTGCACTTACCTGAAATCAAACCAAGCCGTTGGGCAAAAGCAACAATGCACCTGCCTCCGTTACCGCACATGGTCCCCTCTTTTCCATCAGCATTGAAATAACGCATATCAAAATCAAATTTGTCAGATAAGCCAAGGAAAATCAAACCATCGGCACCAATGCCAAACCTGCGATGGCACAGCATGGCGATATTTTCTTCAGAAAGCATTGCACGCCCGTCCCTGTTGTCGATCAGGATAAAATCATTTCCCGTACCGTGATATTTGTAAAAATCCATTTTGTTTTATTCTGACAATTTTTTGAAAGGCTTGTGCCAAAACGGCCTTAATTTTTTACAAATTTATGAATCCTGTGAAATCAGGGAATAAATATATTTGATTTTGTTAACCAATCAATCTTAATAAATCCACGAAAATTCTGCATTGGTGAAACTTACAAAACAAGTTCAGCAAAACAGGCATTGTTGTTTTTGTCTTTTTCGAGGCGGAAAAACTGCGGATAGCCTATGCTCCGCTAAAGTTTCAGCGACATACGGACAATTTATTCAATGTTTACCAAAAAAGCAAAAAACGAGAAGAACCATAATAATTAACAGGATTTAACAGGGGCGAAGAAACTTCACCTATAAAAAAGCGTTTGTCTTTTTATTGATTTGGAATTGCATTTTTCGTATTTTTAACCGCTTCCGGGCATAGATATTGATGAACAAAAAACCTTCTTAAAAATCTATTCAAATGAAAAAATTATCAACTAACTTACTCATGGCCATTTTGGGTGGCATTGTTGCAATCCTGATATATAAGTCACTGGACAATAAGACAGTTGGCTTGATTTCCGATCCGAAACAAGGAATCGAAGTGGTTCCGGCAAGCTATACATTGCCTGTTCCGGTCATGGGGCCTGATTTTGTGGAAGCTGCGGATTTGTCGGTTCATGCCGTTGTCCACATAAAAGCCGAGTGGAGCCAACGGACACAAACCTATGATAATTTCTTTGATCTGTTCAATGATTTTTTTGGGAACCCGCACCAAAAGTATTATTATAATCAACCTGTGATAGCAACGGGCTCGGGCGTAATTATTTCAGATGACGGCTATATTGTGACCAATAACCACGTGGTGCAGGAGGCCGAAAAGTTGGAAGTGACCCTTAACGATAACCGGAGTTTTGAAGCGAAGATTATCGGGACAGACCCAAGTACCGATTTGGCTTTGATAAAGATTGAGAGTTCGGGCCTGCCTTCTCTCGAGTATGGTGACTCCGACAATTTGAGGGTTGGGGAATGGGTGCTTGCGGTGGGAAACCCTTTTAACTTGACCTCGACCGTAACTGCAGGGATTGTGAGTGCCAAAGCCCGTAACATAAATATACTGGGTGCCAGGTCGGCCATCGAATCTTTTATACAGACCGATGCGGTCGTGAACAGGGGAAACAGCGGAGGTGCCCTGGTGAACACGGATGGGGACTTGGTTGGCATAAACGCGGCAATCGCTTCCAACACCGGATCATATACCGGCTATTCCTTTGCGATTCCCGTGAATATCGTGAAAAAGGTGATCGGCGATTTTATGGAATACGGTGAGGTTCAGCGTGCCTATTTGGGGATCACCTTTAGGGAAGTGGACAGTAAATTTGCCGAAGATTATGACCTGGACGAAGCGAACGGTGTTTATATTGCCGAGATATTGGAAGGAAGCGGTGCACGAAAGGCAGGTCTTGAAGCAGGTGATGTAATTGTGAAAATTGACAATACGAAAATAAATTCCAAGTCGTCTTTGCTTGAAACAATCGGGACAAAAAGGCCTGGGGATATTGTAAAGGTTTTCGTTGTGAGGGATCATAAATTGAAGGAATTCGATGTTGAACTAAAAAACATCAGTGGGAATACCGAGATCATCAAAAACAACCGGATTGAACTTTTAGGGGCAAGCTTTGTTGGATTAAGCGAAGAGGAAAAAGCGGAACTGAATATAGATCATGGGTTAAAGATTGTTGAACTGGTATCCGGTAAATTCAAAAGCAGCGGGATACGCGAAGGCTTTATCGTGATGAGTATCGACAAGGAACCGGTGGAAACGGTACAAGACCTTCATATTGTACTTAATGGAAAAACCGGTGGTACTTTGGTAGAGGGGATTTATCCAAATGGACAAAGGGCTTATTATGGACTTGGACTTTGATGATTTGCCCAAAAGAATCAAAGGATTCCTAAAAATTTTACAATATTTTTTTAATATATAAAGTTAATAATGAGCGAAATGTATGGGTATGCTTAAAAAACACAAGCTTAATTCGATAATTAATTTTGGAAAAGCATTTATTTTTCGTATATTTGTGTACTTTTTTGGCCAACGTTTAGCTGGTTGATTATCAGGGAATTAAGCAATAAATAAATATATAATGAGACAACTCAAAATCACAAAATCGATCACCAATCGTGAAACAGCTTCTTTGGACAAATATCTTCAGGATATTGGCAAGGAGGAGTTGATTACGGCTGACGAGGAGGTAAGTTTAGCCCAAAAGGTTCACCAGGGTGATCAAATTGCCCTCGAAAAATTAGTGAAAGCAAACCTCCGTTTTGTAGTATCGGTTGCAAAGCAGTATCAAAACCAGGGATTGAGCCTTCCTGATTTGATTAATGAAGGAAACCTTGGTTTGATAAAAGCTGCCAAGAGGTTTGATGAAACAAGGGGATTTAAATTCATCTCTTATGCCGTTTGGTGGATCCGCCAGTCCATTTTGCAGGCCTTGGCCGAGCAATCAAGGATTATCAGGTTACCGCTGAACCAGGTTGGGTCGCTGAACAAAATCAAAAAGGCAACATCAAAACTGGAGCAAAAATATGAACGGACACCTTCATCGGAAGAAATTGCCGAGAAATTGGAAGTGCCCGATTATAAAATCACTGCCGCCAAGAAAATCACCACAAGGTATATTTCGATGGATGCACCATTGACCCAGGATGATGAAACGAAATTCCTGGATGTTTTTGTTTCCGAGGATTCCTCCCGGACCGATGATGACCTGATGAAGGAATCATTGGCGCGTGAAATCCAACGTTCGTTGGCAACCCTTACCAAAAAGGAAAGGGACGTGATCAATCTGTATTATGGAATTGGTATGCCACACGGATTGACATTGGAAGAAATAGGTGCAAAATTTGATTTGACACGCGAAAGGGTTCGACAGATCAAAGAAAAAGCAATCCGGAGATTAAAGCATACTTCAAGGAGCAAATTGCTGAAAGCTTATCTTGGCCAGTAATTCCTATAAAAATTTGAAAAAGGGCTTATTACTTTTTGTGATAAGCCCTTTTTTTTTAATTTTGACGTCATTATTATCTGAAAACTTTTAATCATTTAAATCCCATATAATGAATACCAAAAAAAATGACCCAAAACATCCGGAAACCTATTCCAACTTACTGAGTGAGTGGATTGATGATGAAAAAGCGGGCTTTGAGTTCATTGATGTGCTCGGCAAGCTTTTTTATGACAAATCTGTTGAGTTGATTTTTTTCCGGAACCAGTTGATCGACCGTAGTTCCAGTATTATCCTGTTCAAGCATTCTTATGCAGAAACGGTGATCGGCAAAAAGCTCAGGATCCATGACACGCTGATGCTTGCAAGGGAAATCTACCTGATGAACCTTGGTGCCTGTAAGATTGATATTGGAAAATTGAACCAGGAGTGGGTTGAACAACAAAAAGATTATAATTCCGAGACAAAATTATTTCTTGCCGATAAACTAAAGGGTATCATAGGGAAGCCAAGAAAAAACGATAAACCCGTTGATGTGGTTTTATTTGGTTTTGGCCGGATCGGCCGTTTGCTGCTCCGTGAATTGATTATCCAGGGAAATGGGACACAATTGCTCCCCAAAGCCGTAGTTACCAGAAACGTGACACCTGAAAGTATTTCAAAGCGGGCATCCCTTGTGCGCCATGATTCGGTTCATGGCCCTTTCCGTGGGAATGTTATCGAAGATATCGAGAACGAATCCATTTATTTGAATGGACATATGGTGAAGATGATCGGGGGATCAAATCCCGAAGATATTGATTATGAATCCTATGGTATCCATGATGCTTTATTGATTGACAATACCGGGATATTCCGTGACAGGGAGGGCTTGAGCAAGCACCTGAAAGCAAAAGGGATTTCAAAGGTGTTGTTTACGGCACCGGCAAAAGGCGATGTCCCGAATATCGTTTTTGGTGTAAACCATTTACAATTTGCCCCTGATTCCGATAATGTGTTTTCAGCTGCATCATGTACCACAAATGCCATCGTTCCGACACTTCATGTTGTCGAAAATAAGTTAGGCATTGAAAAGGGGCATGTAGAAACGGTCCACTCATACACGAACGACCAGAACCTGTTGGACAATTACCATAAAAAGCCCCGTCGTGGGCGGGCAGCACCGTTGAATATGGTGATTACCACCACTGGTTCAGGTACGGCTGCCGCAAAGGTAATCCCAAGCCTGAAAGGTAAAATGACGGCCAATGCGATCCGTGTACCTACGGCCAATGTTTCCCTTGCGATTTTGGCACTTACTGTCAAGAAACCCACAAACAGGAAGGAAGTTGTGGAACTATTGCGACATGCGGCCCTAAAAGGGGATTTTGTCGAACAAATCCGTTTTTCGGCTTCCAACGAGTCGGTCTCGTCCGATTTCATTGGCGACCCTGTTGCCGGTATTTTTGATGCACCTGCAACCCAGGTTTCTGCCGATGGCAAGAATATCCTTATTTATATGTGGTACGATAATGAATTTGGATATACCATGCAGGTTTTGCGCCTTGCAAGGTATGTTGCAAAGGTTGAACGTTATAAATATGTATAAAGGGCTTTTCCTGAGAATTTGGGTAGTTCAAAAAGAATTGCCTTTTTTTCGTTTTTATCCTTTTGTTTTTCCCAAATAATCACAACTTTGCATAAAATTTAAAAACGTGGCCAATACAAAGTATATTTTCGTTCTCGGTGGTGTGGTTTCTTCTCTTGGTAAAGGGATTATTTCTGCCTCACTCGCAAAGCTCTTGCAGTCCAGGGGTTTTTCCGTAACCATTCAAAAACTGGATCCTTATATCAATGTGGATCCGGGAACACTTAACCCTTATGAACATGGTGAATGTTATGTGACGGAAGATGGTGCGGAAACCGATCTTGATTTGGGCCATTATGAGCGCTTTTCGAATATCGCAACTTCACAGGCCAATAATGTTACGACCGGGAGGATATACCAAAATGTTATCCAGAAGGAAAGACGCGGGGATTATCTTGGGCAAACGGTTCAGGTCATCCCGCATATAACAGATGAAATAAAACGAAGGATCCGCCTGCTTGGCGATACGGGGAAATATGATTTTGTCATTACCGAGATCGGTGGTACGGTCGGTGATATCGAATCCCTTCCTTATATCGAGGCCATCAGGCAGATGCGGTGGGAAATGGGAAGGGATTGTGCCGTTATCCACCTTACGCTTGTCCCTTTTTTGTCGGCTGCCGGTGAACTCAAAACCAAGCCCACACAGCATTCCGTAAAAACTTTGTTGGAATCCGGGGTTCAACCTGATGTAATCGTTTGTCGTACCGAAAAGCAGTTAAACGAGAACCTTCGGAACAAGATTGCCCGTTTTTGTAATGTGGAACCTTCTTCGGTCATCGAATCCATTGATGCAAAAACCATTTATGAAGTGCCTTTGCTCATGAGGGAAGAGAACCTGGATACAGAGATATTGCGGAAGACAAGGATGCCCTTGGATACCAAAGCCGATTTAAAAAACTGGGAAGAATTCCTTTTCAAGCTTTCAAATCCTTCGAGGAAAGTTACGATTGGTTTGGTAGGCAAATATGTAGAATTGAAGGATGCTTATAAATCCATTAATGAATCTTTCATCCACGCAAGTGCCCAAAACGAATGTAAGGTAGAGTTGAAGATGATCCACGCCGAGGATGTCACCGAGAAAACGGCTGCCAAAATACTGGGCGGCCTAAGTGGGATTCTTGTGGCCCCGGGTTTTGGTGAAAGGGGAATTGAAGGGAAAATCTCAGCCATTGAATATGCCCGGAAAAACAAGGTCCCATTTCTAGGGATATGCCTGGGAATGCAATGCGCCGTTATCGAATTTGGCAGAAATGTTTTGGGAATGCTTAGTGCACATTCAACAGAAATGAACCCTAAAACGAAATTTCCGGTGATTGACCTGATGGAAGAACAAAAGAAAATCACCGGTTTAGGTGGTACAATGCGGTTGGGAGCTTACCCATGTCAATTGAAAAAGGGGACAAAGGCATACGAAACTTACCAGACATTAAATGTGAGAGAGCGTCACCGTCACCGTTATGAATTCAACAATGAGTACATGGAGCAATACCAAAAAGCGGGTATGGTGATGGCCGGGATCAACCGGCAGGATAACCTGGTCGAGATTATTGAGTTGGAAGATCATCCCTGGTTTGTGGGTGTGCAATTCCATCCAGAATATCAAAGCACTGTGGCCAAGCCTCATCCGTTGTTTGTGAATTTCGTAAAAGCCGCATTGAATTATCATTCTGAAGAAATATAATAGACACGAATCAAACTAATTGGGAAAATCCAAACTCATGAAAAAAGGGATTATATTGCTTTTTGTAAGTATTCTTGGTTTGCTAAACTCTTGTGATGTGGCAAACGATTTAATGAAGGTAGCTTCGCAAAACCTGCCCCTCACCGAACAAGAGGTTGTAAATGGTTTAAAATCAGCGCTGGAAATAAGTACGGACACGGCTGTAAGTATCGTATCTGCAACCAATGGCTTTTTCAAGGATAATGCGATTAAAATCCTTCTTCCCCCCGAAGCGGATATTATTGCCCAGAATATGAACAACCCTTTATTGAAGGCAATAGGGGTTTCGGGGATGATCGAGGATGTGATATTGAGGATGAACCGATCAGCGGAACAGGCGGCCAAACAGGCAACTCCTATTTTTGTCAATGCCATCAAAACAATGTCCATCCAGGATGCTTTTGGCATTTTGAACGGATCGGATACTTCCGCAACCCACTTTTTCAGGGTAAAGACTTACAACCAGCTCCAGAATGCTTTCAAGCCCAAAATCCGTAATTCGCTGAACAAGCCCATAGTGAGCGGGGTTTCTGCCAACAAAGCCTGGAACTCTTTGACCAGTGGCTATAATGAGGTGGCAAATTTTGTCCCCGGTTGGAAAAAGGTAAATACCAGCCTGGATGATTATGTTACCCGAAAAGCACTTAATGGCTTGTTCCTGAAAGTGGCCCTCGAAGAAAAACATATCCGCAACAACCCATCGGCCCGAGTAAACGATATCCTGAAAAGGGTTTTTGGGGAGAAGTTGTATTAACCTACAAGACTGTTTTGTTTGAATAAATGATGAGTTACCCAATCCTTTAGGTTTGGGCAAAACTACTCTATCCCCGCAAAGTGCTTCATAAATTGCACCCGTTCATAAGCCGCCGGGTTTTCGGTTTCCCTGAAGCTCATTTTCCCTATGAATTTATCGGTTGTGGCAAAATCGTGTTTGTTCATCCATTTATCGATAAAATAGAGCATTTCGGGGATTACGCTGTTCCCGTTTTTATAAAGTGTAGAAGCTATTTGCACTGCTTTGGCGCCGGCCAGCATTTGTTTCACGGCCCCTTTTCCGTCATGTACACCTGTGGAAGCGGCAATGTCGCAATGTACCCTGTCGGACAGCATGGCAACCCAGCGCAAGGTGTTGGAAATATCACTTGGTGAACTGAAGACATTGGTTGCCGTGATTTCAAAATTGTCAATATCAATATCCGGGGAGAAAAAACGGTTGAACAAAACCATCCCTTTGATCCCTGTCCAGGAAAGTTTGAGCGCAGTTTTGGCCAGGCCCGAAAAATAATAGCTGATTTTTACGGAAAGGGGGATTGTGATCTCTTTTAAAACACTTAGGACAACATCAAAATAAACCTGCTCGTTTTCCTCTCCGTTCCGCTTTGGGTCGGAAGGGAGGATGAAAATATTCAATTCGAGGGCATCGGCCCCGGCTTCCTCCAATTTCTTCGCAAAGGAAATCCAATCGGATTTCGAAACACAGTTGATACTGGCAATTACAGGAATGTAAACTTTGGACTTGCAGCCCCTTATCAGGCTCAGGTATTCGGCCACATCATGTTCTTGCGAATAATTGCTGATGTAGTCCTCGGCTTCGGGATAAGCGTATAATGGATCGCTTTGGGTAACTGTTTTATGGATTTGCATTTGTATCTGCTCCTCAAAAAGGGACTTGAGAACAACGGCCCCCACACCGGCTTTTTCAAGCTCAACCACTTTTTCCACTGAATTGGTCATGCCCGAACTCCCTGCAATGATAGGGTTTTTAAGTTCAAGTCCCATGTATTTTGTCCTTAGGTCTGCCATCTTTTTTTGTGTTTGTTTGTGCAAAGAAAAATGATATAATTGAAGCAAACAAATTTATCTATTCATTTTGGAATTCCTACGCTTTTCATTTTGTTTTTCAATATTTAAAATCATTTCAAATTAGCAAGCCCTAAACCAATTTGGAGTAGGGTTGATAAAATATGTTAAATATATTGGCCTTGCCATATTTATTGCCCTTAATACTTAAAAGCCAACCCTAAATTTAGTTAAATTTGCCGTTCAAAATTTTGGATGCATGTTCACACTTTTTAAAAAAGAAATAAGCAGTTTCTTGAATTCCCTTCTGGGATACATTGTAATTGCCGTTTTCTTGTTGGTCAATGGATTGTTTTTGTGGGTTTTCCCAATGGAATCCAACATTCTCGATTATGGCTATGCCAACATAGATGGGCTGTTTTTGATAGCCCCTTTTGTTTTCCTGTTCTTGATACCGGCCATTACCATGCGGTTTTTTGCCGAAGAAAAAAAGACCGGGACAATTGAATTGCTCATGACAAGGCCGCTCACCGATATTCAGGTTATTTTGGCAAAATACTTTGCAGCTTTATTGTTGGTCGTTATTTCACTGATCCCAACTTTCCTTTATTTTTTCTCGGTTTATCAGTTAGGCTTTCCTGTGGGCAACCTTGATGTTGGTGGCATTCTGGGTTCCTATGTTGGCTTGTTGTTCCTCGGGGCATCGTTTGTGGCCATTGGTTTGTTTGCTTCATCCATTACCGATAACCAGATTATCTCATTTATATTGGCGGTATTCCTGAGTGGCTTTGCTTATTTGGGGTTTGAGTTTATTTATGGACTTGATCTCTTTGGCAAGTTTGATTTGTTTATCCAAACATTGGGGATAAGTGCCCATTATTCTTCCATGAGCCGTGGAGTGATCGATACGCGCGACCTTATTTATTTCGTGAGCCTGATAGCATTTTTTGTTTTACTTACAAAAACATCCTTAGAATCCCGAAAATGGGGTTGAACCAAATTCAGTTTTGTGAAAATGAATAAGAAGAACAAAAATATCAAAAAAGGAAACCTGGCCCAATTGCTTCTTGCCCTGGTCATTATTGTCCTTGTGAATATCATTGCTTCCTTTTGGTTTACCCGTTTCGACCTTACGGGCGAAAAACGTTATACCCTTTCCGAACCCACACAAAAAATCCTGAAAAACCTTGATGACATTGTCTATTTTGAAGTTTATCTCGATGGGGATTTCCCGGCAGGTTTTAAGCGCTTGAAAAGAGAGACCCGTGAGATGCTTGACCAGTTCCGAGCTTATTCCGATAATATCCAATACGAGTTTATAAACCCTTCGGAAGAAAAGGATCCAAAAGAGCAAAATGAAGTTTACCGCCGTTTGATGGAAAGAGGGTTGCAGCCCACCGACCTTCAGGTGAAGACCGCCGATGGATCAAAACAACAGATTATCTTTCCGGGGGCAATGGTGAGTTACAGGTCGAGGGAAATACCAATGGAACTGCTAAATTCCCAGATGGGCGTTTCGCCCGAAAATGTTTTGAACAATTCCATTCAGGACCTTGAATTCAACCTGGCCAATACCATTTGGAAATTGAGCGTGAAAAAAAGGGCAAAAGTGGCTTTTATTGGAGGACATGGTGAACTAAGCGTTCTTGAAACAGCGGATGCGGCTTATTCGCTGAGTGAATATTACAATATAAGCAGGATAAAAATTGACGGCAAACTCAACAGCCTTACCGAGCGAAAAGCAAGGGACTCGGCAAAAACCATCATCCAGAATAAATATGATGCCTTGATCATTGCCAAGCCCGATTCCATTTTCAGCGAAAAGGATAAATTTATCATTGACCAGTTTATCATGCGCGGTGGCAAAGTAATGTGGTTGATAGACCCGGTTTTTGCCAGTATGGACAGTATCCAAAAATCGAGTGCCACGGTAGGGATCATCAACGACATTAACCTGGACGATCAGTTTTTTACCTATGGCTTTAGGGCAAACACAAATCTCGTTATGGACATCAATGCGCTTCCTATCCCTTTAAACACGGGGCAATTGGGAGGACAACCGCAATATGAGTTTTTCCCCTGGTATTATTTCCCTGTCCTTAACCCGGTTTTGGACAATCCCATTGTGAGGAACCTGAATGCCATCCGAACAGAGTTTATAAGCAGCATTGATACCTTGGCAAAAAAGGGGGCAAAGAAAACGATTTTGCTTACTTCGTCGAAATATGCCCGGACCGTCAATACCCCGGTAATCATCAGCCTCGATATTCTGCAAAAAGAGCCTGACCGGCGATTGTACAATAAACAAGATATACCTGTTGCTGTTTTATTGGAAGGAAAATTTGAATCCTTGTTTAATAACCGCATACCGCCCGAAATCAGGGACGATCAAAGTATTGGGTTCGTTGGCGAAAGCCGTCCCACAAAAATGATTATCGTTGGTGACGGCGATATTATCAAGAACCAGGTGAACCGGACGGGCGAAAAACCTGTTCCCTTTCCATTGGGTTACGACCGATATACAAGAAAAACTTTTGGCAATAAGGATTTTATTTTGAATGCCATGAATTACCTGATAGATGAAAGCAATTTGATAACAATCCGGTCGAGGGATGTGAAATTGCGCTTATTGGACAAAACAAAGGTGAACGACAACAGGCTTTATTGGCAACTGCTGAACACGGTTTTGCCCGTGGTGTTGGTTTTTATCTTTGGGTTTATCATGTTTGCAATAAGGAAAAGGAAGTATTCAAGATAATAATTGCTGCAACCCTGGAGTTTCAATGAACAGCTTTTAAACTTATAACAATTAATTTTTTAATTCTCCAATGAAAAAAAACAAATATATCCTGATAACGGTAATTGTACTGGCCATAATAGCGGCTTTCCTTCTATTCTCAAAATCAAGTGGGACAATAAGCAAGGAGATGATGGACTTTGCGGTGAAAGATACCGCAAGCATTACAAAGGTTTTTCTGGTAGATAAAAAGAACAAGAGCATTCTGCTGGAAAAGAAAAGCCCGGGCGACTGGCTCCTGAACGGGAAATACACGACCAGCAGCGCAGTGGTCAATATGCTGTTGGAGACCATGACACGGATTGTTCCCAAGACACCCGTGCCCAAAGCGGCCCATGATAATGTGGTAAAGCAACTGGCTGCGGCTTCAGTTAAAGTGGAGGTTTACAGGGAAGTTTACCGGATTGACCTGTTCGGCTTAAAGTTGTTCCCCCATGAAAAACTGACCAAGACCTATTTTGTGGGAAATGCCACTGCCGACAATATGGGGACGCTTATGCTGATGAAAGGCGCTTCCATCCCATTTGTGGTTCATATCCGGAATTTCAGGGGCTTTGTGGGCCCAAGGTATTCCACCATCGAAAACGACTACCGTAACCATATGGTGTTCCACACCAAGCTGTCCGATATCAAATCCATTACCATGGAAGTGCCCGATGCCCCCAATCAATCATTTAAGGTGGAGAACGACAATAAATCGCCCAAACTTTATGCCTATCCCGAAGGGAAACTTATTGCCGGTTACGATACATTGAAATTATTGAACTTTATGCTTTCGTTTGAGGATTTGCGCTATGAGGCTATCCTTAACCAGGATGTAACGCAGCACCGGATAGATTCCGTCAGGAATTCAACACCGAAATTCATCCTCACCCTGGAGGATACAAATAACGGGACCACTCAGTTGAAAGCCTTTTACAGGCCCAATGACGAACAAAAGTATGATGATGCGACCGGGAAATTATATGTCCACGATTTGGACCGGCTTTATGCTTTTGTAAACGATGGCGATGATTTCCTGATGATACAATACTTTGTATTTGGACCGGTATTGCTCCAAAGGAGCGATTTTGAGATTGAAGGAAAAGCAGGTGTCAATTGAACTGTCCTATTCCTTGATTATTTTTTTGGTGATTGCCCCTTTTCCTGATGTGATCTTAATCAAATAGACCCCTTTCGGATTATCTGAAATATCAATTTGTATTGAATTTCCCTTATAAATCAAATCACCCACAAGGTTTCTTATTTCTACCTCCTTGATTTCATCACCTGAAATTTTAAATTTCCCAGAGGTGGGATTTGGGAAAATGGTAAAAATATCTTTATTGGCTTTGCCTGAAATGCCCGTAACAAAAGGATCAGGTTGCCATTCAACCGAAATACCTGCAAAGCTCGGAACATTGGAAGGGGCAAGGCTTTCCGGTTCCGGCCCTTTTGTAAATGTGAAATTGGAAAAATTGCCGGTGGCATTCTTGTCCGTGAGTTCCATCCAGACTTTGTAAGTCCCATCGGCAACAGGGTTGCCTTCAAAATCGGTGGCATCCCAGGCACATGTCCGTGTTCCGTGACTGGTACGGGTTGGGCCTGAAATGGCATCCACGATGTTGAACGGGCTTCCGGCCTCGGTAGTTGTGGCCTGCCATGTGTTCAGATGGGTTTTTCTTTGTTGTGCATAGGCAAGCAGGGTCTTTATAAAATTTCCTGCATCATCTTCAACCCAGATGGCCACTATATTCTTTGGTGCAAAATTTCCGCCCGTTGAACTGGTTGTGGTTGTAACGGTCAGCTCACCCGATGTTTGGGCGTTCAATGCAATTCCACAAAGAAATACAAATAAGAAAGTCATGTAATTTTTTTTCATAATCCTGATTTTAATTCGATTGAGTATTTAATAAAGCGCAAACTTAGAAAAATCCCAAATGAAAAACGACTGGAATGATTCTAAATTGATTGGCTTTTATTTTGGAGTTTTTTAATTTCTTTGTCAAAATCAGAAATGTAGTTTTTGTCCTGTATTATCCTGAATTTATCGTATTCGGTTTCAGCCTTTAGTTTAGCTTCCAGGGCTGTGATTTTGCTGATTTGTTTGAACCTTTCATCGTCCATAGCAAAGCCCTTGATGATGTATTCGTGCAGGATTTCCGTTGCCCATTTCCTGAATTCCGTTGCCCGGTGCGAATTCACACGGTAACCGATGGCCGTAATTGCCCTAAGGTTATAATATTTAGTGTTGTATAATTTGCCATCTTTGGCAGTATGTCGGAAATACCGACATACTGAATTTTCATCGAGTTCACCTTCTCCGAAAATGTTATTTAAGTGTTCAGATATTGTGCTTCTCCCTTTCTCAAAAAGCTCTGCCATTTTCTTTTGGGTAAGCCACAATGTGTCATTTTGAAAAAAGACATCAATGTTTACTTTGCCTGTTGATGTTTGGAAAACAACAAAGTTTGAAAATTTTTCTAATTGTTGGTTCTCTTTCATAGTCCCATTATCCTAAACGATGGTCAAAAATACAATTTTCATTTCATAATGTAAGAAAGCAAAGGGTCAAATTTTGTATAAACTATACCGGATCCACGTCCACCGAAACCCTGATAGATTTAAATGCCGCTTGTCCCCTGAAGGTATCAATGGTTTTTGAAATTTGGGTTTTGTGTTTTTTCAGCTCCGGTTTTTCCAGTTTGATCAGGATGTTTTTAAGGTAGAGGTTGCGGATGCGTGAGATCATTGGGTATTCGGGGCCAAGTATCCTGTTGCCGAGGATTTGCCGAAGCATAATGGCCAGTTCCCTGGCGGCCTCATTGAGGATGCGGGGGTCTTTGTGTTTCAACTGCAATTGGATAAGGCGGTAAAAGGGCGGGTATTTGAAATTGCGCCTTTCCAGTATCTGGCTGTTGTACATGGCAAGGTAATCATGGTCGATCACGTTACGGATCACGGAGTGGTAGGGGTTGAAAGTCTGGATAATCACCTTTCCCCTTTTGCTTTTCCGGCCCGCTCTTCCGCTTACCTGCGACATTAACTGGAAACTGCGCTCAAAAGAACGGAAATCGGGGAAACTTATAAGGCTGTCCGCATTCAATATCCCCACGATGCTCACATTGTCAAAGTCCAGGCCCTTGGTCACCATTTGCGTCCCCACAAGGATGTCGATCCTCCCCTCTTCAAAATCGGTAATGATGTTTTGGTAGGCGTTTTTCGAGCGGGTCGTGTCCAAATCCATCCGCCTTATTTTTGCATCGGGATAAAGAATACTTAGGTCATCTTCGATTTTTTCGGTACCAAAACCCTTCATGTGCAAATGGGTGCTGCCACAGGAATCGCACCTTTCCGGTACACGGCGCGAATATCCACAGTAGTGGCATTTCAATTGGTTGAATTGTTTGTGGTAAATGAGCGTTACATCGCAATTTTTGCATTCCGGCATCCAGTGGCAGGTGTCACATTCCAAACGCAAAGAAAACCCACGCCGGTTCTGGAACAAGATTACCTGCTCTTTTTCCTTGAGGGCATCATTGATATGTTCCAGCAGAAAGGAGGAAAGATGGGATTTCATGGTACGTTGCCGTGTTTCCTTTTTCAGGTCGGCCACAAAAATCTCGGGCATCAAAACATCACCGTAACGATTGTGAAGGTTTACCAGGGCGTACTTCCCGGTTTTTGTATTGTAATAACTTTCCAGAGATGGGGTGGCAGAACCTAACAGGATAGGGGCATTGTGCATTTTGGCCAAAACGACAGCCGCATCACGGGCGTTATAGCGGGGAGCCGGATTATATTGTTTGTACGATTGATCGTGTTCCTCGTCCACGATTATCAAACCCAGATTGCTGAAAGGGAGGAAAAGGGCAGAGCGGGGGCCAAGGATGACCTTGAAATTGGAAGTCTCCAAATCATCGGCCCCAGGATTTAGTACATTGTTCCAGATTTCGAGCCGCTCGTTTTCATTGTATTTTGAATGATAAACGCCCACACGGTTGCCAAAATATTTCCTCAGACGGTTGATGATTTGTGTGGTGAGGGCAATTTCGGGCAGGAGGTACAAAACCTGCTTTCCCTTTTGTAGGGCCTCCTCGATGAGTTTGATGTAAACCTCTGTTTTGCCACTGGAAGTCACGCCGTGAAACAAAGCCACTTCTTTTTCTGCCAAACCTTCCTGTATTTCTTTGAGGGCAAGGGATTGGGTTTCGCTTAGGTCGATGTTTTCGGGTTGCGAGCTGGCTTCAAAATCTTCCAAACGACTGATTGTTTCCTTATAAACTTCAAACACCTCTTTTTTGACAAGTGAATTGATGGCAGAATTGGATTTCTCTATTTTTATGGTCAAATCCTTTTTCCTTACTTTCTTTTCATTTTCCCTGCCAAAACCGGAGAGCTGGATATAAGCCATCAGTGTTTCCATTTGTTTGTAAGCCCGCTTTTCCAGTTGGTCGAACAGTTCCGCCAGCTTTTTTTCATCCCTGTATCCGGACGTTAAGCGGATATAGGTTTCAATTTTGGGCTTGTATTTTTCCTTTAGTTCCTCCTCCATCAACACCAGCCTTTTTTCGATGAGGGTTTTGATAAGAGGGATTACTTTTTTCTGTTCAACTATGTTCTCGACTTCGGTAAGGGTCAATTGTTTCTGTATGTCAAGGGCTTCGGCAACAAGATATTCCTTTTCGCCCAGGGCATCGTAATCGCCCTCAAAATCGGGGTTCATAACAATCTTTGATTCGCTTGCCAACTTTAGTGCCGAAGGGATGGCCACGTTCATAACCTCTCCCGGTTCGCTCATATAGTAATCCGCTATCCATTTCCAGAAACCGTACTGGAGGTTGTTCATCACCGGTTTTTGGTCGAGGATGGAAAGGATGTATTTCACGGAATAATTTGGCGGGGGCGTTTCATGGATATTGACAACAATGGCCGTGTAAATTTTCTTTTTCCCAAATTGCACTACCACCCGTTTCCATTTCCCGATGGATGCGTTCATTTCATATGGAACACGGTAAGTAAACAAACCGGGGACAGGCAGCGGAAGAATGACTTCGACAAAATAGGTTGTGCGTTCCATTTCGGGGTCTAATTGTTTTTTGGATATTGCGAAAGTTTATTTTTGATATTATTTTTCATCTTCACTTTATCCTTCAATTTTTTTTGAACTTTCAAAGTCCTTTTTGTATTTTTCATCAATTTCCCAATATCCTCCTTTATTGGGGCCAATACGTTTTAATATCCCTTCTTTTTTAAGTTTTGAAATTTGCCATTCAATTCCCTTTAGGGAAATTCCTATGATTGTGGCGATTTCAGGTTTCGTAATCGAAGGATTGATGAGGATATGTTTTAAGATGCGGTCTTTGGTTTTTTCTATTTCTCCCCTAGTTTCCCCCCTAGTTTCTCCCCTAGTTTCTAAATCAACCACCGTAGAAAAAAACTCATCGTCAATAAATTCCACCTGGGCATTCTTTTTAAACAAAGGCAGGTATTTGTAAACGTTTTTCATGCCAGAGCCAATTTCTTCCACACGTCCCATTTGAAGCATGAATTTGCTTATTGTAGGGTTCTTAGCATAAGGTGTGAAGTTTTCAGGGTCGATTATTCCATGTTGTCTTGGGTTGTTTGGGTTTTTGAAAACAATTTTTTCCTTAAAAATCGTAATAACCGCTGGACTTGCAGATAGGTACTCCCGATGTGCGATAATGTTGGCAATTAGCTCCCTGAAAATCTTGCCCCTTAAACTTATCCGTATGATTCCGTCAAGATAAAATGGGTCATTTATGTGTTTCTCAATAAATCCCATTAGCAAATCATAAGCATCAAGAAGGTTTGTTCTCACGGTTAACCTGTCATCATAATGGTCGATATTGAATTTTTTGACAAGTGCATCAAATTTATAGGCAGGAACAATTGAATGGATTAACTCATCAGTCCCGAAAAACAAAACAGCAGCTAAAGTATATCCTTCTGTGCCTTTATGGGATTTCTTATAAAAACCGCTCCTTTCCAGAAAAGCTTTGTAATCAAGCTTAATCCAAGGGTGACTGTTATTGTTGTTTTCTATCAGGGCTTTTGCCCGTTTGATTAAATTAATATTAAAATCTTCAAACTTAATATAAGGGTAAACAGTTTGCTCGCTAAAGTATCCTTTTTTCCTGTTAACGATTTCTGCGATTTTTTCAATCTGCATAACTTTATAGTCCCCATCTTCATTCCTGATATACACCTCATTGTTGGTTTTGTGTACCATCGAACTTTCAGGGACTTTAATAAATAAGATTAGTTTTCCTTTTATGTTAATTTCCTCAGCACCAAGCATAAAAACAGGACTTAGCTTTTGCGTGTTGTTCGAAAGGTTTGCAATATCTTTTTTGAGTCTTGAGATGGCATCTTTATTTATACCGGTAATTTTCCCATCATCGGAAACACCAAGTATTATATCCCCACCTTCTGTGTTCAGGAACGCACAAACAGTCTCAAAGAGATTGTTTGGTAGTTTGATGGAACTTTCCTTAAACTCAAGGTTCTTACCTTCGCCCTGTGCTATTAAGCCTGTTATTTGTTGTATCTCCATTTTTTGCAAAACAAATTATTCGTATTGCTTTTTAAGTATCTTGTTGCCTTACGTAGAAAGTATCCTCGCAATGTCCAGCAATTCCTGCTTGATCCCTTTGTGGTGCTTAATGGCTTTTTCGAACGAAGTGTAAGCGATTTCCCGGTTCAACAATCCGACCATTTCGCCACGTCGGCCTTCCAGAAGTGCCGTAACTGCCCCGTAGCCAAGGGTGCTGGCCAAAATCCTGTCGGTTGCCGTGGGCGAACCACCTCGTTGCAAATGCCCGAGTATGGTCACACGTGTGTCGTATTGGTCATATTTCTCTTTCACTTTCCGGGCAATCTCGAAAGCACCTCCGGCATCGTCCCCTTCG
This sequence comes from Chlorobiota bacterium, assembly GCA_013151015.1. Classification (GTDB taxonomy): domain Bacteria; phylum Bacteroidota; class Bacteroidia; order Bacteroidales; family JAADJA01; genus JAADJA01. The sequence goes on from JAADJA010000056.1 coordinate 32,290, forward strand.
GCAACGATAATGATCCCTGACTTTTTATTGTGCCGAAAGCCTTTTTCCAGTATTTCGACCAGCTCATCAATATAGGTGACAGTTTCAGGTACGAGAATGTCTTCGGCCCCGGTGGCAATTCCGCTGCGAAGGGCAATAAACCCGGCATCACGTCCCATGACCTCGATAAAGAAAAGACGGTTGTGGGAAGCGGCCGTATCACGGATTTTGTCAACGGCTTGCATGACCGTGTTCACGGCCGTGTCGTAACCAATGGTCAGGTCGGTTCCGTAAAGGTCGTTGTCAATTGTACCTGGTGCGCCCATAATCGGGAAGTCATATTCATTGATAAAAACATTGGCCCCGGTAAAAGTGCCGTTTCCCCCAATAACGACAAGGGCATCCAGCCCATGCATCTTTAAATGCTCATAAGCTTTTTGCCGTCCGGCTTCTTCCATGAAATCCATGCTGCGGGCAGTTTTTAAAATGGTGCCGCCCCTCTGGATGATATTTGATACGGAATGGGTTTTTAAGTGGATGAATTCGTTTCTTATCAATCCGTTATAACCGTCCATGATCCCGTAAACCTCCAGGCCATGGTAGATTCCTGTGCGTACAACAGCACGTATTGCAGCGTTCATCCCTGGGGAATCGCCACCCGAGGTAAGTACACCAATTTTTTTTATTTTGTCCATTGTTTGTGTTTTTGTTCCCCCCCTGAAGGGCTGGGCAACTCATTATTGATTTAACCGGTTTTTTGCCAAGATGATGGCCTCTTGCAGTTTTTGTTCAAGCAATTTCTTATCGGGCAACTTAGTTAAATACTCAGCTATTTTAATTTGTTTGTTGTTTTCGAGCATCAGATAGTTTATTTGTTCAGGTGATTTTTTGCTGCACAATATTATCCCAATTGGTTTGTTTTCTCCTTCACGCATTTCGTTTTGCTCCATCCAACTCAAGTAGAGTTCCATTTGCCCTTTGTATGCAGCCCTGAACTTATCCAACTTTAAATCTATGACAATAAGCCTTTTCAATCCCCTATGATAGAATAATAAGTCAATGTAAAAATCCTCATTGTCAATGATAATTCGTTTTTGCCGAGCTAAAAAAGCAAAATCACTTCCCAATTCCGAAATGAAGTCCTGAAGGTTTTTAAGAATTGCACTTTCAAGGTCTTTTTCGCTGTAAGTGTCATGTAATCCCAGAAAATCAAGAAAATATGGATCCTTAAAAGTTAAATCGGGGGTAATCCTTTTTTCCCTTTCCAACTGGCTAAGATCGTCAATAATGGTTTGTTCGGGTTTTTTGCTGATAGCGGTACGTTCATAGAGCATTGTACTTATTCGCCCCTGTAAAGTCCTGACACTCCAACGTTCGTGTTTGCATAGTTGAATGTAAAATTCTCTTTTTAAGTTATCTTCAATGGTAATTAAATTACGTATATGTGTCCAACTCAATTGTGCACCCAGTGAGTGCACAATTTGAATGTCTGGATATAACTCGTAAAACTTCAAGAAGTTATGGATGTTCCTCTTACTGTACCCCTTTCCATAAAGTTGGGTTAAATCTTTACTTAATCCTGCAATTATTTGGCTGCCATAATTGGCCCTTTTGTTTTCCAGTATGTTTTCGCTTATTTGTTTCCCAATATTCCAATATAAAAAGCTCAGTTCACTGTTAATTGTTGCAGCTACCCTGTTACGAGCATTATCAATAAGTGAAACGATCGAATTAAGCAGGTTGTTATTATTTGATATTATTTTGTTCATTGTTTCTGTTTTTAGTTCTCCCAGCCCTGAAGGGCCTGGCAACTCATAATATCCAATTCGATAAAGACTTCTTATTCCCTTACAATCCTTTTCCTTTTCTTCTTTGGTTTTTCAGTATTGGTATTGTTGGGGTTATCATTGTTCTTCTCCAATTCCTTTTTCTCGAACCACTCTTTTCTCCCTTCAAATATTTCATACTTGCAGAATGAGGTTTCGATGGGGCCGTTATAGAGCTTGATTTTCTTTGATGGTTTTAGGCCAACCTGCCTCAAGGCATTCTCATCGGAACTGAAAATCCAGGCGGAATAGCCGGCATAGTTTTTCTTCAGGTTATCACCAATCCCTTTGTAAAGTTTATTGATGTCGTCAACTTTGATCCTTTCCCCGTAGGGTGGATTGGTGATCATTACTCCTTTCCCTTCCGGCGGTTCACTGTCTTCCACATAACCAAGCCATAATTTTACCTGTTTTTCAAGATTGGCCGATCTTACATTTTGACGGGCAACCTGTAAAATCTTTCCGGAACGGTCGGAGCCTATTATTTGATGGGTAAAACCAGTTTCGTTTTTCTTGGCATCCGCTTTTACTTTTTCCCATAATCCTTCGTCAAAATCGCTCCAACGTTCAAAATTGAATTCTTCCCTGAAAAACCCAGCCGGGATATTCAGGGCCAACATAGCCGCTTCGATGGGGATGGTCCCCGAACCGCACATGGGATCGATGAAGTTGCTTTTTGCGTCCCAACCACTGAGTTGGATAAGGCCCGCTGCCAAAACTTCGTTGATGGGCGCCGGGCCGGTTTCCAGTCGGTAACCCCTTTTGTGCAACGATTCCCCTGAACTATCAAGCGATACGCTGCACCCATTCCTGAACAACCTGATGTTGATTTTTACGTCCGGGTCGTCCGTATTGACATTGGGGCGCTTTCCGAATTTTCCACGGAACTGGTCTGCAATGGCATCCTTCGATTTAAGGGCAAGGTATTTCGAATGGTTGATATTGGAATAACTTGTTATGCCGTCAATGGCAAAAGTCCCTTTTAAACGGATATATTGCTCCCAGTCTATTTTAAAGATTTCATCATAAAGCTGTTGTTCGTCCCTTGCCTGGAAATTAGCGATGGGCATCAGAATCCTGAGTGCCGTGCGGCATTGGTAATTTGCTTTGTACATCAATTCGGTATTGCCTTCAAACTGTACCCCGCGGTTGATGGTTTTCAGGTTTTTTGCCCCAAGGCCCCTTAATTCTTTCCATAGGGTTTCTTCAAGGCCGGAAAAGGTTTTCGCAATATATGTTCGGGTTTCTGTCATGGATAGTGTTTCAATGCGTGAATGAATCAATGCTTCAAGGCTATAATAATTCAATGCTTCAAGGCTTCAATACTATAATGATTCAATGATTTCATCACAAGTTTCGGCAAAAATACCCATATTTGTACAATTGTTTCAGAATAAAAATAATCATGACAATCAAAGAAGCACAGGACACGGTTGATAAGTGGATAAACACCACAGGCATAAGGTATTTCAACGAACTTACCAATATGGCCATCCTTACTGAGGAAGTAGGGGAGGTGGCCCGGATTATTTCACGAAAGTACGGTGAACAGTCATTCAAGAAATCGGATGAGAACCTTGACCTGGCCGATGAGTTTGCCGATGTGCTTTTTGTCTTGATTTGCCTTGCCAACCAAACCGGGGTGGACTTGACCGAAGCATTGAAGAAAAACCTTGAGAAGAAAACGATCAGGGATTCACAGCGCCATAGTGAAAATGAGAAACTGAATAAATAATAGGATGAAAAGGGCTATAGTTAAAATAGTAAAATGGTTTTTTTGCCTCGGTGGGGTTTTGGCTTTTGTCCTGCTCTTATTGAGTTTTACAGATATCCCATACTATGCCTATCATGGGTTGGGGATCGTGAACTCGGAGTTAAAGGGCAATCCCGATGTTATCGTAATCCCCGGTGGGAGCGGGATGCCATGTGCAGATGGATTGATAAGGACATATTATGGGGCAATTGCCGCCAATCACTTTCCCGATGCCAGGATAATCATCGCACTTCCTTATGATACGGGGGTAGATAGTTTGTTGCAGTTGAACTTGATGGCAAGGGAACTGATCCTGAAAGGCGTTGATTCGACGAGGATTGCTTTTGAACCATTGGGTTTTAATACTTGGTCGCAGGCAATCAATATCGGGAAAATGCCGGAGGTTGATAAAAGTGATTTGTCAATCCTGATCGTGACTTCTCCCGAGCATGTTTATAGGGCTGTTAAGACCTACGAAAAGGCCGGTTTTCCACGTGTGTTTTCAATGGCGGCTTTTGAAAAACCCATCGACGAGGAAAAATTGGGCAGCAAGGGTAAAATGAAAGGCCTTAACCTCTCGGTCAGGTACAATATGTGGAGTTACCTGAATTACGAATTATTGGTTCTGAAAGAATATGTGGCAATAGTTTACTATAAATTGAAAGGTTGGATTTAACTTTTTTGTTCGGGAACGGACAATCCGTGTTCGATGATATTACACCTGTTATTTGCCTTGAGAATCAAAACACATGTTAAATTTCTGGTTTCAAGGAATTTGATTTTCATAGCATAATTTTTGACCACGATTTGTCTTCTTAATCTATGCATATGGTTTACAGATTTTTTCTTCGTCATCAATGGAAAGAAATGACACGTTCCCCCTTCTGGCAAAAAAACATTGTCCTGAATATCCTTTTAGGGATACTTGTTGGTATCATGTTGCTTTATTTGCTTGTCCTAGGTCTTTTTATCGACAAAATCTTGATGGAACTTTTTCCCGACAAAGACCCGATAATGGTATTCAATGGGATAATCATCTATTATTTTGCCTTTGAATTTTTTATCCGGTTTTTTATGCAATCCCTTCCCACGCTGAACATCGAAACCTATTTGCACCTTCCCATTAAAAAATCGGCCATTGTCCATTATGTTTCGTCCAAATCCATTTTTGCCATAGGGAATTATCTGAGTTGGCTCGTGTTTTTCCCTTTTGCGTTTAAGGTAATTGCCCCGGCTTATTCGGTCGCAACGGCCTGGGCTTGGGCTGTGATGATGGTCTTGCTTATTTTTAGCAACAACTTTTTGGCGACCTATATAAAGCGCCAACTTGCCAACAAGCCTTCCATCGTTGGGTTTTTCGGATTGGGTTTGGTGGCATTTATCCTGTTTGATTATTTTGGGGTTATTTCGCTTACTGCCCTTTCATCACAGGTGTTTGGGTTGATATTAAAGAACTATTTGTTTCTCCTGCCTGTATTTGTAATTTTAATATTCACCTATTCCCTCAATTGTTTTTTCCTGAAGGCGAAGCTTTACCCCGATGAAATCATTTCGAAAAAGAAGGGGAAAGTCGATTCGCTGGCCAATATCAAATATTTAAAAACACTTGGGTTGACCGGGCGTTTTATTTCCTTGGACCTACGATTGCTTTGGAGGCACAAACGGACACGTTCGATAATTTTTATGGCGCCCTTATTTCTTGGGTATGGCTTGGTCTTCTATCCAAACCAGCAGCTTAATAATGGTTATAGCTTCCTGATTTTTGTGGGGATTTTCATGACGGGCGGGATGATGATGAATTACCTGAATTATTGTTTTAGTTACGAAAGCAATTATTTTGATAATATCCTTGCAAATTACAGGGATTTTGAAGCCTATATAAAGGCGAAATACATTCTGGCGGTCACGGTGTCAACGATCAGTTATATCATAACCATCCCGTATGTTTTTTTCAGTACCGATATCCTGTTGATAAACACGATGACCTGGTTGTACAATCTTGGTTTTCTTTCTTTTGTGCTGTACTATTTTGCCACGTTCACAAAAAAGAGGATGGATTTGAGCCGGGGCGCGGCTTTTAATTATCAGGGCTTGGGGGCAACACACTGGCTTTCGATGTTGCCAGCATTCTTATTGCCGGTTTTGATCTATGTCCCCTTTAATTTATTGGGATATTCCAGGGCTGGCTTGTTGTTCATTGGCGCTATTGGGATTGCTGGTTTGTTGTTCCACAAATCCATGCTCAGTCTTGTGTTAAAACAGTTTTTAAAAAGGAAACATGTCATGGCGGCCGGGTTTAGGGAATGATGAATTGGTAAGTTATGGCATAGTAAATTACAACAAATTACAGCGAAGCGAATTACGCACGTGGTGCAAATTACACAAGGTAAATTACAATTACATAATCATGATAGAAATACAAAATCTTACAAAAGTTTATGGAGGTGAAACCGTATTGGATATTTCATTGTTGAAGATAAACAAAGGTGATGGCTTTGGGCTTGTGGGGAACAATGGCGCAGGGAAGACCACCTTGTTCAGGTTGATCCTTGATTTGATCAGGGCGAATTCGGGAACGGTGCTTTCCAATGGCAAAGATGTAAAAACAAGCAATGAATGGAAGTATTATACCGGTTCCTATCTCGATCAACGCTTCCTGATTGATTTCCTGACGCCCGAAGAATATTTTGAGTTCCTGAACGGGATCTATGGTTTATCAAAAGGCGACCTTGAAAAGTTCTATTTGGATTTTGCCGGTTTCTTCAATGACGAAATACTGGGGAAGAAAAAGTATATCCGTGATTTTTCCCAGGGGAACAGGCAAAAAGTGGGAATTGCTGCAGCATTGATGGCAAAACCTGAAGTGCTGATCCTTGACGAGCCTTTCAACGGCCTTGACCCATCCACCCAGATCCGCCTAAAGAACTTATTGAATAAACTGAAAAGTGACAAGGAAATTACGATTCTCGTCTCAAGCCACGACCTGAAACATGTTACCGAAGTTTGCGACCGGATCGCCGTCCTCGAAAAAGGGGCGATCATCCACGACATAAAAACGAGCCAGGGGACACTGAAAGAATTGGAAGGGTATTTTTCGGTATCGTAGTCAATCATAGTCCCACAAAGCCGTCTGGATGTTGAAAAGGTGTTTTGTGATTTCATCTTTCATTTGGTCTCTTTCAGAAACGATATACCTCTTAAGCTCTATGTAGTCATCTGTGCCCCTTCCATCTTTTGCATCAAAAAAATGGTTCAAATAATGGAGGGAGTTTACCCTGTCGTGCCAATTGCCGATTTGCTGTTCTCTTTCCCGCATGGTTTCGGGGGACATTCCCAGGATTTGGTGCCAGCCCGATAATTCAATGAGTATGGGGTATAAATAATAAAGCTGTTTTAGGATAGTCCTGTTTTTATGGATTCGTTTGATGGTTTTCCCTTTTTCGTTAAGCTTGATAAGGGCATTTGATTTTTGTTTGACAAAACTGCGGGCTTTTAATTGTATTTCTTCTTGGTTGATTGAATTCAGGGCCTCGTCAAATGATTCATCATCAAATAAGCTGTCATCTCCGGCCAGGGGGCTTTGTTTTAAATGGGTGATTTCCCTTTGCCCTTTTTCGATAAGGTATTCGCTGTAATCGATAAATTTGAGGCACAGCTTTGTTTCATATTCATAAACAAGCATTTCTTCCACCTGCAATTCCCTGATATCGCCCACAGACTTGAATACCTTCCTCCCTTTTTTCAATTGCTTTTTGGCAATGAATTTTCCATCCGTCAAAACTTCCACAAGTTGGAACAAGGCCCTCAGCCGTTTCATGCTTGTCCGCATTTTGTGTATGGCCCCGGCATTGGAAGTCTCTTTGGCAAGAAGGAAGTTTTCTTCAAAAAGTGATTTGTGCCCGATGTAATAATCCTTGATGATTTGTGTCATTTTTGCCGGAAAAGTTTAAGGACATAAAAATAAACAAAATAAATGGTTTTTCTTTCGTCTCGGATAAACAAATAAGATATTTCTTTGTTACAGCGATTGAATAAGTGATTTGTCGGTGAGCGTAATTTGCCGGCAATTATTTTCACATTCGATATGCACGAATATGCAAATCGAATTATTGTTTTTACTTAAAATATACACAAAATGAACAACGCAATATTTGATTTTACAAAACCTGAGAATGAACCTGTCCAGACCTATCTTCCTGGAAGCAACGAACGTACACTTTTGATGGAAGAGCTTGAAAGGCAAAGCAGTCAGCAAATCGAAATTCCTTTGATAATTGGTGGGAAAGAGATTAAAACGGGCAATACGGCAAATGTGGTGATGCCCCATGACCACAAACATATTTTGGCAACCTTTCATAAAGCACGAAAAGAAGATGTGGAACTGGCCATCGAATCTGCCATGAAGGCGAAAGAACTATGGATGGATATATCATGGATCGAGCGGGCATCCATTATGTACAAAGCTGCCGATTTGATTTCCAAAAAATACCGTTATGTCCTTAATGCCGCCACCATGTTGGGACAAAATAAAAATGCCTATCAGGCCGAAATTGATGCTGCCTGTGAAACCATTGATTTCTTGAGGTTCAATGTCCATTTTGCTTCAGAGATATTCAATAATCAACCGGGCCTTGGTGAAAACAATATCAACCGATTGGAATACCGTTCACTTGAGGGTTTCGTGTTTACGGTTTCCCCATTTAATTTTACGGCCATCGCCTCCAACCTCAATACCTCTGTTGTGATGATGGGAAATACCACCGTATGGAAACCTGCTACTACCTCACTTTTATCGAGTTATTATTTGATGAAGATATTCAAGGAGGCCGGGATGCCCGATGGTGTCATTAATTTTGTTCCGGGCTCCGGGGCGATGATCGGTGATATTGTCCTGCATCACCGTGATTTGGCAGGGATCCATTTTACAGGTTCCACGGCTACATTCAACCACTTATGGAAAACGGTCGGGAACAATGTGGCCAATTACAAATCCTATCCGAAACTCGTGGGCGAAACAGGTGGCAAGGATTTTATTTTTGCGCACAATTCCGCCGATCCCATCGAGCTGGCAACGGCCATCGTAAGCGGTGCTTTTGAGTACCAGGGCCAAAAGTGCTCTGCGGCTTCACGTGCCTATATCCCAAAATCCATTTTTGAGGAGACAAAGAAACATATTATCGAAAAAGTAGCAGCCATGAAGATAGGTGATGTGGCCGATCTGGATAATTTCATCAATGCGGTTATTGATGAAAGCTCTTTTGACAATATCATGTCTTACATAAAATATGCAAATGAATCGGCGGACGCTGAAATTATTGCTGGCGGGAACGGGGACAAGTCAAAGGGCTATTTTATTGAACCAACGCTTATCCTTACGACGGACCCACATTTTAAAACGATGGAAGAGGAAATATTCGGGCCGGTAATGACCCTGTATGTTTACGAAGATGACAAATTTGATGAAACACTTGAACTCTGCGACAGCACTTCCCCTTATGCACTTACAGGTTCCATATTTGCCCGTGATAAATATGCCATTGTCAAAGCTTGCAAGGCGTTGCGCTATGCTGCCGGCAATTTTTATTACAACGATAAACCAAGTGGTGCCATGGTTGGCCAGCAACCTTTTGGAGGGGCACGTGGCTCGGGAACAAACGATAAAGCAGGAAGTTCCCTCAACCTGCTACGTTGGGTAAGCCCGCGGACAATCAAGGAAACCCTGATTTCGCCCACCGATTTCAAGTACGGGTATATGGTGGATTAGAAAAAATCTAATCTTTTTTTAAGATGGTCATGTTGAGCTTTGAAACACATTTCGACAGGCTCAATGTGACCTCGTTGGTGTGAGAATGTGACCTCGTTGGTGTGTGAGTTTAAAACCTCGCAACCAACTTAATGTTCAACTGTCGAGTGGTAAGGTAATTGGGAACGGCATACATTTCGCCATAGACATCGGTTACCCAGGTATATGAAACCGTATTGTTGATTTGTAAAAGGTTAAGGACTTCCAGTGTAAGCCAAACGGACTTGAATCCACGTAAAGGGTTCTTGGTTGAAAAACGGCTATATTCTCCAATGAGTTCTTTAGAGAAACCTATGTCAACCCGGCGGTAAGGTGGCATCCTGAGGGTTTGCTTGTATCGCGGACTGTCAGGTGGGCCAAAAGGGAGGCTGCTTCCGAAGATCAGTGTCAGGCTCATTTTATAGGTCGGGTTGCGGGGAAGGTAATCCTGGAAAAACAAACTAAAGTTCACCGTTTGGTCTGTTGGACGGGGAATGAAACCTGACTTTACCTTGACTCCCTCGCTGTTGATATAATCGTCGTTGTCCACATTTTCAGCTGTGCTCATAACCGACAGGCTGGCCCATGATTCGATGCCCGGTACAAATTCACCGTTTATCTTAAAATCAATCCCGGTGGTATAGCCATGCGATTGGTCAAAAGCATAATACCGTATTCTCACATTGTCCACCATATAAGGGATCAAACGGTTAAGGGATTTGTAATATACTTCGGTAATGAATTTAAAGGGGCGGCCCCATGCCTTGAAGTTCAAATCGCTCCCCAAAACAAAATGAATGGATTCCTGGGCTTTGGGATTATAATTGAGTGTTCCGTCAATATCTTTTATCTCCCGGTAAAAAGGAGGCTGGAAATAATATCCGGTCGAAAACCGGAACATCATGTCCCGTTTCCAATTTGGTTTGTAAGATACTGTTATCCGTGGGCTCACGACAATTTGTTGGCTGAAATCCCAATAATTGGCACGGATACCCGCTGTAACCAAAAGCATTGAACTATCTGATTTATGTGTCCAGGTATTTTGGGCAAAAGCTGTATATCTGTTGGACGTGATGTTTGCATTTGTCTTGATGTAATCCATCATCTCAAAAGCATAATTGACCTGCGCTCCAGGATAAACATATCCAATTGAATCAGGAGGGCGTGGTTGTGTATATCCCGCCGAATCTATCATTGTCCATTCGCGCATTTCATCGGTCACGTTTTCATGTTGAAATTTCAAGCCCCACTGTATCAGGTTTTCCCCTTTTTCAATTGTAGCTTTGTGCTCAATATTATAAACATTGATGTCCATCCGGTTGCGGGCATGTTCCAATTGTGTGCCCACTCCCTGGTTTTCCACGACATCGCCAAAATTCTCGCTCCCAAAATCAGTGCTTACCTGTCCGATCCAATATTGTCCCATTAGGTCATAGGTCTCGCTCTCCTTGGAATTGTAACCTGATCCGATGAGTTTGAGCCTGGTGTACCGGTTTGGTTTATAGGTGAACGTAAGCCCACCAAGGTATGTGAGATATTCATCGGCTTCCTGCCCATCAAAATAGATGTTGAGTCGTTTGGCATTCTGAACAGTTCCAAAATCGGTTTCGCGGCTTTCTGGAATGAGCCGGAACTGGTTTTGTGAAACGGTCATCAAAAGGGATACTTCCAGTTTTTTTGAAATATCATAGGTCAGCAAACTCTGGATGTCGAGGAAAGAAGGTTGGTAATCGCCCTTTGTTTCCAATGCGTTCAGCAAATACTTACTAGTCTTGTAACGCACGCCAAGGAGGTAAGTGAATTTGTTTTTATCGGCCTTTCCCTCCGTTTTTTTTGCAGCCATGCCTTCCACATGGAATGATGCACCCAATAAACTGATGGAGGCAGAACCACCAAATTCATAGGGTTTTTTATATTGGATGTCGAGGACCGAAGACATTTTATCGCCATACTTTGCATCAAAACCACCAGCCGAGAACAGGAGGGAGGAGGTGAGGTCGGAATTGACAAAGCTCAATCCTTCCTGTTGTCCTGAACGGATGAGGAAAGGGCGGTATATTTCGATATCGTTCAGATAAATCAGGTTTTCGTCAAAGTTCCCTCCCCTAACAGAATATTGCGAACTGAGCTCGTTATTGGAAGAAACACCGGGTAAAGTTTTCAAGATTGCAGGGATCGCATCACTTGAATTGGGGAAATTGATAGCTATTTTTGGGTCGATCCTCGACATGCTTCCTGCCCGCAATTGTTCGCCCTCAACTTCCACCTCTGTTAAGTCCATGGTTGAAATCTCAAGTGTTTTGTTGACCTCCTTCCTTTCGCCCGGCTTCAGGTTTACCTTTTCCACCTCTTTGGAGTAGCCCATATACGTAAAAGAGATAAAGAGGGCGCGATTGGCCGGGACTTCCAATTCATAACGGCCTTTTTTATCGGTTATGGTACCGCCAGGAACACCGGAAATGGCAATGTTGGCCAATTCCACTGCGTTTCCTTTTTGATTGGTGATCCGACCAAAGATAACTGCTTTTTCCTGTGCGAAAGCAGCTGTGGCAATAAATAGGGGAAATAATAAAACCAGGTTTCTGAATAGCATATTTGATCTATATCTTTTATTCTTTAATTTCTTTTAATTCGTAATATTTCAACACTTAAGCCCTAACCATAGCTGTTTCAAATCCTAACTCTTTAACTTTTAACCCTCTATCCCTCTCAATCCTTTCGTTTAAATTTCCCTTCCTTCCAGGCTTTGATAAATTGTGCCCATGCAAAAGGGTTCAGGATGGTAATGGGTTGGGTCTGTCCTATGTAATATAAACGGTCGGTTCGTTGCTGCATCGAGTATTTGTAATTCATGCTTCCGTCCATGGGGTATTCACGGATGATCTTGCGCAAATTCTTCATGTCCAGGTTTTTCTTTGCCCTTTCATAATCATCATCGGGGATTTTTGCGGTAAGGAACACTTGTTCAAATTCCTCTCTTGATGGCCAGGGGTAGATAACGGTTTGGGCTAAAGTAATCGTATCGTTCGACATTACCTGTATCAACGAGTAGCGGTTGCCCGTAATTGTATCGGGAATAATAAATTCACTCTTTTTATAACCCATTGCGGAAAAGGAGATAGTATCGTTTATCCTTGCCACGAAAGAAAAATACCCATAAAAATCAGCAATGGTGCCGCGCCAGGTGCCTTCGATCATAATGTTGGCATAGGATACGGGTTTAATGCTGTCGGCCGTTACCACGATTCCCGAGAACTGGACAAGGTCTTCTTCTGGTTCTTCCTGGGCAAGGAGTATTTTGCCCGAGGAAAAAAACAACAATAATATGACGATAAGCCTGATGCTGTACATTAACTGCAAATATATATTTCTTTATCGAAATGGATGTTAATTAACGGTGTTTTCACCAAATTATTTTCACTTCCTTTCCAAGCATACTGATAAAAAAAATGCTGTTACACAATATGTAACAGCAAAAATATTTTTACGATAAGAAAACCCGATCCTTATAAATACCCTTTGGCTTTAGCGTCCTTCATGGCAGCCGTAATACCCATTTTGTTGATATTGCGGATACCTGATGTGGAAACCTTCAAAGTGATATACCTGTCTTCCTCGGGAATATAAAATTTCTTGGTCTGCAAGTTGGGATAAAACTTCCTTCTTGTTTTGCTATGTGAGTGGGAAACATTGTTTCCGCTTATGACTTTCTTTCCTGTTATCTGGCAAATACGTGACATCTCTTTATATTTTATATCTGTTTTTAAAAAAGGAGTGCAAAGAACGGAATATTTTTTTGAATAAGCAAAGGGAATTTTGAAATTTCTTTTATTGAATCTTCATTGTTGCTTGTTTAACTTTCTGCCATATTTTAATCATGCGTTTTGCATCTCTTTCCTTTTTCCCAACATATCATAAATCCCTATTGTTTTTGGGAGATGTGTTTGTCATTTTATAAATAAATGATTTCAACCCCAATGTGTTAGACGTTTCTTGATTTGGTATATGTTTTGGATTCCCAATTTTCCCCATCGAATCATTTAAAAGTATTTAAATGGAGCATATCCTGTTTTTCATGTTTTTTCCCTTCTTTTTTGCCGGATCGCCAGACGAAGTGCCGAGTGAACAAATCCGTGGGGTGAACCTGGTTTCGCCAATTGAACGTGTGGGCGATGACTGTATTAAGCCAATGAAGGATTTGAACGCTAACTATGTTTCACTATGCCCTTTTGCCTTTATGACCCCCGGCGACCCAAATGTGTATTATAATACCATTGAGAATTATTGGGGCGACAGGCCTTCAAACCTTGCATTTCTGGCAAAAGAAGCGAAAGGCAAAGGCTTGAAAGTCCTTTTAAAACCACATTTCTGGGTAACGGGACAAGGCTGGCCGGGAGATTACAACCTAAACGAACAGGGCTGGAAAGCATGGGAGAAGAATTACACAAAATTTGTGGTGGATATGGCCCGTTTTGCCGACTCATTGAGCATCGAAATGTATTGTATTGGAGTGGAATTCAAAACGGCCGTGAACCTGAGGAAAGGGTTTTGGCCTGGCCTGATCAAAGAGGTGAGGAAGAATTACAGTGGCAAGCTGATCTATGCTGCCAACTGGGACAACTATTACAATATTTCGTTTTGGGGCCAACTTGACTACATCGGCATAGATGCTTATTTCCCCCTTCTCAACGAAAAAACCCCATCAAAGGAGCAATTGGTGAAGAAATGGGGCCAGCAATCGAAAATCCTGGAAAAGTTTAGCGCAAAGTATGAACGACCGATTTTGTTTACCGAGTACGGCTACCGGAGTATCGATGGAACGGCCGGGAACCAATGGGAACTTGAGTATGTGAACAGTGATAAGAAGGTGAACCTTGAAGCCCAGGTAAATGCGTATGCAGCTTTTTACGAAGCCGTTTGGGAAGAAGAATGGTTCGCCGGGGGCTTTCTCTGGAAATGGCATCCCGAATACGCAAATGTAGGTGGAATGGCCGATTCGGATTATACACCCCAGAACAAACCGGTAGAAAAACTGATTAAGCAATGGTATTCAAAATAGTAAACGGAAGTAAAATATTGTTGTTGTCCTTATTGGTGCTCATCATTTTATCGTGTACCAAAGATGTGGTGGGCGATTTTGACAATCCCGGCGCACCATCATCGATTGTACGCTTGTGTGGAGTGAGTTTTGTTGGGCCTGTGAACGAAATCGACGCATCGGGCTTGGATCCCGTGATAAATTCAAATTCAAATTATATATGTTTAATGCCTTTTGCGTTTGGGGAATTTGGGAGCCCGGATTTGCAGTGGGACATTAACTGGCAATGGTGGGGCGAAAGAAAAGCCGGGATTATTGGGTGCACAAAGCTTGCAAGGGAAAAAGGCTTGAAGGTTTTCCTGAAACCGCATACCTGGTTTTTTCATGGGGCATATACCGGTGATTTTGAATTGTCATCGGAAGAGGACTGGCAACAATGGGAACAAAATTATATGGATTACATCCTGGAATTTGCGATTCTCGCCGATTCCCTCGATATTGAAGTGTTCAGTATCGGAGTTGAGTTGAAAAACTTCATCCAACAGCGCCCTCAGTTTTGGAATATATTGGCGGATACTGTCCGCAGCATTTACAAAGGCAAAATCACTTATTCGGGCAATTGGGACAATTACCATAATATCCCCTTCTGGGATAAAATGGACTATATAGGCATCAATTCTTACTTCCCCCTTTCAGACAAAAAGACCCCAACGCTCGAAGATTTGCTGAGTGGCTGGGAAGAGCATTATCAGGGAATAAAAGATTATCGGGAAGGATTTGATATTCCGGTAATATTTACCGAATATGGTTATAAAAGTATCGACTATCTTGCCGATGAACCCTGGAACCCTGACAATAGTGGCGGGGTCAATCTTGAAGCACAGAAAATAGCTTATGAGGCCATTTATGAAAAATTCTGGAAGGAAGAATGGTTTGCCGGGGGCTTTTTGTGGAAATGGTACGATTACCATGAATCGGCAGGCGGTGCGAACAATAAGAATTACACGCCCCAAAATAAACCCGCCGAGGATGCTATTCGAAATGCTTATCAAAAGTAGGTTGAAGTGAATTGTAAGGTTTTTGAAAAACAGCGACTTAAAAGCTAAGGTGAAAATCCAGTAATCAATAAAATGAATGGAATCAATGCACTTAATAACCTTATTTGATTCCATTAACCTTAGAGCAACACAGCAAGAAAAAAACCTTATTTAACTTCTTAAACCTTAGTAAAATGAAAAAACCAAAAACGATTACCTTATTAGTAGCACTCTTGTTCGGCATTGGATTTTCCGCAAATGCAAATCCAGGAACAGGCCATGTTGACCACACAGCCTGGAACACCCTGCTCCAGAAATATGTAAGCGCAGACGGTGTAGTGAACTATCGGGAAATGAAAAAAGAAGAGGATGTTTTAAATACCTATATCGGGAAACTTGGCAAGAATACCCCGGAAAAAACATGGGGCGAAAATGAAAAACTGACCTATTGGATAAACCTTTACAACGCTTCCACGGTTTCATTGATATTGAAGAATTATCCCTTGAAAAGTATCCGGGAAATCGAAAAGCCCTGGGATATTGTTTTTGTGAAAGCAGGGGATAAGGAATACTCCCTCAACGATATTGAACACGAAATTATCCGCAAGGAATTTGATGAACCCCGAATCCATTTTGCTTTGGTGTGTGCCGCCAAATCCTGCCCCCCATTGTTGAATGAGGCCTACGATGCTGATAAACTTGATGCGCAACTACATCAGCAAGGGGTGAAGTTTATCAATAACCCAAAGAAAAACGAAATTGCCGTGGACAATATCAAAATCTCAAAATTGTTTGATTGGTACAAAGGTGATTTCACAAAAGAAGGAAGCCTGATCGGTTTCCTGAACGGTTTTGCAAAAACGAAAATTTCAGCAGATGCCAAAATCGGTTTTATGGATTATGATTGGAGTTTAAACGAATAATGAAATTGTTGAGCAAATGGACATCTGTAAGTTTGTTTTAGGTTCTGGGAATTGATAGTAATTGGTGACTTGAATCCAGCATTCATTTGAATTGGAAAAAATGATAAAAGCCTGGTTCGTTTGCACATTGATGATATTTGCTGCTTCCCGGCTTTGTGCCCAAACAGTGGTCATCAACGAAATCATGTCGTCCAATACGGTAAGCATTACGGATGAAGATGGCGATTTTGAAGACTGGATCGAATTGTACAATCCGGATTCAGAGGCCGTAAGTATTTTCGGTTGGTCCATTACCGATGATATTTCCAATCCCGGTAAATGGCTATTCCCCGAATTTTCCATCAACCCCAATAATTTCATCCTTGTGTTTGCTTCCGCGAAAGACCGCAGCAATTCCGTTTACTTTCATTCCAACTTTAAAATCAGTGCTTCTGGTGAAGCAGTTTACCTTTTTAACGAAAACGGTTTGCTTATGGACAGTTTTCCCGCTGTTGAAATAGAAGCGGACAAAAGCTTTGGGCGGTTTCCCGATGCCGCCCCAAACCTCGTCCGGTTTTACCACTTTAGCCCCTGGAACTCCAACAACCAGAGCAATGTGCTGAACCAACTCAATTGTTCCCATCCATCCGGGTTTTATGCACAATCCTTTGATATTGCGATTAATTCCGATGGCGGCGATTCCATCTATTGTACGCTCAATGGTTCTGATCCCCACCCCGATTCATTGGGGACTTTTTTATTTACGGGGGCATTGTCCATCAATTCCCTTGAAGGGGAGGCCAATGGTTTTACGGGAATCCGTACATCGCCGGTGCAAAACACATTGTATCCCTGGAACCCTCCCCAAGGCCCTGTTTTTAAAGCCAGGGTTTTAAGGGCTTGCAGTTTTCGGAATCAAAAACCTTCGAGCAATATTTCAACGTTTACCTATTTTGTTTCGCCAGATATCCAAGGGAAATATTCATTTCCCGTAGTTTCTGTTGTTTTGGACAGCAATCATCTTTTTGCACAGGATACAGGGATTTATGTACCGGGGATCCATTATGATCCTTTGATATACAAAACCGGGAATTATTACATGACCGGGAAATTTTGGGAAAGAAGGGGTTATGTCGAAATGTTTTCCCCTGAGGGGGATACGATTTTAAGCCAGGAGTGCGGGATACGTATCCACGGAAATTTATCCCGGGAGTATCCACAAAAATCATTGCGACTGTATGCCCGCAAAGAATATGGGAATGAAACATTTAACCCGAATGTTTTTCAGGGCTCCTTTCAATATGGTTTTAAACGATTGGTATTTCGTACACCTTTGTCTTCCCATGAGTTTACAATGTTCAAAGACCCGCTCATCCATGATCTGGTCGAAGGCTTGAATGTGAAGACAGTGGCTTTCAGGCCGGTCGTTGTTTTCCTGAACGGGGAATATTGGGGGGTGCATAATTTACGTGAAAGGGTGGACGGTTTTTTTTATGAAATGCACTACAATATCAATGTGGACAATTTGGATCAATTGTCCGGGATTGGGGATGTAAACCATGGGGATAGCTTGGGTTATCTGGGTTTAATGGAATTTGTGGAGGGCAATTCCCTTTCTGAAGATGAGAATTTTCAGTATGTGGCTTCGCAAATCGACCTGGACAATTACATCGATTATTATATCATCGAAACCTGGTTCTCGAATATAGATTGGCCGGGCAACAATTATGAATATTGGCGGTCGTCAGATCTGGACAATAAGTGGCGCTGGCAGTTGCTTGATATGGATGCCACTTTCGGGAGTTACGAATTCAATATGTTTGAACATATTTCTGCAATCAATGGAGATTCGCTTTTGAACCCTCCCTGGTCCACTTTGCTTTTCAGGAAGTTGATCGAAAACCCCGGCTTTGTGGAGGATTTTGTGAACCGTTATGAATATGTGAGCCAAAACTATCTCAATACCGAACGTATTGTTTCCAGGATTGATGAGTTTGAAAAAATGTACGAAATTGAGTTGCCGGAGCATATTGAGCGTTGGAGCCTTCCTGAAAAGATAGATGTATTTTATTCCCATGTTGAATGGATGCGGAAGTTTTCCCGAAAACGGCCTTGTGTTGTCAAGAAGCAACTTCAGGATTTCTTTCATATTGAAAATGTGGATATTTATTGCGATTCGCTTTCTTTTAATGATAGCATCCCTAACTATGAGCGTGTCAATATTTATCCAAATCCGGCCCGGGATGAAATCCATATTTCGTATTATTCTGAAATTGAGACAAACTTAAGTGTTCAAATTGTAAACATGAATGGACAAGGTGTTTTTACGAAATCTTATAATTTGCTGGAGGGAAATAATGAGTTTTCATTAAACCTATTTCAAGTTCGCAATGGCCTTTGTGTTATCGAAATAAAAACGGCTTATAATATTTCTCACAGAAAGATTTTAGTAAATAAAAACTAAAACAATATACAGATCATTTTGCTTCATTATCTTTGCAGGATAATAAGGATGGGAAAATGCACTTGTCCAAACCCTTTTAAAATGAAGAAATCGGATTTTATTTTTTGGGGAGCTGTAATCCTGCTGTTTCTCCCTTTTTTCCTGAGCAGTAATGTATATGGTTTTTATAAAAGTTTCAATCACGATCATGGAATGGTGACCGCTTTTGTGAAATTCGCAATATTGGCAACAATGGGCGAGTTGATAGGTTTGCGTATAAAAACCGGGGAATACATCCAGGCCGGTTTCGGGATTTTGCCAAGGGCCATGGTTTGGGGCTTTATCGGGCTGACCATAAAGTTGGCTTTCATGATCTTTGCAACGGGCACACCGAGTTTTCTTGCCTACATGGGAATGAGCGATGCTACAACAGCGATGAAAGGAGGGTTTGGGACATCAAAATTAATTGTGGCTTTCAGTACCAGTTTCGCCATGAACATTATCTATGCCCCGGTAATGATGACTTTCCATAAAATGTCCGATATACACATTGTAAGCAATGGCGGGACTTTGCGTGGGTTCCTCAAACCCATGAAGCCGGGAAAAGTCATGTCGGAAATGAACTGGCAGGTGATGTGGGGCTTTGTTTTTAAAAAGACCATTCCGTTTTTCTGGATACCGGCCCACACCATTACGTTCCTGTTGCCACCCGATATGCAGGTCTTGTTTGCAGCACTACTCGGAATCGCACTTGGGACTATTTTGGCTGTGGCAGGGAAATAAGTCCCTAATGCCTGTCTTCAATCATATTTTTACAATAGTGAATTGATATTTTTACTATTTTGCAAAGCGATTTGCATTCAACTTCATTTAAGCTTGAATTTGCGGTCAGTCGAAAATGTTTTTTTTCATCTTAAAATCCCATGTTTATGAAAAAGCTATTTACTATTTTGTTGATTTCCTGTTTTGGAATTTATGGTTTTGCGCAGCAAAGGGCTGTTAGCCCGAAACAAGTGCGCATCCAGGCGGCCTTTGTAAAGGAAGCCCCACTTGAAGCGGCCATTCAAAATGGCACATCTGTAATCCCGTTAAAATCCCCTTCGTTTTTTACGATTAATGAAACGCAAGTGGGAATGACGAGGTATGACGATCAGGCGAACGCAAGTTTGCAGAACCGGATTTACGTTTTTATCGACAATACCATCGGCGCTACGTGGACGCAAGGATTGGATGATGTGGGGGCTTTTGGTGACAGGGGAACGGGCTATTCCTATTTTGATGGAAACGTATGGAGCGAAATCCCTGATTCCCGTATCGAAGACGAAAAAACAGGTTGGCCTTCCTATTGCCCGTATGGGGAAAACGGGGAGTTGGTCGCAGCCCATACTTCCGGTAGCGGAACCAAGTTTTCCACAAGGGATACAAAAGGGGAAGGCGATTGGGACTATTTTACCCTTTCAGGTCCTGCCGGACAAGATTATATTTTGTGGAACCGTACCGTTACCAGCGGGCCAAACAATAACCGTATCCACCACTTTTCACTTACATTGCCCTCAACTCATGGGGGAACACCGTATGAGGGTGTTGACGGGGCTTTGCTTTATTCCTTGTCAACCGATGGTGGGAATTCCTGGAGTATTGAAAATGAGTTCTTGGATGGAATGACTTCCGATGAATATGTTGGGTTCGAAGCCGATAATTATGCCTGGGCAGAACCAAAGGGGGATGTCCTTGCTTTTGTGGTTGGCGATCCTTCCATTGATATGTTCCTGATGAAATCAACCGATGGCGGCGAAACTTTTGAACAAACAATCATTTGGGAAAATCCTTATCCTTTCTGGGAAGGCGAACCTACCGATACTTTTTATTGTGTGGATGGTTCCCAAAGTGTTGCCATTGACGATGACGGATTGGTACATGTCGCATTTGGGATCAATATGTCCTTAACGGATGATGGCGGTACCTATTGGTTCCCTTTTGTTGACGGTATAGGTTATTGGAACGAAAATATGCCGGCTTTTTCAAATGACCTGAACGCCTTGAGCCCTTATGGCGATCCGGGTTCCGAAATGGTTGAGGACTATAATCTCATTGGCTGGACACAAGACGTGAACGGCAATGGCGAGATTGATTTGATAACATCAGATTACGGACAATATTACATTGGCTTATCAAGTATGCCCCAACTGGTGATTAAAGGGAATTGGATATTCCTGGTCTATACTTCAATGACCGAAACTTTTGACAACGGAATTAAAAATTTCAGGCATATATGGGCACGGGTTTCATTTGACGGAGGTGAAAACTGGGGGGAGTTTACCGATCTTTCCAGCGATCTTGTCCATATCTTTGATGAATGTGTTTATCCTTCCTGTGCCCCAAATATGGATAATTCGCTTTTCCTGGTTTATCAAACCGATGCCGAACCGGGAACCGCAGTTTGGGGGGGACAGCATCCCTATGATGATAATAAAATCCATGTGATGGAAGTGATGAGCAGTCTTACTGGTATTGGAGATCAGGAAAGACTTGCCGAATATGATGTTCTGCAAAATGTCCCGAACCCTGCAAGTTCTTCCACAGTAATAGGTGTGAACCTGCATAAAAAATCAGGGCTGGGATTGAAAGTCCTGAACCTTGCCGGGCAAATTGTTTATTCTAAGACCATTCGTGCCGCCCTTCCCGGAATGAACAAGATAAGCGTGGATGTGAGTGGGTTTTCACCGGGTGTTTATTTCTATACGGTTGATTCCGGAGGGGGTTCCGTTTCAAAAAAGATGATTGTGGAGTAGGCTTAAGTCAAGCTTCAAGTTTCGATTGAGGTAAAGGGTGTTTATACAGATCGAAATCAAGTTTGCAATTTTTTTTGGATTGATTTCGTCAGTATTGCATTAAATATTCAAAGGCAATTCAGTAAATATTGCTGGATGGTTTTTTTAAAAGATACCCTTTATTGGTGTTGTCACCCGTTGCCCCTTGTTGGTGTTGTCACCAACAAGGACAAAATTGAATTTGTGAAAAACAATAATGACATTAATCCAATTTAATCCATTTCCTTTTTACCTTTGCTTCCTCTTTATCGAAAAATAATTCCATTGATCTCAAAAGACACCATACAGACCATTATCGAAACCTCCCGCGTGGAAGAGGTCGTGGGCGATTTTGTCACCTTGAAAAAACGCGGGGTGAATTATATTGGACTTTGCCCTTTTCACAATGAAAAAACACCATCCTTTACGGTTTCCCCGGCAAAGGGGATATATAAATGCTTTGGTTGTGGCAAAGCGGGCGGTTCCATTAATTTCATCATGGAGCATGAGCATTACAGCTATCCCGAAGCGCTCAAGTATTTGGCAAAGAAATACAATGTCGAAATAGAGGAGGACGAACAGACACCGGAGCAAATCCAGGCCATGAACGAAAAGGAGAACCTGTATGCCGTTACTGCCTTCGCCCAAAAATATTTTACCGGTCAACTCTTGAATTCCGAAGAAGGCAAATCCATTGGCCTCTCTTATTTCAAGAACCGTGATTTCAGGGAAAACACCATCGAAAAATTTGAATTGGGCTATAATCCCGATTCCTGGGACGCCTTTACAAAAAATGCCCTGGAGAATGGTTTTAAGCCGGAGTTCCTTTCCGCTTCCGGGATTACCATTGATAAAAACGGGAAGCGTTTCGATCGGTTTAAAGGGCGCGTAATTTTCCCCATCCATAATTTATCGGGGCGGGTTATCGGTTTTGGAGGACGGATTTTGAAAAAGGACGAAAAAGCCGCAAAGTATATCAATTCCCCTGAATCGGACATATACAATAAGAGCAAAAGCCTTTACGGGATTTATTTTGCCAAAAGCGCCATTATCAATAAGGACAATTGCTTTTTGGTGGAGGGCTATACCGATGTTATTTCATTGCACCAGGCGGGTTTTGAAAATGTTGTGGCATCGTCCGGCACCTCGCTCACCGAAGATCAGATCAGGCTTATCAGGAGATATACGCCCAATATCACGATATTGTACGATGGCGACGAGGCCGGGCTGAAAGCTTCGTTCCGTGGGATTGATATGATTTTGGGGCAGGGGATGAACGTGAAGATTGTGATGTTCCCTGCGGGAGAAGACCCCGATTCCTTTGTCAGGAGCCACCGCAGTATTGAAGTGGAAGAGTACCTCGATGGCAATGCAAAGGATTTTATCCGTTTCAAAACAGGCATACTCCTGAAAGAAACTAAAGACGATCCGGTAAAGAAGGCGGGTTTGATAAAGGAAATAGTACAAAGTATTTCCCTTATCCCCGATGGGATCACACGTTCGGTCTATGTAAAGGAATGCTCTTCCATGATGGATATTGGCGAGCAGACCCTGATGAACGAACTGAACAAACGCCTTCGTGAAAAATTCAAAAAGCAAAACAAACTTTCGCCTACCGAACCGCAGCCACCGGTTTTTGTGGAAGCTCAACCCGACCATCAGCAAATCGAAGTTGACTTCCTCAATTCCGAGTACCAGGAAAAAGATATCATCCGGCTGTTGTTGAATTATGGCCATGAGGAATTGACCCTTGACGTAGATGATGGGCATGGCCATCCCGCTACCGAAACCGTATCGGTCGCAAGGTTTATCGTAGATGATTTGAATGCCGATGAAATTAAGTTCAACAATGGTGAATACCAGTTTGTTTTTGATGAATATGCTGAAATGCTTGGGAAGGATGAAATCCCCGAGGATAAGTATTTCATTAACCATGAAGACCAAAAAGTATCGAAAGCAGCCATTGACCTTCTGACGACACCCTATGAGCTAAGCAAGAACTGGGAGGAAGTGGCCCGTGTTATTGTGACCACTGAAAAGGGAAAACTGTTACAAGCGGTCGAAAATGCGGTTTTGTCTTTTAAGGCCAAACGGATAGAAGAGTTGGTGCATAAAAACCAGGAGAAATTGAAGGCAGTGGAAAATGATGAAGATTTGCTTATCCTGCTCAATGAACTGAAAAACCTAAAGGAAACGAGCCGGGAAATCAACAGGTTGATGGGCAGGGTGATAACACGGTAAAAAAATATCAAGGGAAATATTTCGGTTTTTGGGTTTTATTTACTCCCTTTCACGGTATCCACTTCAAATTTCACCGCCTTTCTTTTCTTTTCAAAATAGGCAATGCCATCGGGCTTGGCAATGGATCGGACGAGATCTTCGAACATTACTTCAAAAAGTGTTTCAAATGAGAATTTCTCTGGAGGGAAAAGGTCTGGGTTGTGGATATCGATAAGGCGGCTTAAATAGAGACGGGCCAAAAGTTCGATGCTCAAATCATCGCGATATATGCCCTGGTCGATCCCTTTGGTGATATTGATCTGTATTTTGTCAAAAATAAAACCAAGGCGCTTGTCGAAATGGGCTTGATAGATTTTAGGGTATTTTTCCTTCAAATGAATTGTGATGGCCGGGCTTACCAGCAGAAAGTTATTTGCAACTTCTTTGCTTACGGTAAACAGTATGTCGATGGCATTTACCCCTTCAAAATTATGCACCAGGAAAATATTCTCAAACTTTTGCCTTTCGAGGTCAAGGATTTTTTCGACCAGTTCTGCCTTGCTTTTCACATGTTGGGTCAATTCATTTTTGGTAATCCCGGTTTTTTTTTCAATTTGGTAAAATGAAAAATCTTTGAGCCTTTTTTCCCGGGCCGCATATCTTATTTCTTTGAGGATTTCCAGAAAACGATCTTCCATGAATGTGAGATTGGTGAAGATAATAGATGAATTGTGGAACAAAAGTATGGAAATAATACCCGTACGGTACATTAATTTATTCAAGAAACTAACAATGGGACGTTAATTGTTTTTATTGGGATTATCCAATTTAACAATTCAAGTTTTTTGGTTTTAATATCCATAATATTTGCCTGTTGTTTTAATGGAATGCTAAAGTAGTAAAATATTTCCATGCATATCATTGTTCATGGCAAAAAAATACCCCGGCATTTCTGCCGGGGTATTTTTCATTGGATTCAGGAGAATTATACAATTCCCTGTGCGAGCATTGCATCGGCAACTTTTACGAAACCGGCAATATTGGCCCCAACCATATGGTTGATATAACCATCTTTCTCTGTTCCATATTTCACGCAATTGTCATGGATGTCGATCATGATGTTGCGGAGCTTAGTGTCAACTTCTTCCCTTGACCATCCGTAACGCATTGAGTTTTGCGACATTTCAAGACCTGAAACGGCAACACCACCTGCATTGGCAGCTTTGGCCGGGCCATAAAGGATTTTGTTTTCGATGTAAACGTTGATAGCATCTGGCGTGGAAGGCATATTGGCCCCTTCAGAAACCACGAAACAACCATTGGCAATAAGTGTTTTGGCTTCTTCTTCGTTCACCTCGTTTTGTGTTGCTGAAGGAAGTGCAACATCACATTTGATGCCCCATGGGCGTTGTCCTTCGTGATATTCACATCCGTATTTTTCAGCATATTCTTTGATACGGCCTCTTTTTTCGTTTTTCAGGTACATAACGAAAGCAAGTTTTTCGGCATCAACTCCTTCTGGATCATAAATGAACCCGGCAGAATCAGAAAGTGTAACCACTTTGCCACCTAATTCAGTAACTTTTTCGGTTGCATACTGGGCAACGTTACCAGAACCAGAAACCGTACAAATTTTGCCTTTTAAGCTGTCACCACGTGTTTTCAGCATTTCCTCTGCAAAATAAACCTGTCCGTAACCTGTGGCTTCCGGACGGATTAGACTGCCGCCCCACTCAATTCCTTTACCTGTGAGAACACCGGTAAATTCATTCCTGAGCCTTTTGTATTGGCCGAACATGAAACCGATCTCGCGGCCACCAACCCCGATATCACCGGCAGGAACGTCAGTATTGGGTCCGATATGACGGAACAATTCTGACATAAAGCTTTGGGTAAAGCGCATCACTTCTGCATCTGACTTTCCTTTGGGATCAAAATCGGAACCACCTTTACCACCACCCATGGGAAGTGTGGTAAGGCTGTTTTTCAACACTTGCTCGAAAGCAAGGAATTTAAGGATTCCAAGGTTTA
Source organism: Chlorobiota bacterium (assembly GCA_013151015.1). Lineage (GTDB taxonomy): Bacteria > Bacteroidota > Bacteroidia > Bacteroidales > JAADJA01 > JAADJA01. The sequence goes on from JAADJA010000056.1 coordinate 58,111, forward strand.
CCGTAGGATGGAAACGCAAACCGCCTTTGTAAGGGCCAATGGCGCTGTTCATTTCAATTCTGTATCCTTTGTTGATTTGGATTTCACCTTTGTCATCAACCCAGGGCACCCTGAAAAGGATAACCCTTTCGGGTTCCGTCATTCTTTCAAGGACTTTTGCAGCCTTGTATTTTGGGTTTTCTTCGATAAAAGGGAGGACTGTCATTGCTACTTCCTCAACTGCCTGATGAAATTCAGCTTCATTTGGATTCCTGGCAATTACTTTTGCCATAAAATCGTTTAATAATTGTTCGTTTGCCATAATGTAACTATCTTTAAATTAACTAATTAGTGTTTAGTGTTTTTTATATGGCGCAATATTAAATAAAATTATTAATTCTCAAAAAGAAATTTTAGGGCAATTCGTCAACAAAACAGCTTGTTGAACTTTGAATTGCCTGATACTAAAGGATTATAGGCTTATTTACCTTTGTGAAAAAAATAACAATATATAATATTTTTAAATAAGAAATATTTTTGCCTTTTTGTTTGGATGGTATTTGGATTAGGTTCACATTTGCAAACTTTTTAAATCCATTGTTAATTAATTAACAATAGATTTAATTGATGAAAATCAGTAAATTAGTTTTTATTTGCAACAATTCATAATAGTTTTTGCAATTGGTGTATTTGTGATTTATTAATATCAGATGATTTTTTAACAACCCTTTAAAATCTATTGTCATGAACCTTGAAAAAACAATGAACGATCTTGCCAAAAGACATCCGAGCGAGGTTGAGTATTTGCAAGCCGTAAGAGAGGTGCTCGAATCAATTGAAGACGTGGTCAATCAAAATCCCCAATTTGAATCTGCCGGGATTATCGAAAGGATAATCGAACCCGACAGGGTATTGACATTTAAAGTCCCATGGGTGGACGACAGCGGAAAAGTGCATGTTAACCTGGGTTACAGGGTGCAATTCAATAATGCGCTGGGGCCTTATAAAGGAGGATTGCGCTTTCACCCAAGTGTGAATTTGAGCATCCTGAAATTTCTCGGTTTTGAACAAATCTTCAAGAACAGCCTCACAACTTTGCCCATTGGTGGGGGAAAGGGAGGTTCCGATTTTGACCCAAAAGCTAAATCGGACAGGGAAATCATGCGTTTTTGCCAGGCGTTTATGCTTGAGCTCTGGAAACTTATCGGACCTGAAATGGATGTCCCGGCCGGGGATATTGGTGTAGGTGGAAAAGAGATTGGATATTTATTTGGGATGTACAAAAAGCTTACCCGCGAACATCATGGCGTGCTTACCGGGAAAGGATTAAATTGGGGAGGAAGCCTTATAAGGCCTGAAGCTACCGGATATGGGGCCGTTTATTTTGCCCGGGAAATGCTGGCGACCAAAGGGGAAAGCCTGGAAGGCAAAACAGTTTGTATTTCAGGTTTTGGCAACGTTGCCTGGGGAGCTGCGCAAAAGGTCAATGAGTTTGGGGGAAAGCTTGTGACGATTTCAGGTCCCGATGGATATATTTTTGACCCGGATGGGATTTCCGGGGAAAAGATTGAACATATGTTGGAGTTAAGGGCATCGAACCAGGACATTGTAAAGCCTTATTCCTATGAGTTCCCTGAAGCTCGTTTCTTCCAGGGAAAACATCCATGGGAAACACCTTGTGATGTTGCCCTTCCATGTGCCACTCAAAATGAATTGAATAAGGAAGACGCCGAAAACCTGGTGAAGAACGGGTGCTCTTGTGTTGCAGAAGGTGCAAATATGCCCTCCACGCCCGAAGCCATTGAGGTGCTCCTTAACAATAAGGTGCTCTTTGGCCCGGGAAAGGCTGTAAACGCAGGTGGTGTTGCAACTTCCGGATTGGAGATGTCGCAGAATGCAATGAAGTTTAATTGGCCCAGCGAAGAGGTGGACGAAAAACTTCACCATATTATGAAGAGCATTCACAAAACATGTGTGGAACATGGCAAGGAAAGCGATGGCTATATCAATTATGTAAAAGGGGCCAATGTTGCCGGATTCCTTAAAGTTGCCAATGCCATGTTGGATCAGGGGATTGTGTAACGCTTTCCTGCCTTTGGTTATGTCGTACACCCTTGGAGGTCGATAGTGAAAAAAGAAGAAATAAATGGTTTGACCACTATACTATTTTAGTAATTTTGTTTTTCAAGGCATTACTTGTTTTCACTATTGCGTTATAAAAAAATAGTCCTTAGGCAAACAATAACAATTAGACTTAAAGATGAAAGTGTGGATTTTGTTTTAGAGCTTTTGAAAAGCTTAAATGGTATAACCGAACTGAAAATAGCAGATAAGGTTACAGGATCAACAGATGCGATACTTACGAACTCTATTCGTGTGCCTGAAGGAAAACCTTCCATATCCGATTTTGCAGGTTTGTGGACCGACAACCCAAAGAGTATTGAACAAATAAGGAATCAGTCATGGAAAAGGATTTAGTTTTATGTGAAACGAATATTTTTATCCATTGGTTTAAATATTATAAACCAACTATTGAGAAATTAAAAGAAATTGGTTAAGGGAATATTGCCGTTTCTTCCAATTCTATTATGGAATTAATTGAAGGGGTTGACAATAAACAGCAACTTCAACAGCTGAAAAAGAAAATCAAAAACTACTATATCATTGATTTTACGAAAGAAGTATCAGGGCTTTCTTTAGAATTGGTGGAAAAATACAAATTGAGCCATGAATTGTAAATCCCGGATGCGATAATTGGTACAACAGCAATTACTTATAAGATTAGGTTGTTTACATATAACGTGAAAGGTTTTCACTTTATGCCCGGTATTAATTTGTATTAGTGAGTTTATGCCCGGGAGAATTCCCCTTTAATGAGTTGTTTTGCGAGAAAGTGTTTTTAGAATCGTATAAAGAATTAGAACACCACATTATTTAAAATGAAAGAAAAAGAAGTCAACCAGCCCGGTTTTGAAGAGTTGCGATCACAAACCCTTGAAAGGTTAAAAGAGCTTGCAACGATAAACCGGACCACTGCGATTATAAGAGAGGGGAAATCGAAATTAGAGACCTTGCAGCAGATTGCCCACATCCTTCCCGCCGGATGGCAGTACCCTGAATTTACCTCTGCAAGGATTATATTTGATGATGAAGAATACAGGTCGAATAATTTCCTGAAAACCGAAAAAGCACTAATTCAGGAGTTTGAAACTATTGGCAATAAAATTGGCCGAATTGAGATTTATTATTCCAAAAGCTTTCCACAAGCCGACGAAGGCCCTTTCCTGAAAGAAGAAAGGGACTTGATAATCAACCTTGCCAATATCGTTTCCGGCTATTTGAACAGTATTAAAGGCGAGGCGGTACTGAAAAGGCATGGTTATAACAGAAAAACAATAAAGCCTGATAAGCAGAAGGATGTTTGTAGCATTACAAGCAAGCAATTATTGCAACGTTTCCTCAATAAAAATAATTATGACAGGGATATTTTCCATGACCTGATGCCGTTTAAAGTTAAGGAGATATTGCTTGTCGCCAATCTTTACGATGCTTACATTATTGAAAAGGAAGGCCATTTTTCGGAGCAGATAATGGGTGAATATGCCCAATTGAACCTTACCTCCCTGCCACGGATCACAGGGGTTTCAACTGTTGAAGAAGCAGAAGAACAATTGAATTCAAAACATTTCGACCTTGTAATTATCATGGTTGGTGTGGACAAAAAGACACCGGTTGTTTTAAGCAAAAAAATAAAAAACGCATTTCCATATATCCCTGTCTTTCTCCTATTGAACAACAACAGTGATATTGATTTTTTTGAAAAGAAAAGGAAACCGTTTTCCTTCGATAGCATATTTGTCTGGAATGGCGAATCACGGATATTTTTTGCCATGATCAAGCAGGTTGAAGACCGGATTAATGCCGATAATGACACGCACAAAGGATTGGTCAGGGTGATATTGCTTGTTGAAGATTCCCCCTTGTATTATTCGAGGTACCTGCCCTTGTTGTATCAAACCGTATTGGCTCAAACAAGAAGGATAATTGACGATGTGAGTACGGATGATTTGTATAAACTGTTGAAACTTAGGGCAAGGCCAAAAATATTATTGGCAACCACGTATGAAGAGGCCATTGAGATCTTCAATAAATACAAAGACAATATATTTTGCCTCATCACGGATGTGAAATACAAAAAAAACGGCAAGATGAACAAGAGGGCCGGTTTTGAGCTTGTAAAGCACATTCGAGGCGAAAAGAAAGATATGCCGGTCATTATCCAATCCTCCAATCCCGATTCGGCAGAAGAGGCCCATCGGTTAAAATCTACCTTTATTGATAAAAACTCTGAAAACCTCGTCCAGGAATTCAAAAGTTTTATCATGCACTATCTCGGTTTTGGGAATTTTGTTTACCGGGATGGAAAAGGTAAAAAACTGGTTGAGGTTAAATCGTTAAAGGATTTCGAAAAACATTTACGGACAATCCCCAGCGAATCAATTTTATATCATGCCCGAAAAGACCATTTTTCATTGTGGTTGATGGCAAGGGGCGAAATCCAGGCCGCAAAAATCCTCCATCCCAAAAAGACGACCGATTTCAAGGAGCCTGAGTCCCTTCGGAAATACCTGATCAACGTAATCGAGAAATTCAGGGGCGAACAGAACCAGGGAAAAGTAGTGCCTTTTGAAGAAACCGCCATCCTGGACGAAACCAATATCGTTACCTTGTCAGAAGGGGCAATGGGTGGAAAAGGCCGGGGGCTGGCGTTTATCAATTCCCTTATTTATAATTTCGATTTTTCCAATTATGTGCAAGGGATCAATATCCGGGCACCGAAAACCTCTTTTATCGGAACGGACGAATTTGAATATTTCTTCGATCGGAATGATCTCCATTATGTTAAGACCGAATACATTTGTTACGGGAAGATCAAGGAACTCTTTCTGAAAGCCAGTCTTACGCCAACCTTGACAGGCAAGTTGAAGTCACTCTTAAAGTTGATAAAAACACCGATAGCGATTCGTTCTTCGGGCTTGTTCGAAGATAGTTTGATGCAGCCCTTTGCCGGGATTTTCGAGACCTACCTTTTGCCCAATAACCATCCGGATCTGAGTGTCCGTTTGAAACAGGTCACGGATGCGATTAAATTGGTTTATGCTTCCGTTTATTCCGATGTGGCCCGAGGGTATATCAAGGCCGTGAACTATAAAATCGAGGAGGAAAAAATGGCCATCATAATCCAGGAGGTCGTGGGCAATGAATACGGGACGGTTTTTTATCCACATATAAGTGGAGTGGCGCAATCCTATAATTATTATCCTTTTGCCCACATGAAACCCGAAGAAGGTTTTGCTGTAGCAGCCCTCGGTTTGGGGAAATACGTTGTTGAGGGGGAAAAGGCGTATCGGTTTTCCCCAAAATACCCCACAACTTCCATCACCAGCACGAAAGACCAGATCCGGGATTCCCAGGTCCAGTTTTTTGCTGTCAACCTGAAAAATCAAAATCCCGACCTTTTGGAAGGTGACATGGCAGGTCTTTGTAAACTTGATATTTATGATGCCGAAAGGCATGGAACACTAAAGCATTGTGCTTCTGTTTATGATGCCAACAACAATGTAATCACGCCGGGGATAGATAAGCCCGGGCCCCGGGTGATTGATTTTGCTGATGTCCTGAAATATAAATATGCACCTATGGCCGAAACAATTGAAGTCGTGCTTGATATTGTGAAAGAAGCAATGGGTAGCCCGGTTGAAATAGAATTTGCCATTGACCTGAACAGGGACGAGGATTACAAAACCTCGTTTTATCTTTTGCAAATAAAACCTATGATCGGGGGAGCTCAGGATTATGAAGTGGACATGAAAAAGATAAAACAGGAAGATATTGTGCTGTATGCCGAGAAAGGGATGGGAAGCGGATTGATCAAGGATATTAAGGATGTTGTTTATGTTGACAATTCTTTGTTCGATAAATCGAAAACCGAAGAAATGGTGGAAGAGATTGCCCAAATAAACGCAAAGATGATAAAGTCCGGCAAACAATATGTCCTGATTGGGCCGGGCCGTTGGGGAACGCGCGACAAATGGATCGGTATCCCGGTTGATTGGCCTCAGATTTCAAATGCAAAAGTAATCGTCGAGACCAGCCTGAAGGGATATCCTTTGGATGCATCCTCGGGTTCCCATTTTTTTCACAACCTCACTTCGGCCAATGTGGGCTATTTTTCGGTTCAACCTGAAAAATCGGGAAGCTTTATTACTTATGAAAAGCTGGACGGGCAGGAGCTGGTGGAAAAAACAAATTTCTTCCGCCATGTCCGTTTCAAAAAACCAATAAAAATAAGGATGGATGGCAAAAAGAGGATTTCGGTTATCACAGTGAAGTAATCCAACAACGTCTTGCGAACTGAAGGACCGAAATGGGTGGTGGCGTGAAGCAACCTGTTTGATGTTCCGACTGCCTTTCATTGCCGTTTATCGTTTCATAGTGGGCGGATTCCCCTTTACTACTATACTGCCATTCCGAACCAATGCGCCGGCCACCCGTGGTAGCGTGAGGAATCCCCTTGTTACTACGGCTGCCGCACTTGCTGTTCACTGCTTTGTAGCCTTTCATAGTAGGAAGATTGCTTCGCTGTACTTGATATGACGAAATAATGAACGATGGGAAGATGAGGGATTGAACCTGAACCTCAAAATTCCTGCAGACCCTTATTTGTAAATTAGACCAGATATAAATTATTTCTATATCATATTGATTTATAAGAATTTTTATCCCTTAATTTGATTCCTTCTTTTATATCTAATAAAATTACATACATTTGTCGTTTTTCAAAATTAAAAGGTAAAATACAGGATGAATAAAATTGTAGAAAAGGAGTTTTTCTCAGAGAATGTAGCAAAGCTTGTCATTGAGGCTCCCGAGATTGCAAAATCAAGGAAACCAGGGCATTTCGTTATAATACGAATTGATGAAAGAGGTGAGCGTATCCCGCTGACAATAGCTGGTTCCGATATCGAAAAGGGGACAATTACCCTTGTTATCCAGAAAGTAGGTGTCACATCTGCCAAATTACTGGCATTGAACGAAGGTGATGCGATCAGGGATGTGGTTGGCCCACTGGGCAAAGCAACCCATATCGAAAATATCGGGACTGTCCTTTGTGCCGGTGGTGGTGTAGGTGTTGCCCCTTTGCTCCCGATTGTTGAAGGTTTTAAAAAAGCTGGCAACAGGGTTATTACAGTTTTGGCTGCCCGGACAAAAGACCTGATTATCCTTGAAGATCAAATGCGTGAGTTTTCAGATGAAGTGATTTTAATGACCGATGACGGGTCGTCCGGGAGGAAAGGTTTGGTAACCGCCGGAATGGAAGAAGTAATCAAACGTGAGAAGGTAGATATGTGTATGACAATCGGGCCTGCGATCATGATGAAGTTTGCGGCACTTACGACCAAGAAATACAATATCCCGACCGAAGCCAGTTTGAACACGATTATGGTTGACGGAACAGGTATGTGTGGTGCTTGTAGGGTTTCGGTTGGTGGAAAAACAAAATTTGTTTGTGTTGACGGACCTGAATTCGATGCCCATGAGGTTAATTTTGAGGAGATGATGTCGAGGCTTGGAGGATACAAGGAACTGGAAGCGAAAGCCTATGAAAAATATTTAAAAAACGCTGAATAAAATGGAAAACATAAAAGAATATTTGAAAGCAGAACGTAACCAGGAATGGCGTGCCGAATTACGAAAGTCCATGAAAGCCAAGGAACGGACAGGTCGTGAAAGAAACGATATGCTTGAAAGGGACCCCAATGTCAGGAACAAAAATATTGATGAAGTAAACCTCGGGCTTACCGAAGAACTGGCTCTTGCAGATGCAAGGCGTTGTATCGACTGTGCAAACCCAACATGTATAACCGGTTGTCCGGTAGGGATTAATATTCCCAAGTTTATCAAGAAAATCGAGACGGGTGATTATTTGGGCGCTGCCGTGGTCTTAAAAGAGACCAATGCCCTGCCAGCGGTTTGTGGCCGCGTTTGTCCGCAGGAAAAACAGTGCGAGAACAATTGCTTCTATACCATCAGCTTGAAAAAACCAGCTGTTGCCATTGGCAACCTCGAACGTTTTGCGGCTGACTATGAGCGCAACAGCGGACAGATGGCAATCCCTGAAGTTGCTGCCCCCAATGGGATAAAAGTTGGTGTGATTGGATCGGGTCCTGCCGGTTTAAGTGCAGCTGGCGATCTTTGCAAACTGGGTTATGACGTGACCGTTTTTGAAGCACTTCATGAAATTGGTGGGGTTTTGAAATATGGAATCCCCGAGTTCAGGCTCCCGAACGAAATTGTGGATGTGGAAATCGAGGTAATGCGGAAAATGGGTATTAAGTTCAAAACGAATTTCCTGGTTGGAAGGACTGCTACCATCGATGAATTGAAAGAACAAGGCTACGAAGCTTTCTTTGTGGGAAGTGGCGCCGGTTTGCCAAGGTTCATGAATATCCCGGGCGAAAACTACAACGGGATTTTATCTTCAAATGAGTACCTTACCCGTGTAAACCTGATGAACGCAGCAAATCCAGATTTTGATACCCCGGTTCTGAAAGGCAAGAACGTTGCCGTGATCGGTGGTGGAAATACGGCCATGGACTCCGTAAGGACCGCCAAAAGGTTGGGCGCTGAAAGATCGGTGATTGTTTACAGGCGCTCGCTCGTTGAAATGCCTGCCCGTGTTGAGGAGGTCAAACATGCACAGGAAGAAGGGATCGAATTTATGAACCTGCACAATCCGGTTGAATATTTTGCCGATGAAAACGGCAGGGTGAACAAAATGAGGATACAGAAAATGGAATTGGGCGAACCGGATGCTTCCGGAAGGAGAAGGCCTATTGTCATCCCAAATTCCGAATTCGATATTGAAGTTGATACAGTCGTGGTGAGTGTTGGTGTTTCTCCAAACCCATTGATCCCGGCCAGTTTGCCAAACTTGAAAATGACCGATTGGGGAACAATCGTTGTCGATCAGGATACCATGCAATCATCCATTCCCGAGCTGTTTGCCGGTGGCGATATTGTAAGGGGCGGTGCCACCGTGATCCTTGCCATGGGCGACGGACGAAAAGCAGCTGCGGGCATGCACAAATATATTCAGGAAAAAATTAATAAATAGGAACATAAAGGCGCACGGCCGTGTGTCTCTATTGGAACAAAAACAATAAACAAAATGGCTGATTTAACAACTAAATACCTCGGATTGACATTGAACAACCCCATTATTGTTGGGAGTTCGGGCCTGACCGATTCTGTCGAAAAAATCAAGGAACTGGAAAAGAACGGTGCCGGTGCCGTTGTGCTGAAATCATTGTTCGAAGAACAAATAATGATGGAGGCGGAACATAAGCTCAAAATGGCCGAAAAGGATAGTTTTATGTATGCCGAACACTCGGAAACATTTGATTATATCGACCTGCATGTGAAAGAGAAAGAATTGAACAAATACCTTGATTTGATTTCGAAGGCAAAAAAAGAGGTGATGATACCGGTCATTGCCAGTGTTAACTGTGTTACAGCCCATGAGTGGACCACATTTGCACGCGACATCGAAAAAGCCGGGGCCGATGCTTTGGAACTCAATATCTTTATCATGCCTTTCAATATGAAAAAAAATTCAAAGGAGATAGAGAAGGTTCATTACGAAATAGTTGAAAAAGTTTGCAAAGAAGTTTCGATCCCTGTTTCGGTTAAGTTGAGTCCATATTTTGCCAACTTAGGGAAAGTAATCAAGACACTTACAAAGAAAGGTGCAAAGGGAGTTGTCCTTTTCAACCGTTTTGCCAGTCCTGATATTGATATTGAAACCATGAAAGTGACCACGGCCAGTATTTTCAGCACCCCTGGCGAAATGCATAATTCCCTAAGATGGATTGCAATTCTCGGCAAAAGGGTGAAATGCGACCTTGCTGCTTCTACTGGTGTACATGATGGTGAGGCCGTTATCAAGCAAATCCTTGCCGGGGCCAATGCTGTTCAGGTTGCTTCTGCTATTTATAAGCATGGCCCGGAATACATCATCGGGATGAAAAAACAACTTGATGCGTGGATGGAGAAAAATGGGATACTTTATATTGATTCGTTCAAGGGGAAACTGAGCCAGGAAAAATCAGAAAACCCGGAAGTTTTCGAGCGCATCCAGTTTATGAAATATTTTAGCGAGATAAAATAAGCCTTGTTAGTAATATTTTGAATAGTAACGAACAGCGGTGGAGCATGCTCCACCGCTGTTTTCGTTTATACCCTCCTTCATCTTGGCATAATCCCCTCTTTTATACTCTTGGTTTTAAGCTAAAGCCGGATGTTTTCGAGCTAATTCAGTTTATGAAATGTCTTTGTGGGATAAAGCAGCCATTTGCTTCAAGTTGGTGTTGCCACCAAACCCTTTCCCTATTAAAACCCCGATGGATATATTGGCCCACAGGTTCTTTGTGCCGTCTTATTTCCTCTCTTTACAGGCATTCCCGTGAAAAATACCTGTCCCCTTTTTGTCCACTATTTAGCGGTAACAAAAGAAACGGACTTGCAGTTAAAGGCAAACCAGTATCCAAATACTTGATTGTTCAGTCGAAGAATAAATAAGGTGTCATCAGGAACAAACCTGACAGGATTAATTTTTTATTAAAATAAATAGAAGCAAATCAGAATGAGAAACTCGATTATCGGAATTGTAATAATGTTGATGGCCTTAAATGGTTTTGCAGCTAAAGACAAAGAGGACGAAGTCAAGAAAGACAAAGTCGAAAAAATCTGTAACCAGGGTATTTTGTTGCAAAGAATGGTAAAGGACTTTATGATGATGGGCATTGATCTCCAAAAGAAGGAATCACAAATGGATTTGGATGAATGCGTGGCCGATTATGAAATGACCCGGCTTTTTTTCGAGGACATTGAAGCAGATGAAAAAACAATGTCGGCAATTGAAAAAGCGGATGAAAAGTGGGTTCGGTTCAGGATGGAGGTCACAGATAAAGTCACCCCTGAAAATGCCTATGAGTTGTTCAAGACAAACGAATCACTTCTGAATACCAACGAACAGCTCTTGCAATCCAGTTGCCAGGGTTGCGATCTGAATTCTATTTCAGGCTATCTTTTGAGCAAGGAACTCGAAATGCTTTCCGAAAGGATAGCCATGCTCTATTTTGCCCATTCATGGGGGATAAAAAAAGAGGTGAGCCTGCGTTATTTCAGCGATGCCGTCAGGAATTTTGAAATGAAGTTAAATCAGCTAAAGAGTTTGAAAAACATGAATGCCCAAATTGAAAGCAAACTGATGACTTTGGAATTTGAGTGGCAGAATGCAAAACAATTATTTGGAAGGATGAATTTTGGCAAACATGAAAACAAGGCAGTTTATGAAGCATGCCTTAGTTTTTCAAAGAGCTTTAATTCTGTTGGGGCAATGTATTTCGACCAGTCAGAAAAGGACAAAATAACCGGTCAGTCCCCTACATCCCCAAACTAATAAAATATCCCCTGGCTTTTTTTAAAGGTATATAATCGTTAGTCTTGTTGAACCAAGTGGTTTTTAGGGTTTCTTTTGCCTTTACAAAAACAAGGAAATAGGGGGGAAGCCCCGGATTTAATGAAATTCAATTAGTATTTATAAATAAAAAAATGAAATCATGAGAACAAAACTATTGTTTATTGCAGTTTTTACAATGTCGGCGTTTATGGCAAATGCCCAAAGTTTAACGATTAACAAGGCCATTAACAAGGCAGGGCGCCAAAGGATGCTCACGCAGCGCATGACCAAGGATTATCTGATGATCGGTGCAGGTGTAAAGGTCGAAAGTGCACAGAAGGAGTTGGATGATGCGGTTGCTTTATTCGAAGAGCAATTTCTGGAGTTGGAAGATTTTGCACCAAATGATCAAATTGCCGATAGCCTTGAAAGCCTGAACATGTTGTGGATGGAATTCAGGATGGAAATTGTGAGTGCCCCTGAACTGGACAAAGCAGCTACAATGATCGATAAAGCGAATATTCTTTTGAAGGCTTCTAATCAGATTGTGGTAATGCTTCAGGAATATGCGGGGTCAAGTTCAGGAAACCTGGTAAATATTGCCGGACGTCAGCGAATGTTGTCACAGCGTATCGCAATGTATTACACAGCCTATTACTGGGGAGTGAAAGACCCTGGTGTTGAAACGAACCTTGAAGCGGCAATACAGGAGTTTGAAACCGCCAACTCCACCTTGAGCAAGTCCAATGCGAATACAGAGGATATTTCCAAACGGCTTGTTAAAGTCGGTTCGCAGTGGGATTTTTCGAAAAAAGGCTTCGATCTTAAATCCGAACGGCTCATGCCCAGTATTGTTTTCGTTACAACAAATTCAATACTGAAGAAGATGAACACGATAACAGGATTGTATTCCGACATGGAGAAATCCTAAACCATGTGTAAGATGAAGATTAGACCAGATAATATAAAAAACCTGTTGATGGTTATTGCTTTGATTGTATTTGTCCTTCCTGCGAATGCCCGGGGTTTGTCAAATGCATCAGCAATCAACAAGGCCGGACGTCAGCGGATGTTGTCGCAGCGAATCGTTAAAGCTTATGTGATGATCGGGGCGGATATTAATGTGGACGAGGCGCACAAGGAGCTGGACAATAGTGTGGCGCTTTTTGAAGAACAATATCTTGAACTGGAGGAATATGCACCAACACCTGAAATAAAACAAGGGCTAAACGAAGTTTTCGATTTATGGAAAATTTTCAGGATGATTGCCGTGGACGAACCGAATAAGATGGATGGCCTGATATTGCTGGTGCGGAGCAGCGATTTGCTCAAGGCCTGTGATGATGTGGTTGCATTGATAGAGGTTTACGCCGATACAAAGACTGCAAAACTTGTAAACATTTCAGGACGGCAAAGGATGCTATCACAAAGGATCGCCATGCTTTATTTTGCAAATTATTGGGGGTTTCCCGACAATGATATTATTCGGGTGGATATCCCGGCGATTTATGGCTCCTCGGTTGGCCTTTATGAAAAATCGCTCAGGAAATTGCAAAAGTCCCCAAAAAACTCAGTGGAAATTTCGGATAGATTGGACAAAGTGGCCACCATTTGGGAGATGTCTGAGTTTAATGATAAAGATTTGGCAAGGGAAAAACTGGATCCCAAGGCAATGTATATACTTACCCTCGAAATCTTGGAAGAGATGGATCAGATAACGGCCTTGTACGAGGCTTTGGGTGATTGACAGAACATAAAAAAGCAATTATTAATAATAACTTCCTGAGCTGAAGCTTTGGAGGCTTAAAAAGCAAACGAATGAAAAAAACAATTACGATTATCCTGATCGCATTTGCATCTGGCTTTTTCATGACAGACAGCTATGCACAAACAGAAAGATCTATGGTGATTTCCGTGCACGTTTTGAAAACAGGCACGGTTACAAGACCGTCTTCCCCAAAGATGCCAGGGCCGCCAACTTTGTCGCGCAGAGGAGCAGGCTGGGCATTTTGTACGGGGCCGAGAAGTTCAATGTCGGCTTCAGTATCCAAAACATCGGTGTTTGGGGCGAAAACAACCAACTGTCAAAGACCAATGTGAACGGGGCCATGGTCCATGAGGCCTGGGGCGAGATACTTTTCTCGGAGAAGTTCTCCCTAAAGG
>JAADJA010000067.1 GCA_013151015.1 Chlorobiota bacterium
AAGTAAAAAAAATGGCCAATAAATCACATTTCAATAGTGGGCTAAAAGCCCTTAACAAGCAGAGAAAAGATGGCAAGAAACATAGTTCGGCCATAGAAGGTGTAGATATTTCAAAAACCATCCAGGCATTTTTTATTGAGGATGCAATTGGGTTTTTGAAAAAATTACCTGATAATTCAATTCAACTAGTATTAATTGACCCACCTTACAATTTAGATTTAGATACATGGGATACTTTTGAAAATTATCTACAATGGGCAAAACAATGGCTTGACGAAATCTATCGAATTTTATCGCCTACAGGAAATTGTGTGATATTTGGTGGATTTCAATACCAAGATTTGAAAAAAGGTGATTTGCTTGAAATATTGCATTACACAAGACATTTTACCAATTTGAGATTTACCAATCTAATCATATGGTATTACAAAAATGGGATGAGCGCCCATAGATACTTTGCCAACAGGCACGAAGAAGCAGTATGGTTGACGAAAACAAAAAAATATTACTTTGATTTAGATTCAGTAAGAGTTCAATATTCACTGGAACAAAAAAAAGCTGCCCTAAAAGACAAAAGATTAATTGCCGAAAATATCGAGAAAGGAAAAAATCCCACAAATGTGTGGGAAATAGGAAGACTTAATGGAAATTCAAAGGAAAGAGTAGGTCACCCAACACAAAAACCCTTAGAAATAATTAGACGCTTTGTTAAAAGCCTTTCATACGAAGGTTCGGTTGTACTAGACTTTTTTGCTGGATCAGGAACAACTTCAAGAGTATGTATTGAGGAGAATAGACATTCCATTATGGTTGACTCTGATAAAAAAACACTTGAATATTTTGATAAACACATAGATAATAAAGGTGTGCAATTATTTCACAAACCGTTTGAGAAATATGTAAACTATGATTTAAATATAATACTTGAAATGATTGAATCTGCAAACAAAGTGGAAAATACCAGCTTACGACAATGCGTGTAAGTTGCTGGGAAAATGGAGGCTAAAATGAAAGATTGGTGCTTTAAAATGCCCAACGCCTCATCTACTCACATTTATAATAAAGCATTTAAAACAAATTAAAATTCTATAACCAAGACAATATGAAAAAACAAATATCATTATTATCAGGAATACTTTTTTTGTCCTTCGGGGTTTTTGCACAGGTTGACAAAACGGATTGGGTGGAAGGCTACCCGGATGGCTGTACCTCGATAACGGTTGGGAAAGATGCAAGTTTTGATGGTTCCGTAATCACTTCGCACACCGATGACAGCCACAGGACACGATCGTGGATGGACATTGTCCCGGCAATGGATCACGAAAAAGGGGAAACGGTTTCCATGTACAAACGAGTGCCCGTTGATTCCTTTGCCATGCCCACTTATGGCCACTATAAAATCGGGGAAATCCCACAGGTAGAACATACGTATGGGTATATCAATACAGCTTACCCATCCTTGAACGATCACCAGCTCGCCATCGGGGAATCCACTTTTGGTGGCAGGGCAACCTTGCAATCCGATGAGGGCTTGATCGATTGCCAGCGATTGTGCAAATTGATGCTTGAGCGGTGCACAACAGCCCGTGGGGCGATTGAAATGGCCGATGAACTTACAAAGGAACATGGCTGGAACGATGCCGGGGAGGCGTTGACGATTGCAGATAAAAACGAAGTATGGCATTTTGAAATCGTGGGCCCAGGAAAAGGGAATACAGGTGCGGTTTGGGTTGCACAAAGAGTTCCCGATGACCATGTTTCGGTTAATGTGAACGCAAGTACCATCAAGGAAATCGACCTGGAAAACAAGGATTATTTCATGGCTTCGGAAAATATTTTCTCCCTTGCCAAGGACAGCGGTTGGTGGGACCCGGAAGGGAAACCCTTTAAGTTTTGCTATGTATATGCACCGCATAGCCGGACTTCTTTTGCTTCCCGAAGGCGCGAATGGCGCGTTTTCGATTTACTTGCCCCTTCACTCCATTTGGATCCCAATGCCGAAAACCATCCTTTTTCGGTAAAACCGGATACTTTGGTAACGCTTGAAAAACTGGTCAGCATTTTCAAGGATTATTACGAGGACACACCTTTTGATATGACCAAAGATATGGTTGTTGCAGATAAGGATGGCAAAATGGTAAAATCGCCCCTTGCCAATCCACATATGCCCTATGATGCCAATAAGCTGTTCAAGGTAAATGGCGGATGGGGATGGCTCGGTGAGCGGACCATTGCCCGATGGTACACCATGTACGCCACCATTATCCAGTGCCGTAGCTGGCTCCCTGATGAAATAGGTGGCGTGGAATGGCTCGCGATAGATAATGTGGCCACTTCCATTTATATCCCTGTTTATGGTAGTGTGACCGACATCCCCGAACTTTATAAAACACCGGGACGACCGAATGGCTATACTACCAAGTCGGCCTGGTGGGCATTCAACAGATTGGGGACACTTACGGCCCAGCGTTGGGGCGAAATGCGCTATGATGTGGATGCCGTTTGGAACCCTTGGCAACAGGAACTTTTCGATAACCAGAAAACCATCGAACAAAAAGCCTTGAACGTTTATGACAAAAAGAACCCTGAAAAAACCATTCAATTGCTAACGGGATATACCGATGAATGGGGGAATAAGGTAGTTGACAAAGCCTGGGAGCTTGGGGATTTTTTGTGGACGAAGTATGATGAGAAGTTTTAGGGTGAGATTATAGAAGAATTTTAATGACCGTTGATTATTATTTTCTTTCTGCAAGGCGATTTTCCCGCTGGTCTCTTACGCTAAAGCTTTAGCGACAGAATGCGGGGGTGTACAATAAATTGCAACACCTGAATTTGGTCAATGATAATGCCGCACCTACGGTGCTTGGTGAAACCACCGAACAACAACTACCATAGTTATGCACCGATGGTGCAATACCACATCCCACAAAAATCCATTGAGGTTGAATCAATAGGCACATCGTAAAAGCATCACACCCGCCTGCCGGACGGGCAGGGATGCGGTATTATGGTAATAGAACAATTGCAATGTCAATATAGCACCGCCTTGCTTCGCCATAGCTTTGCGAAGGCACAGTAGGTGGGGCATTATAGGATATTTGTTCGATCGTGCAATTTGTCGTACACCTGTATGCGGGGGTTAGGGGGTGGAGAACTAATTTATTACAGCAAAACGTATAATTGCAACTCATTTTTTATCATTTGAAACTCCTCCATAATTTCCCCGATAATCCCTGCAACGGGTTTTATCTCCTTTATCATTCCCGAAACCTGGCCGATTTCCAGTTCACCTTCTTCGAGGTTGCCCTCGAACATGCCCAGCTTTGCCCTTCCCTTTCCAAGGATTTCCATGAGCTCTTCCCTCGTTGCCCCTCTTTGTTCGGCTTTGTGTACTTTATGGAAGAATTCATTTTTGATAAGGCGGACCGGAACCAGTTTTTTTAGGGAAAGTTGAGTTTCCCCTTCATTGGTTTCCAGGACAGCTTTCTTAAAATTGGCATGTGCCGAAGATTCTTCCGATGCAACAAAGCGGCTACCGATCTGGACACCATCGGCACCGAGTGCAAAAGCGGCCAGCATTGCCCTTCCGCTTGCAATTCCACCCGCCGCAATCAGTGGAATGGAAATGTTCTCCCTCACTTGCGGAACAAGTGCCATGGTGGTTGTCTCTTCATAACCGTTGTGCCCGCCCGCTTCAAAACCTTCGGCAACAATGGCATCCACCCCGGCTTCCTCGCATTTTTTGGCAAATTTCACATTGGCCACTACATGTACAACTGTAATTCCATGTTGTTTAAGATATGAAGTATATTTCTTCGGGTTGCCCGCTGAGGTAAAAACGATTTTTACCCCTTCGTCAATAATTATTTTAATATGCTCGTCAGTTTGGGGATATAAAAGAGGGACGTTTACCCCAAAGGGTTTTTCGGTTGTAGCTTTGCATTTTTGGATGTGTTCCTTAAGCACGTCCGGGTACATGGAACCGGAGCCGATCAACCCCAGCCCGCCTGCATTGCTTACCGCCGAAGCCAGTTCCCAGCCACTGCACCATATCATCCCGCCCTGGACAATGGGGAATTTGATATTGAATAGTTTTGTGATTTTGTTCATTGTTTCGATTTGGTTTTTTTATCCTGTTCTAAAAGTAATTCTATTTCATCAACTAATTTTGGGTTACTCGGCCTTGATGGTTTTTCATTAATGATATTACCCTCTTTATCTATTAAGACAAAAGTGGGATAAGCGTTTACTTTATAATTGTCTTTCAGTATTTTGTTCCAATTTTCCTTTGCGAATAAATAAACAATTTTTTTCGAATGGCCTTTGATTCTCATTTTCCATATATCTTCATCACTGTTTAAGCAAATACTGATTATTTTAAAATCGGTACCCATAAACTTATTTGCAAGTGAATCTTCGCTCGGAAATTCTTTTAAACAAGGTTGGCAGCTTGTAGTCCAAAAATTCAGCAATACAACTTTCCCCTTGAATTCTTTCAATGTTCGGAATTCGCCTTTATTGTCCTGCAAATAGAAACCGGGTGCTTTTGTGTTTTTTTGAAGCAGGAACTTGTTATTATCCAATGTGTCGAGCAGGAATTTGTATTCAGGGCTTACAACGTATTTTCTGAGGGAATCGATCCAATGCTGTTTTCTTGGGCTAAACTTGTAATTGAAGAACAGTTTGAAAAGTGAGTATAATTCCCTTGTGTTAGGGTCAAGTCTATCCATATAATTGAAAACATAATCAATGTATTTTTGATCGGCCATTGTTTTATTAATAATCTCAATATGGTTTTCCTGGGTTTTTCGAAATTGAAAAGACTCTATATCCGATAAGTAATGAAAAAAATAATTAGTTATCAATGCCGTTTTGGAATTGATATCAATGCCGTTGATGAACGAATAGTAGTTTTCCGGGATGGAATCATCTATCTCCAACATGACTTTTCTGTAAAAGATGCTATTTTCCTTGAAATATGCACTTTTTAAAAGGATATTTTGTTTTTCATAATCCCCGAACCACTTGGGATGAATTGGGTTTGTCTTGGCGAAATCATATAAGAACCGCAATTCCAAATTTGTAAGGTCATCGTTGTTTTTTTTAAGTTCCACGGCATCCAAAGAGGATTGTGTGAACATTGCCCGTGGCAAAAAAAAATCCCACGTGTTGAAGCGATCGTGCTTTTCAAAATAATATCGGTTTACAATAGCGTATCTTCCTGTAAACTCCGGGACAATGGAATCGAGGCTATTAGCAAAGTCCACACAGACATAGGTTGTGTCACCGGGAACGAAAAAAAAGTCGAATCGGGGTTCATTAAAGTTGAACCTAACAAGCTGTGGTTTGTTCACGTTGATTTCCAAAGATATGTTTCCATCGCCTACCACCAAAATGGAATCGGTCTCTATTTCCTCTTGTACAACATAATTCCAGTGCCAACTGCTTAAATAAATTGAATCGGACGCATTTGTATATTCCAGGTTCAAATAGGCTGGATGGATAAAGTCGTAACGGGGAACTGCCTCTTCGTCCTCATCATTACAGGATGCAATGAGGAAAGGAAGGGAAATAAAAACAAACGGTAAACACTTGGGGATTTTCATAAACCCTGGGTTTTAATTATTGTGTAACTTTATTTAATATTGGCTTTCAAAAGTATGAAAATTAGAATAGAAAAATCCAGTGGATTCGAATAAGAATGGCGCCTTGAAGAAGAAGCTTTTCTTTTTTGTAATTTTGTCCGGTTTTACAAAACACATAGGGAATATTTTCGTTATGCCCAAAAGATGAAATTCCCCTTTTTTTAATTTTGGATTATGAGGCTTCGCATACTGTTTATACTTGTATTGTTTCTTGGGATAAAACACAGCTATTCCCAATTGTACATAAATGAAATAATCGCATCCAATACGCAAACCAATTACGACCCTGATTTTATTGGGTTTTCCGATTGGATCGAGATTTACAATGCCGGTAATTCCCCAGTCAGCTTGTACGGATATTATTTGACCGATGATCTTCTTGTCCCCAATAAATGGCAAATAACCGAAAGTGCCATATTACCTCCGGGGGCTTTCTTTGTTTTTTGGGCAGATGGCCGTGATATTGGCAACCATACAAATTTTAAATTGAGCAGTGCCGGCGAAGAAGTAGGTTTGGCCAATGCTTCGGGTTCCTTGATTGATTCCTTTACTTATCCCCCTCAAAGTACGGATGTGTCGTATGGAAGGAAATACGATGAACCCGGCCTGTTTGGGTTTTTCTATAAGCCCACTCCCGGTTCGGCGAATACAACATTGTTCCTCGAAGAGATAGTTTATGCCGGGACACCTGTGTTTTCCATATCCGGTGGGATTTACCCGGGGCCGGTAAACGTGGAACTGGCCACTTCTTCACCCACGGCTGAAATCCGTTTTACGATCGATGGCTCATATCCCGATGAAAACTCTCCAGTTTACAGCACAGCCATACAAACTTCTGATACTGTTTCCATAATCCGTGCAAGGGTTTTTGAAGACGGGATCGCCCCGGGAGCGGTGGTTTCCAATACGTATTTTGCAAATGTTTCCCACGAACTCCCCATTCTTTCGATTACGACCGATCCGGATAATTTGTGGAACGACACCATCGGGATTTATTGCGTGGGGACACATGGCATTCAGGGCTATGGTGGGATAACGGCAAATTATTGGCACACCGACTGGGAAAGGCCTGTCAATTTGGAAATGTTCGAGACCGATGGCGAACAGGTCATCAACCAACAAACGGGGATAGCCATAAATGGGGCAAGGAGGAACATGGCCCAGAAATCATTACGGGTTTTTGCCCGGGGGAAATATGGGAAACCAAGTATTGACCATGGGATTTTTAAAAGTAGGAAAAATGAGGCTTTTTCTTCATTGGTCCTTAGAAACAGCGGATTGCCCGATTTTGAATCTACCCTGATCCGTGATGGTTTGTCGCAGTCGCTCACTATTGGCCGGATGGGCCTGGAATATCAGGGTTACAGGCAGGCGGTTTTATATCTCAATGGGGTTTACTGGGGGATTTACAACATCCGTGAAAAACAAAATGAGGATTACCTTAAAGATATTAAAGGTGCCAACCCAATGAACGTGAACATGCTTGAGTATGTCGGCGAGGTAATCGAAGGGTCAAACGAGGATTATCTTATCCTTAGGGAGTTTATGGAACAGAACGACCTGAACACGGAAACAAATTTTAATTACTTGAAAAGCAAGATTGATATCGATGATTTTATCAACTACCAAATTGCCGAAATTTATATGGGAAATTATGATTGGCCAGGCTTAAACATAAAATACTGGAACGAAAACAAGGAGGACAGCAAGTGGCGATGGTTGCTTTATGACATTGATGTTGGTTTTGGATTGTGGGGAGGTTATAACTTTAATTCCCTGGAACATGCCACGGCAACTGACGGGCCCAATTGGCCAAACCCACCCTCTTCCACATTGTTCTTTCGTCAACTTCTTACCATTGATGACTTCAGGAATGAATTCATCCAAAGGTTTGCAGCACATATAAATACCACTTTTGTCCCTGGAAGGATAATCCCCCTTGCGGATAGCCTGGCGCAAAACATTGCCCCGGAAATGCCCGTACATATCAACCGTTGGAAAGACCATGATTCGCCTGATGGGGTTTGCCCGCAGACACTTGCCGAGTGGGAAGAAAACCTGACCGTAATAAACGAGTATGCCGTGATGCGACCGCAGAAGGTGTTTGGCTTCATTAAGAATAAATTTAACCTGCTTGGGACATTCAAACTAAGCACAAATGCAGTTCATGGACATATTGAAATAAACACGGTCGCTATGCCGGAAGGCCCTTATTCGGGAAACTACTTTAAGCTGGTGCCCTTGCGCCTGAAGGCTGTTCCCGATATTGGCTATGAGTTTGCAGGATGGTTGGGGGTCGTAAACGGGAATAAGCCCGAGTTGGAATTGGAACTGTACACCGATGCGTCCATTACGGCAATCTTCATGGAGACACAGCAATCGGTTCTTCCACAAGTAATAGATGAGGACATGGCCTTGACCTCCGATCAATCCCCTTATTTTGCCTATGGTGATGTTGTGGTCGATTCCAATGTTACCCTTAGCATTGAAGCGGGCGTGGAAATCCGTATGCCCGAATCGGCCTGCATTAATGTTTATGGGCAGTTGCTCGTAAATGGTACGGAAGAAGAACCGATTGTGATTACGGTAAATAAAGATATTGGCGATATGAATTGGGGCGCACTCTGTTTTTATAATCCCACCGATTCATCTTATATTAACAATCTGGAAATAAACAGTGCGTCACAAGGGCGTATCGACACTTTACAGCTCGGTGCCATTTCGGCCTATAACACCAAACTGCTTGTTGAAAATAGCAGGATTGAGGACAGCTACCAACCTTTTTATTCCGAAGGGGGACAAATCACCATTCAGGATTGTGTTTTCCGTACCGATAAAACCGCCGACCTGATCAATGTTAAATATTCTGATTATGCCTGGGTCGATAATTGTGATTTGAAGGGAAACGAAGCCCCGGACGTGGACGGGATTGATTTTGACGAAGTGGAAAACGGAATCATTTCCAATAATAAAATATATGGGTTTTATGGGTTCAACAGCGATGGCATAGATATCGGCGAAGCGGCCCAAAATGTGATCATCGAAAACAATGTGATTTTCAATTGCAACGACAAAGGGGTTTCCGTTGGCCAACAATCATCGGTTATCCTAAAACGGAACCTGATATATAACTGCGGAATGGGAGTGGGTGTCAAGGACAGTCTTTCCTATGCTTATATCGATCAGAATACGTTTTATAACAATAATTATGCGGTTATCTGTTTCGAGAAAAACTATAAAAGCGGAGGGGGAAATGCCGAGGTGATCAATAGTATTTTGGCCAATTCGGTAATCAGCCCGCTATTTGTTGACAGCCTTTCGTCACTTACGGCTTCCTGGTCATTGTCCGATACGGAAGAAATCCCCGGGGAAGGAAACCTTGAAGATGACCCCCTTTTTATGGATACGGACATTATGAATTTCCAACTGCTTCCCCAATCACCTTGTATCAATGCAGGAAACCCTGAATCCCCTCCCGACCCGGACGGTTCCGTTGCAGATATGGGGGCTTATGTTGTTTTTGATACCCTTCAGCCGGATTATGGGATCGTTATTACGGAAATAAATTATCATTCAGATACTTTAATGGACAGTGGCGATTGGATAGAGCTGTATAATAATTCGGATGTTTCAGTGGACTTGTCGGGATGGATATTTATGGACAGCGAGGACGATAATCGTTATGCAATTGCCGAAGGTATTTCATTGGATCCGGAAGAGTACATTGTTTTCTCAAATGACCGCTTGAAGTTCAGTACCATAAATTCGTCTGTTACCAATTACCGGGGGAACTTTTTATTTGGGCTGAACCGGACCGGGGAAAAACTACGCCTTTTCGATACAAAAATGCAATTGGTCGATCTGGTGGAATACGATAATGAATTGCCCTGGCCCGTTGAACCCGATGGCAATGGCCCAACACTTCAGTTGACCGATCCTTCACTCGACAACAATATGGCCGAAAACTGGACAGCAAGCGAACTTCTCGGGGGAACGCCCGGATATGGGGAATATGGCACCTCCAATGTTCCTGAGCGCTTATCGGACCTTCTGGTTTATCCCAACCCCACTTCAAACTATTTCTTTATCAAGGCCGACCATTTAAAATCAAAACCAATTACAATTGAAATATACGATACCAGTGGCCGTCGTGTCTTTTTTAAGGAAACCATTTATTTTTCGAAAATCGCCATTGAAAAACCCGGGGATATCGAAGGTTTGTATTTTTTGAAGATTACCGAAGGGAACGGTTTTTTTGTTGAAAAGCTTGTTTTCATTAAATAAACAGGAATGAAATAATTGGATTTTCCTTAATATTTGGTTTCAAACTAAAATATGTATTGACAAATATTAAACAATACCCAGACGATGACAGATTTACAAATTTCGTTGGACTTTATCAAAAAACTTAAACAGCAAATACTTGCCAGTAGGTATCGCGTGGCAAAAATTGCAAATGCAGAATCTTTAAAGCTTTATTATTTAATTGGCAAAGCGCTAAATAAAAAAATCGAAGAACAAAAATGGGGAACCAAGGTTTTAGATGGAGTATCAGGACGTTTGCAGCAAGAATTACCAGGACTTAGGGGTTTCTCCGGAAAGAATTTAAGTAAAATGCGGGTGTTTTATCAGGCCTGGAAGAGTTTTGATGAAATTTACTCGTTGGGGACGAGTAAATCAGTAAATCAGGATAAGTCAATTTTGCCGTTATTGACGAGTAAATTTGAAAAGACTAAAATAGAGCCATTTGTATCGAGAGATCTTGAGCTGTTCCTTTCTGTTTCTTTCACCCATCACTACGAAATAATTTTAAAGGTAAAGAATGAACTTGACAGATGGTATTACATAAAAAGAGTGGTAAGGCAATTTTGGACAGTTAAACAATTAAGGGTAGAGCTGAAAAACCAAAGTCATTTGCAAGAACAAAAACTCCCAAACAATTTTGAAAGTACAATGGATACAGATTTGTCAAATAAAGCGATTCGTTCGTTTAAAGACCAATACTTGTTGGATTTTGTGAATGTTGAAGATGCAGATGACGAAATTGATGAAAGGGTTTTGGAAAAACAGATTGTGCTGAACATTAAAAAGTTTCTCATGTCACTTGGCAATGATTTTTCGTTTATGGGAAACCAGTTCAGGTTATGTGTTAATGAGGATGAATATTTTGTCGATATGTTGTTTTTTCACAGGGGTTTACAATCGCTCGTGGCTATTGAACTCAAAAAAGGGAAATTCAAACCAGAATATCTCGGAAAGATGAATTTTTATCTTTCCGCACTTGACGATTTGGTGAAACAATCCCATGAAAAACCTTCCATTGGTATTATTCTTTGCAAAGAAAAAAACAATAAGGTTGTAGAATATAGCTTTCGGGATTACAACAAGTCTATGGGTGTTTCCACTTATAGAACCAGTAGTGAGCCACCACCGCAATTTAAGGAGGTATTGCCAAATGCGGAAACACTTAAAGAATTAATGGACGATATTTAGTTACGTAATGCAATGAAACTTAGTGTATGGCCATTTTATTACCTACCACTTCATAAAAATCCCAACATTAAAGGTAGCCGAGTAAGCCACATAGTTCCCGGAGAAAGCCCCAAAGGTGGAAGCCGAAAACCCGAATTTGTTTTTCAGTTCGTAACTTGTCTTTATGCCAAAGGCAAAAAACTCCTGGTTGTTGGTATATAATCCGGTTTGTTGGAGATTGGTGTCATCGTAATTCCCATTCCTAAGTGACTGCCTTAAATCGAACACCAAGGCCAACCAAAGATTGTTTGCAGCTTGGTATCCGGTTTCGAGCAGCATCCTGTAATCATCACTGAAGTCATTGGTCCGCAAAGTATATCCCGATTCAAAAAAGGAATAAAACTTAGGGCCGAAACTTCTTCCAATATGCCAGTAAGCTGAATAACCCGTGGCATCGTATCCCGTGGCCAGCCCTTTTTCCAAATCCCGCGAGCCCGTATTGAACTCGGCCTTGACCGAAAAAGCGGAAATAAACGATTTATCAAGGAATTTGTATTTAAGGGCAAGTTCATAGTTCCCCAATCCTGACAAACTTCCTTGTGGCAAAAGGGGAAATTCGGAATCCAGGTTTATGTCGTTGTTGGTGCTTACTGTTTTGAAGGGAAGTGCCGTAACCAAAGAAAACTTTTCGCTGATCCCGTATTCCAGGAAGGCCTGTATCGAAATATCCGTAACGCCCCTGTTCAGTTCAAGGTTGTTGCCGCTCGAAACATAGAGCTGTTTGTAAGGTACAGCGGGAAAGGTGGCCTGGATTTGCAAAAACCCGTGCTTCTTTCCCGGGGTCCAGGGCCCACCGGCAAAAAGCCAAGAAGGGAAGAGTAACAATATCAGGTAGAACAGTATTGATTTCATGTTATTTATTCGTTTAAACCATTTGTCGGCAAATAGTGGAAATAATTACAAACAGAAGTAAAACAATCTCAATATATAATTGTTAATTTGCCACGTTAAGAACTTAAGCTATTTTAAATTTATAGGGGCTAAAAAAATATTTGATAATGTAATTAAGCTGTAATGCTCAATGATTGAATGTTTCAATGCGAGAATACAATATAACTGAGTCACGAACAGTGCATTGTCTAAGCTTAATATATTTCAAAAATTCAAGCCTGCCTGTTCGGCAGACAGGCATTCTTGCATTGTATCATTGGTGCATTACAAGCAGGTTGTTAAAGTATTGAAAATTACTTATGTCAATTTAAATGGTATTGAGTTAAATAAATAAAGAAATGGAACTTCATGTAATCGAAACCGGAAACCTGAAACTTGATGGCGGTGCCATGTTCGGGGTCGTTCCCAAAAGTATTTGGAACAATGTTTACCCGGCCGACAAAAACAATCTTTGCAATTGGGCCATGCGCTGCCTGCTTGTGGTTGACGGCGACAGGAAGATACTTATTGATAACGGCATTGGTAAAAAACAGGATGAAAAATTCCTGAAGCATTATTACCTCAATGGCGATGACACACTTGAAAATTCACTGAAGACCGTTGGGTATAAGCCTGAAGACATTACGGATATGGTACTCACCCATCTTCATTTCGACCATTGCGGTGGCAGTATCGTAAAAATAGGGGAAGATACTTTTGAACCTGCCTTCAAAAATGCAAATTACTGGATAAGCAAAGAACAGTGGGATTGGGCAACACATCCAAACCGGCGCGAAAGGGCCTCCTTTTTGAAGGATAACATTTTCCCCATCGAAAATAGCGGACAATTGAAACTTGTGGAAGAAGAAGGGGAACTGTTTCCCAATTTCCTGGTGAAGTTCTTCCACGGGCACACGGGTGGTCAATTAATCCCACATATTGATTATAATGGGAGAACGGTGGTTTTTATGGCCGATTTGCTCCCTTCAACCGCACATGTTCCCATGCCATTTATTATGGCCTACGATACCCGGCCTTTGATTACCCTGAAAGAAAAAGAGAAGTTTTTTGATGAGGCAATTCGAAATGATTATGTCCTGTTTTTTGAACATGATATTTACAACGAATGCTGTACGCTTAAAATGACAGAAAAGGGGCCAAGGGTAAGAGATGCCTTTCATCTGTCGGGCCTTTCTGAATAATTACTTTTTGGAACTTGAAATTCCTGCCGAAAATTTCCCCACCAACATGGCAATGATAATGGCAATGTACAATTGCCCGGTAACGCTTATGAGGATACTCAGGGACTTCCCAATGGGTTCCACCGGGGTTACGTCGCCGTATCCAAGGGTTGACATGGTCACAAAAGTAAAATAGATAAAATCATGGACCTTCGTGGCTTCGTTATTGGAAAAACCAAATGCCCCCGGGTTGTATAAATGGAGTATCGCCACCAGCATGGTAAACATCAGGCCCAATAAAAGGTAAGCATTTACCGATTCCAGGATGACACCTGCGTTAACTTCTTTGCTCCTTGCAATTTGAATGATAAGCCGGATTACGATTATTTGGAAAAAAAGCACATTGACAATCGAGGAAATATAATGCAAAGTGTTCAATTCAAATATTTCTGCAATCCATTCAGTAACAAAAGCTACAATGGCCAGGATTATCATTCGTTTTTTCATGTTCTTGCCAAGGGTGAAAATCGCAAGGAAAAAAATTGCGGAAAACAAAATGCTGTTTATGGATTTCCGGTTGGCTTCCAAGAACAATGGGACAAGGAAAATCAATGCAAAAGTAAAAACCAATAGTAAAATATTGCTCCAGGCAATCCCGTCTTTTTCTTTTTTCGATAGAAACATATGTATAGATCAAAAACAGCAACTAATCAGTATGCAGGCATAATGAAACGAAAATTTTATGCGATAACAAATTTAGATAAAAATTTTGTATAAATTTACCCTCTGTTTGAGATAGGTTGGGATTTGCCTTAATATAAAAAGACAAGCCTTGATTCTAAATCAAACCCGGTGCATCAATTTATAAACATATGTATTCGTGAATTGATGCAATAGGCTGTTGTACTAACTAAAATAATTCCATCGTGTATAGAATAGAATCCAAAATCAATACATCCACCACCGAATTCAAAAAAAGCAAAGAGGAATTCCAAAAACTATTGTCGAAATACAGATCAACACTTGAAAAAGTAAAACACGGCGCATCTGAAAAAGCCGTGAACCGGCACAAGGAAAGGGGAAAACTCCTGGCCCGTGAACGGATTGACCTGTTGATCGACAAAAACACCCCTTTCCTGGAGCTTTCGCCCATGGCAGCTTATGGATATTACAAAAACCAGTTTCCTTCGGCAGGGATAATTACCGGGATCGGTGTTGTCCATGGGAAAGAGGTGATGGTCGTGGCCAATGATGCCACCGTAAAAGGCGGGACATATGTGAAAGAAACTATAAAGAAACATATACGGGCACAACAGATTGCCATGGAAAACCGCCTGCCCACAATTTATATGGTGGATTCGGGCGGGGTTTTCCTGCACGAACAGGCAGAGGTTTTTGCCGACCGCGATAATTTCGGGAAGTTTTTTTATAACCAGGCAAGGCTTTCCGCACAAGGTATCCCACAAATTGCCATTGTTATGGGATCCTGTACTGCAGGTGGTGCCTATGTGCCTGCCATGAGCGACGAAACCATTATCGTGAAGAAACAGGGGACTATTTTTATTGGAGGACCACCTCTTGTAAAAGCTGCAACAGGCGAAGTGGTCACACCGGAGGAGTTGGGCGGCGCTGATGTGCACACGGCTATTTCAGGTGTTGCCGACCATTTTGCCGAAAACGACCGCCACGCCATCCAGATTTGCCGTAATATAATCGAGACCATTGAGCCCAGGGAAAAACAAATCCTGGACATTGCCCCAATCGAAGAACCCTTTTACGACCCCGAAGAGCTTTACGGGATTGCCCGGGTGGATTTGCGCAAGCCCGTTGATGTGAAAGAGATTATTGCCCGTATGGTCGATGGGAGCCGTTTCCAGGAGTTCAAGGCAAGGTATGCGCCCACGCTGATAACCGGTTTTGCAAGGATAATGGGCTACCCGGTCGGTATTATCGGGAACAATGGTGTGTTGTTTTCCGAATCCGCGTTAAAAGGTGCCCACTTTGTGGAGTTGTGCAGTTCCCGGAATATCCCCATTCTGTTCATGCAAAATATTACGGGCTTTATTGTTGGGAAACAATACGAGCACGGTGGGATTGCCCGCGACGGGGCCAAGTTTGTCCATGCCGTGGCCAATGCCGATGTGCCAAAATTCACTGTGGTTTTTGGAGGTTCCTTTGGGGCCGGAAACTATGCAATGGCCGGAAGGGCTTACGATCCGCGCTTATTGTTCATGTGGCCAAATGCCAAGATTTCGGTAATGGGCGGCGAACAGGCATCAGGCGTTTTGATCCAGGTAAAGGAAGAACAATTGAAAGCCCGTGGCCAGGAAATGGATCCCGATGTAAGGGAAAAATTGCGTGCCGAAATACTGGCTCAATATGAAAGGGAAGGCTCGGCATACTACAGTACTGCACGCCTTTGGGACGATGGGATAATCGACCCGGTGGATACACGGAAAATCATCGCCATGGGAATTGCAGCTTCGCTGAATAAAAAATTTCCAGATACCAAGTATGGGATATTCAGGATGTAGCAAATGTTGTTTTACATTTTTGTAGCAAATTTGTAAAATGGCAGTTTACATATTTTATGTAAATTTGTAAAGTGGTAATTCACATATTTTATGTAATTTTGTGAAGTAGCAGTTTTTATATTAGTCTTCAAATGTATTTTCAGAGAAAAATATTTGGTCAATTAATTGAGCAGCTTAAATTTAAGGAAATGGTTGTATTAACCGGAATGCGAAGGACCGGCAAAACAACACTTTTGAGAATGGTGTTCGATAAAATAGAAAGCAGAAATAAAATTTTTCTGGATTTGGACAATATTATTGACCAAAAATTATTTGACGAAGTTGATTTTAATCTAATCTGGAAAAACCTCAAGCCATTTGGAATAAACCCAGATGAAAAAGCTTATGTTTTTATTGATGAAATACAATCAAAGCCGGAAATATCAATAATAGTTAAATATTTGTACGATCATTATGATGTGAAATTTTACCTTTCTGGGTCGAGTAGTTATTATTTAAAAAATCTATTTCCTGAAAGCTTATCTGGACGAAAAGTTATTTTCGAATTATTCCCGCTTGATTTTGAAGAGTTCTTGACTTTTAGGGGAAAAGAATTGACATTTTCAAGATTATTTGTTGAAAAAGAAAAAGAGCGAAATTATTTTGTTTTTGAGAAACTTAAAAATGATTACAAAGATTTTTTAGCATTTGGTGGTTTTCCACAAGTTGTACTTGAAAACGATGAAAATCATAAAAAGCGAATGCTAAAAGACATATTCAATGCATATTTTGAGAAGGATGTAAAATCATTGGCTGATTTCAAGGAGATTACTGTTTTAAGGGATATGATTTTGTTATTGCTGCAAAGAATAGGTTCAAAATTGGATATCTCAAAATTGTCATCTGCACTTAATATCTCTCGTCCAACAGTTTATTCCTATATTTCATTTCTTGAACAAACCTACTTTTTTTCCTTTATTTCGCCATATTCAAAAAATGTAGATAGGGAAATAAGCGGGACGCGAAAGGTATATGCCTGTGATACCGGTTTTGTGAATTTGTTTGCCAGGGTCGATCAGGGGAATTTGTTTGAAAATGCGGTATATAATTGTATCAGGCATTTTGGCAAGGTTAACTATTACCAAAAACGGACAGGTGCCGAAATTGATTTTATCCTGCCCGAACTTGATGTAAGCCTTGAAGTCAAATCAAAAGCCGACCAAAGGGATGTCTCCAAACTGAAAAGCTTGTCGGAAAAGTTGGGGTTCAGGGAAAGCTATGTAGTATCAAAAGAATTTGTTGATTTCGAAAATGTGATTTCTGTCATTGATTTATAAAACCAGAAAAATAAAAACAAAGGTTATTGAAATCCAATTGCCCAAATTATGACAACATTGATTTTAGTTCTTTTCGAGAAGCTCAAAAGTTATAGGAAGATAGAGTGTAAATCCTGGATTATTTTACTTCTCCTGCTTTCGGCAAGCATGGTAAAGCCCTTAATTGCGCAGGAAATTTATGATTTGGAATCCCCAAACGGGAGAATACTGGCCCATATCCGTTTTACCGATAAAATTGATTTTGAAGTTTTGTATGGTTCAAAACCGATTGTCGAATATTCCACCATTGCAATGGATGTTGGGGAAGGTTTTGTTTTAGGCAAAAAACCAAAGGTGACCAAAAAAATCACAAATTCAGTTGATAGGGAATTGTATCCCGTAGTTCCCCTGAAATCAAAAACAATCAGGGACAATTTTAACGAATCAAGCTTTAAGTGCAAAGGCAAATACAATATTGTTTTCAGGGTTTATGACAATGGGGTTGCGTGGCGCTTCGAAACGTGGTTTAAGGACAATGTTAGGGTGAACAGCGAAACGCTTGATTTGAGTTTTCCTGAAAACAGCAAGATATGGTTTCCCGAAGAGGAGCATTTTGTTTCGCACAACGAAAGATATTATCTACATGAAAACCTGAATGATATTTCGGCGGAGAGGTTTTGCAGCCTCCCGGCACTGGTTGAATCTGCGGATAATATAAAGGTATTGATAACGGAAACGGATTTGGAAGATTATCCGGGAATGTGGCTCAAAGGAACAGGTGGTAACTCACTAAATGCGATTTTCCCCGGAGTGGCTTTGGAGGTCAATATGACAAATGACAGGAACCCTGATATTTTGAAATCAGCCGATTATATTGCCGAAACAAATGGCAACAGGACATTCCCCTGGCGGATTTTGGCCATTGCGGAAAACGATGCCGATTTAATTATGAACCAGCTTTCGTATCAATTGGCAAAACCCAGCGTTATCGAAGATCCTTCCTGGATCAAGCCCGGGAAGGTTTCCTGGGATTGGTGGAATGCCTGGAATATTTATAGTGTTGATTTTAAGGCCGGGGTAAATACCGAAACCTATAAATACTATATCGACTTTGCTTCGGAATATGGCATTGAATATATCATCATGGACGAAGGCTGGTACGTTTTGGGCAACTTGATGGATGTTGTCCCGGAAATTGATATGGAGGAAATTATCTCCTATGCCAATGAAAAAAATGTGGACGTTATTTTATGGGTTGTTTGGAAAACCCTGGAAGATCAGTGGGACGAGGCATTTGATCAATTTGAAAAATGGGGCGTAAAAGGATTGAAGGTTGATTTTATGCAACGCGACGATCAGTGGATGGTCGATTATTACCATCGGGTGGCCAAAGAAGCTGCCAAACGAAAAATGCTGGTCGATTTCCATGGTGCCTACAAACCTGCCGGGCTAAGGCGAAAATATCCCAATGTGATTACCCGCGAAGGACTGAGGGGACTTGAGCATAACAAATGGAGCAAAACACAAACCCCGGAACATGATGTCACGTTGCCCTTTATCCGTATGGTTGCCGGCCCCATTGATTATACGCCCGGGGCAATGGTAAATGCCCAGCCCGATAATTTCAGGGCAATATGGAACCGCCCGATGAGCATGGGCACACGCTGCCATCAACTGGCGATGTATGTTGTATTTGAAAGCCCCTTGCAGATGTTGGCCGACAATCCTTCGAATTATTACAAAGAAGCTGAATGTATGGAATTCCTTTCAGCAGTACCGAGTATTTGGGATACCACTATTGTGCTATCTGCGAAAATCGCCGATCACATTCTTATCGCAAGAAAAAAGGGCAATGAATGGTTTGTGGGCACCATGACCAATGGTGAACCCAAAGACCTGGAAATTGATTTTTCATTTTTGGGAACAGGAAAACATAAAATTGATATTTGGCAGGATGGTATTAATGCAGACAGGTATGCAAGCGATTACAAGAAACTTTCCAAAGATATTTCTGTAAATGACAAAATGAAAATCCATCTTGCCCCGGGAGGGGGCTGGGCTGCAAAAGTTGATTAATTTACAATCCCAAACCAAATTAAAGGGCGGGCTTTTGAGGTATTTCCGGGCATTGTTTTTCTTTCGTTGGATATTTATTTGATACTACATTTGAATAATCTGGGACAATCCATAAAGTTTTCCCTAATTTTGTCAATCATTAAATTATAAGGTTTTGAAAATGAAAAAACTTCAATTGCATTGGCAAATATTGATTGCATTATTTCTTGGTGTTATCTATGGTTTGTTTTTCCCCGATTATGTAAAATACATAGCCTGGATGGGCGATATTTTCCTACGGGCTTTGCGAATGGTTATCGTGCCCCTGATACTGAGTTCGATAATTTCGGGTGTTGCCAATATTGGAACTGCCGAAAACCTGGGCCGCCTTGGCCTGAAGACGATGAGCTATTATCTGGTAACCAGTACAATAGCTATTCTTACGGGATTGTTTTTTGTAAACCTGTTCCAGCCTGGTGTTGGGACCGACCTTGGACTGGTGCAGGAAGTGGAAGGCTTGGGCATTGCAAAGGAATCCTTTGGGCAAACCTTATTGAATATCGTCCCCCTGAACATTTTTGATGCCTTTTCGAGTGGGAAAATGCTTTCAATTATTTTCTTTGCCATCATTTTTGGGTATTTCATCACCCGTTCCGGTCGTTCATCACGAAAAACAATGACCGATTTTTTTAATGCGGTTTTTGAGGTGATGATGAAAATCACGATGTTCATTATCCGTTTTACCCCTTTGGGCGTTTTTGGGATAATGGCGTTGCAGGTGAGTAAGTCACCTGATATTATTGGATTGGCAAAAAACATGGGGCTTTATATGTTTACGGTGATCCTGGCACTTGCAGTTCATTTTATCATAAGCTTGCCTTTGCTTACAAAGTTTATTGGAAAAGTGAACCCTTTAAAACATTTCAGGGCCGTGACGGCTCCTTTGTTAACTGCTTTTTCCACCTCTTCTTCCAGTGCAACACTTCCACTTACCATGCAGGCAGTGGAGGAGAATGATGGCGTTTCCAACAAAATCACAAGCTTTACCCTTCCGCTGGGGGCCACAATTAATATGGACGGTACTGCCCTTTACGAATGTGTTGCAGCAATTTTTATTGCACAGGCTTATGGGGTTGAACTTTCGTTTGTGCAGCAAATACTAATCGTTGTTACGGCTTTATTTGCCTCTATTGGTGCCGCAGGTATTCCAATGGCAGGCCTTGTGATGATTTCTGTGATCCTTACTGCCGTTGGGCTTCCATTAGAAGGCGTTGGGCTTATCCTTGCCGTTGACCGTATTCTCGACATGTTCCGTACCGCCACCAATGTTTGGAGCGATAGCTGCGGTGCAGTGATCATCGCCAAATCGGAAGGGGAAATCCTGAAGGTTGACAATGAAAAAAGAGGGTTTAAGTTTCCAAAGTTTTTTTAGAAGCCTAAAGAATCTGAATATAGCACTTTCATTTTGGACATAATACAAAAGGTGTTATCAGCTTCCTTGTATTGTTTATTGGGTTATTGACAAAAATGATTGTTCTTTCCTTTACCTTGTTTACTTTTTTTTTGAAATCAATTATTTTTTAATCTCAAATAGTATACATTTGCAAGTTTTTTTAGAAAACAAGAAATGTCCGGGTGGACACAGGTTTGGGTAAGGTTTTACTTAGGCTTTAATAGATTCATTAATAATTAAATAATCGTAACAAATGAAAAGAGGTTTATTTATTTTAGCTGCATTCTTAATGGTTGTGGCATCATTACAAGCACAAAAAGGGAAAATCAGTGTTGGTGGCGGACTTGCCTATGGAACTGAAATCAAGAAAATGGGAATCAATTTAAGGGGGTATTATGGTATCACCGATAAAATTGATGCGGCTCCGAGCTTTACTTATTTTTTCCCTGACAAGGAAGAGTATTTTGGAGGAGAGACTAAATGGAATGTATGGGAGTTTAACCTGGACGGTCACTATAAGTTTGTAGAATCAGACCAATATAATGTCTATGGAATTGCAGGTTTAAACTTTACGGGAACACATTGGAGTTCTAATTACGAATTTGAAAATCCGATTACAGGGCAAACCGAAAAATATGATGACAGTGATTCGGACTTGAATATTGGATTGAACATTGGAGCTGGTGGCCAGTATAATTTCAATGAAAAGTTAGGTGCATTTACCGAATTAAAATATGTTATCAGCAATTACGATCAATTGGTAATCACATTTGGGATTATTTATGGCTTATAACCATCGTTTATAATAACCAGGTAAAGCCTCTTTGCAAAAAGGGGCTTTTTTTTGTCCCTATCATTCAACGAAGGCTTCAATATTTGCCGGTGAAATGGTTTTCATCGTTTTAGCTGTATTCTGAAGCATGAAAACATACTAATTTCCGGCTCAAAACGAAAATGCTTATAAAATCATCTGTCCAACCAATTCTTGAACTCCTTCACTTTTTCGCGGGCAACGATCACGTCCTGGTCATCGGAGTGGAGCAGCTCCACTTTAAGGCGGCTGTTGGAATAGGAAATAATATCATCAAATGAGTTCATGGCAATCATATATTTCCGGTTTACCCTGAAAAACAATCCCGGGTCCACAAGGTCTTCCAATTGTTCAAGGGGATAGTCGATCACATAATTCCGGTTATCGGATGTATGGAGAAAAGTTGCTTTTTCGTAACTGTAAAAATAGAGGATATTTTCCACAGGGATCGACCGGATATGTTCCCCCACCTTTATCACAAAACGCTTTTTGTAATTGTGGCTCAACATCTGAAGGACCTTGTCGAAAACCTGGTGCTGTTGGGGCACGGCTTCAGGTCTTTGTGTTTTTTTGAATTTTTCGATTGCTGCCGAAAGCTCTTCCAGGTCGATGGGCTTCAACAAATAATCAATGCTGTTCACCTTAAAGGCCTTGATGGCATATTCATCAAAAGCAGTAGTGAATATCACAGGGCAATCCACGATTGTTTGTTCAAAAATCTCAAAACTTAGTCCATCGGCAAGTTGGATATCCAAAAAGGCAAGGTCAGGGGCCGGGTTCGAGTTGAACCATTTCACGCTTGCCGAAACCGAATCGCAAAACCCAACGACATTGATATCCGCATCATACTGTTTGATGAGGGATTCCAGTCTTTCGGCGGCAAGTCTTTCGTCTTCTATAATCAATACATTCATATATCTTCTTTATTATATTTTCTAAAGTTCCTGTACAGGATTATTGGTAAGTGAATATTTCTGTAATGATACAATGCAATAATGCTTCAATAACTTATACCCGATCAAATCTTTAAGAACAGACAGATTGCCCGGAACAAAACTGTTTTTGTCTTTAGGGTTGTATATATATTATCGCATTTAGGCATTATTGTATTTGTCATTTATGTTTCACAAATTTCACGGTAGTTCAATTCTCCTTTTCAACAACCGGGATTTTCACGATAAATTCATCATTGGTTTCCTCCACCAAAAATTCCTTATCGGTCAGGAATTTATACCTCGACCGGATATTTCCCAGGCCGATTCCGCCCGAGTCTTTTACAACGGATTTCCGTTGCAGGTTGTTTTTCACGATGATATATCCATCTTCACAAAAAACCCGGATTTTTAAAGGTTTGTCCGATGAGGTGATATTGTGTTTTATGGCATTTTCGACCAACATCTGTAAGGATAACGGGGCAACAACCTGATTCTTTTTATCGGGGACATCTATTTCGATTTTCAAATTATCGCCGAAACGGATTTTCTGGAGGAAAACAAATTTTTTCACAAAATTGATTTCCTCTCCCACCTTTACCAATTCATTGTCTTTTTGCTCCAACACATAGCGATAAACATCCGAAAGTTGTTTGATGAACTTTATGGCCGTTTCCTGATTTTGGTAAACCAGTGATGAGAGGGTGTTCAGGCTGTTGAACAGAAAATGGGGGTTCACCTGGTTTTTGAGTGCCGTGTATTGTAGTTCGATGGCTTCGCGCTTCAACCTTTCCTCGTTGATGGCCAATTCCCTCCAGGATTTAAAAAACTGTATCGAGTAAAGAGTGGCCACGATAATTGCCGTAATGGCAAATTGGATAAACATGGTAAGTATCCCCCCTTTTCCATGCACATATGAAGGCGGGTACCCATAAACCCAAACAAACCAAATATAGTTGATGATGTAAATATAGACCAGTGTATATGCAAACATGGCCAAAAGGTTGTACCGCAAAGCCCTGCCCGGCTCTTTGTCGAAGGCAACCTGTTTTTTTACCAGATAGGATACAAATTGATTTCCTTTCATTAATCCACCTCCGATAAAAAAAGAAAAACTCGAACTCCACGTTATAAAATCCCAAAAGTCGTTGATAGGCATGGCAAAAATAAAGGAAACCCCCATTCCCATAAGGGTGATAAGTAGCAGGTCCCTTAAATGCCGAAGTATGGTTTTTATATATTTCATAAACAGAAATTTATGCAAAAGTGATGGAAGATGGCCAAAATTAATATTTTATCTTACCGAACTGTTGAATTTGAAGGAAGAAATGTATATTTGTGATTTATTCACCATAGATTTTAAATATGAAACCAAAACAAGAATTTCACAAGATAAAAATTTCCAATCTGTTTATTGGATTGTTCCTGATTATAACATTCCTGATTTCGTGCACTTCGTCAAAGAAGTATGAGGTCAAAACACAAACCGACCCCAATGGGTATAAATACGAAACGGTAAGCAATGACCCTTTAAAAGCCCGGATTTATACGCTCGACAATGGTTTGAAAGTGTATCTGTCGCAGAATACCGACGAACCCCGTATCGCTACTTTGATCGGTGTGCGGGCAGGTTCCACTTCCGATCCCGCCGAAACCACCGGCCTAGCCCATTATTTTGAGCACATGATGTTCAAGGGCACGGACAAAATAGGTGCTTTGAGCTGGGAAGAAGAAAAGGAATACCTTGATTTGATCACGGAACTGTTCGAGCAACATAAAGCTGCAAAAGACCCACAGGAGAAATTGGCCATTTACAAGCAAATTGACAGTGTTTCGCAAATTGCCGCCACTTTTGTTGCCGCCAACGAATATGATAAAATGATTTCGGGCCTCGGCGCAAAAAGCACAAATGCCGGGACTTCCTACGAACAAACGGTTTTTATCAATGATATCCCTTCCAATGAACTTGAAAAGTGGTTGCAGGTCGAAAGCGAACGTTTTCAGCATATGGTCCTCCGGTTGTTTCATACCGAGCTCGAGGCCGTTTACGAAGAGTACAATATGTACCAGGACATGGATTACAGCCGTGCAAACAAAGCCATGATGAAGGCATTGTTCCCGAACCATCCCTATGGCCGGGATATAATCGGGCTTCCCGAACACATAAAGAACCCTTCCATAAAGAATATCTATCAATTTGCCAAAACATGGTATGTGCCCAATAATATGGCCTTTACCCTTTCGGGGGATATTGATTTCAATAAAACCATTGCCCTGATCGACAAGTCTTTTGGGAAGATGAAGCCCAACGAAAAACTCCCCAAAATAGCCAAAGTGGAAGAGGAGCCCATTCAATCGCCTATCGTAAAGGAAGTAATTGGCCCCGATGCGGAATCGCTTATTATGGCCTTTCGTTTTGATGGCGATAATTCAATTGACCTGAAATTTGTCACCCTGATCGATATGCTCCTCAACAACAGCAAAGCAGGCCTTATCGACCTAAACCTTAACCAACAACAGAAGGTGTTGCATGCTGGTTCAGGGTCTTGGTTCCTCCGTGATTACGGGCTGCACCAATTGTATGGCAAACCCCGGGAAGGGCAATCGTTGGAAGAGTTGAAAGATTTGCTTTTGGAACAAATTGATT
The DNA here is from genome assembly GCA_013151015.1 of Chlorobiota bacterium. Taxonomy (GTDB): domain Bacteria; phylum Bacteroidota; class Bacteroidia; order Bacteroidales; family JAADJA01; genus JAADJA01. The sequence continues at coordinate 24,959 of JAADJA010000067.1, forward strand.
TGATAAAAACAGGCGAATTTGACGATTGGATGATCGAAGCAGTGATCAATGATTTGCGCCTTTCGGAAATCCGTTCACAGGAAAGCAATTTTTCGAGGGTATATGAATTTATTGATATGTTCGTGAAAAACATCCCTTATACCGATCGTTTAAGCTTTCTTGATGATTTGGAAAAAATCACCAAAGAGGAAATCGTTGAATTTGCAAATACGCATTACAATGATAATTATGTGGTAGTCTATAAACGGACCGGGGAGAACAGAAGCATGACAAAAGTCGATAAGCCGCCCATTACGCCCATCCAGATCAACCGTGACGACCGTTCTGATTATTATAAAAAATTCGAGGAAGAAAAATCGGAATCATTGAAACCTGTTTTTGTGGATTTCAAGAATGATATCAAAACCGAAAAGTTGGTCTCAGGTATTGAGATCAATTATATTAAAAACGAGACCAATGAGCTGTTCAGTTTGCAATATATTATCGACATGGGGAAAAACCACAACCTGGAATTGCCCCTTGCCGTGAATTATTTGCCCTATCTCGGCACGGATAAGTTTTCAGCCGAAGACTTGCAGAAAGAGTTTTTCAAATATGGTCTGAACATGCAAGTGAATGCCGGGGCCACTCGTTCCTATATTTCCATAAGCGGTTTGGAAAAATCATTTGAGAAAGGGGTGGAGCTGCTCGAACATGTATTGGCAAATGTCCGTCCCGATGCAGATGCCTATTCGGATTATATTGATGGAATCCTGAAAAAGAGGAGCGATGCAAAATTGAACAAATCACGGATCATGTGGGGCGGGCTTTTTAATTATGGGAAATATGGTTCGTTCAACCCCCAGACAAATATCATTGCCGAAGATGAATTGAGGTTGATCGATCCCAATGACCTTACAGATTTGCTCAAAGACCTTTATTCCTATAAACACCGGATGTTTTATTATGGCATGGATGATTTGGGGTCGATAAAAAAGGTGATTGACAAATACCATAAAATCCCGGACGAACTGAATCCTTATCCCCCGGAAGTAAAATATGTGGAACAGGCCAATGAAGATGCACCGGTTTATTTTGTGGATTATGACATGAGCCAGGTCAACCTTTTGTTATTGGCAAAAGGGCCTGGCTTTGAAAAGGAGCTGATTCCGCCTTCACGCTTGTTTGGGGAATATTTCGGAACAGGTTTCTCGTCCATTGTTTTCCAGGAGATAAGGGAGTCAAGGGCATTGGCGTATTCGGCTTTCTCGGCATTTGCAATCCCGTCAAGAAAAGAGCAGTCCTATTTCGTTTATGGATTTGTGGGGACACAGGCCGATAAACTGGAAGATGCAACCGAAGCCATGCTCGATTTAATGAACAACATGCCCCGTTCGCAAAAGTCATTTGATTTGGCGCGTGAAGCCACAATGAAAAAAATCGAAACCGAAAGGATTATCAAAACCCGGAAGTTCTGGACTTATCAAAGCAACTTGGACAAAGGTATTGATTATGATATCAGGAAAGACGTTTATGATTATATGAAAGGTGTTACCATGGACGAGTTCAGTGCTTTTTTTGATGAATACATCAAGGGCAGGAAATACACTATTCTTGTTATTGGCGACCGTAAAAAGATTGATATGGACGCCTTGGGAAAATTAGGCGAAGTAAAGGAATTGAGCTTGCGGCAGATTTTTAATTATTGATTTGTGTAGGTGGCCTTAAACCTTTTGTGTCGAAGATAGCTTAGTGTGTGGACGACACGGAAAGTTGAAAATTCAGTTAACGGTTTGGCTATGGGTCGTACAGCGTTTTTCAATAATGTTGTAAAGTGCTAATTAGCAAGTTTGTTTTTTCTGTAAATTTCTTTTTTTAAAATAGAAAAAATAAGCTTGCGGGCGTTCTTTTTAAGTAGATACTTCCTAAAAACCAAATGCTACGCTGTATGCACTATAGGTGTTGTTAGGCACTGGCATTCCTTGTTTTCAGTCATTTTATCTTTCAAATTTGCTACAATTTTCATTTCTTACGGTGCGTTGGCGTGAAAGCTCTTTGCAACCACAGTAACAGCCTGTCCCGATTATTTCGGGAAGGATTGCAATGTGCTTGAACATGCATTGGCTATTATTTTTTTATATTTCAAATCCTCCA
>JAADJA010000080.1 GCA_013151015.1 Chlorobiota bacterium
TGTTAATTCTTTTCTGGCGAAACATTCTTTTGCATTAATGGCCAAAGCAATTGATGTTGAAGAATTGAAAAAAACACAAGAAAAGAATGAGCAGGTTCCATGCCCAATGCGCAAGATAAGAAAACCAAGCCCTATTAGTGTCCATATGGATATTGGATCGGATTCATTGCCCTTGAAGACCAGAAACAAATTATTCTTTCACTATCACCACTATTGCGCTGTTTTAGGATGTCGATATGCACCTGTTAAAGAAATACAAAAGATTATCAATGATTATCCTGATTTTATTTTTGTATTGCCTAGATTGGAAAAAGGAAATATTAAAAAGATTGAGAGTTCATTTAATTCCCTATGTGATAAATACTTGAAAAAGAACAATATCCTGACTTGGAAGAGTACCGTTGGTGATGCAATAAATGACACGGACTTTAGAAAGTATTATGAATTGGAACAAGGATTGGCTTTTTTGTTTTCCAAGAAACTAAAAGGCAAACGGCATTCCGGCTTAAAAGACAAGATATTACTTGAAAATACCGAAAAAACAATAACAATAAAAAGGGCAGATGATTCTAATTTGCCACCTTTGTTTATTTGCAACAACGAAAATGACAGGGCAATCTTGATTTCTGCAATTTCTAGTGAATTGAACCAAATGTTAATAAGGGATCATATTACCATCAACAATCTTGAAATAGACATTAAATGAAAGAAATAGATTTTTATCCGGAAATTTGCGAGAAATTCAGCCAATATTTGATGGCCTATTTACCATTATCAAGTGAGATCAAATATTCGTACAATAAACTATTATCGCAAATGATTGCGGAAATCAACCGAAAATTTGAAATTTCAGATAATGGTAAAACAGATTACATTCCAAAGCTCAAATTAGATATATTATTTGGGATTAAAAACAAAAAAGCCAACGATATAACCTATATTTTACTTGAGGTTAAGCACTTAAGTCAATTAGGGCTTTCGGAATATTCCCAGTTAGCAGGTTATTTACAAGTAGCCCAAATTATTAAACTTGGTGTTTTGTTTTTAGTAATGAAACCTCAAAGCAAAATTGCCTTGTCGAATGATTTCAATGAGATTATAAGGACAGGCAATTTACCCATGAAATGGAGGGTCTTGTTAAACAAACAGACAAATAGCAAAAGTCTGGATTTTAAAACTGGGATATGTTATTACATTCCCAACAATGGGATTGAATGGATAAACACCAGTGATGTTGAAGGGATTTCAAGCTTTGATGCATTAGCAAATGAGATATCATAACTTCATCCCTTCCGAACAATTCTGGCAAATATCAATCTGAGCCCTTTTCGTAAAGACCTTTTTCCTGAAGTTATTGTACTTTTCGCTTTTCCAGATTTCATTAAACGGCTTATCCTTCATTTCACCCAGACGGTATTTTGCATCCTTGTCAAAACAGCAGGGGACCACAAGCCCGTCCCAACTTATCACACAGCCACTCCACATCCTGTAACATTTATTTGGTAGTTTGTTCTTGAATTCCCAGGTTCCATCGGCTTTTTGTCTGTAACGGGAATATTTTGCGATGCTTGGGATCAAAGGGCTACCGTTTTTGTAATCGTAAATCTGGGCCGTTTTGAACTGAAGTTCATCCACACCTAGATCATCACATAATTTCTGTACATCATCCATTTGATGCTCATTGGTTTTCAGTACCAAAAACTGGACAATCACATGAGGGGTTTTGGATTTGAGTTGCCTTTTCCATTTCACGATGTTCCCAATGCCTTCAATCACACGGTCGTATCTTCCTCCGATACGATAAGAAGAATAAGCTTCTTGTCCGATTCCATCCAGGGAAATTATCAAACGGTCGAGGCCGGACTCAATGGATTTCCGGCAATTTTCATCTGTGAGAAAATGTGCATTGGTAGATGTGGCCGTATAAATCCTTTTTCTATGGGCCAATTCCACAAAATTGAAAAACTCGGGGTTTAGATAAGGCTCTCCCTGAAAATACAAAATCATGTACATCAACGTGTCGCCCAATTGATCAAGGACTTTTTTATACAAATCCAATCCAAGCATTCCGGTATTCCTTGAGAATTGCCTCAAGCCGGAAGGGCATTCAGGACAGCGCAAATTACAGGAAGTTGTTGGCTCTACTGAAATACTCACAGGCATTCCCCAATGTGTTTTCTTTTTTGTAAAAAGTGCCAACACATAGCTCATCTGTAACAAAATGAGGTTCCAAAGCCTTTTGAAACTAAGCTTTGTGAGAATATTGATCGTATCGCGCAATGACATATTTTGCAAAACTAATTAAATATACTGATGCTTACGAACTCAATTAATTAATCATGTAAACCTGACTTCCGTCAGCATAAAAAAGAGGTTGCGACAAATTGTTCTTCAAATCACAATTCAAATCCCAACCTGTTAACGATGGATTGGTGTTTACAACAAATTGCACATTCATCAATAATTGTTCAAAATCCAAAAGTAATCGTAATCTTGCCGCCGAGGTTGTCCTTTACATCAGGGAAAGTGTATGGGCCATAGCGATAGAAAACCCCAAGCCCGAGGGAATACAACCCCATCATATCAAGGATATTATTGATCAACAAGCCTGATTCGTAAAAGCCTTTTTCCATTGTTTTGTACGTAACATTATAATGGCTTTTTGTATAATCGAGCCAGCCAAAGCCAACATTCGTTGCAAAGGCCAATTCGGGCTGGAACTTCCCCCTTCCCGTCAGGAGTTTTCCAAAATCGTGGGTGAAATAGAGGGAGACGAATTTATTGGAAAGGAACTCGTTCATTCGCATGGTGGCAAAGCTGTTTGGCGCAAACAGGGTAAAGGACCGATAACTTGCATTGCCGTAATAGAGATTGGTTTGGGGAATATCGGCGTCCACATATCCGGCGGTCAATTTAAGGGAAGTTTTACCCCAATAATTGGTGTAAAAAGATTTTTCGATTTTCAGATCATATCGATTGTATTCAAAATCGCCATCAAGAACCCCTTTCAAACCCCTTGTGTATTGAAACCAAAGGACAGGGTATTTGGTGCCGAGCGAAACCTTCTTGCGCATATTGCGGATAAACTTTTCGCGAAAAGCATACCTGAACCCAAGATGGGCTTCGGCAAAATCAAATTCGTTGAAATATACGTTTACATCCTCATTGCCTATTGAATACCTGTACCCATCCGTAATTTGCTTATGGCTTTTGGAAAAACCAAGGTTCAGGTGCATCCATTTCATCGTCCTGAACCCCAGATCGACTTTCGCCATTTCCGTATTGTCCATTTTCAAAACGAACATATCCCTAAAAGAACCTGGGTCAAACAAGCGCTCACTATCGTCAAAAAAGCTAAGGCCCCCGGTTTCGGTCACATCTTTCAAATAGGCCATACTTAGCTTCAAGTCAGAATTCCGATGGATCACAACATCCGCATCGCCACCATATTTCCACATAAAATCCTTAAACCCATAACGGACATATCCCCCAACTTTAAAGGTTTGGGAAATACGGTCGTTGGTGTGCAAGCCAAGCCCAAGCGAAAAGCCCTCGTATGAATTATATCGGAAAAACCTGTCCATGTCGAGATCAATGTGGCCCCAGGGGATTTTCCCGGTCATCAGGGTCTCGAACATCTTTACCTTCATTTCAAGGTTTTCGGCTTTGCTCAGGCTATCAATGAAACTGTAGGTTTCTTTTTCTTTTGAATCCAGGGAATCGATCCTGTAGCCCTTCCAGAAATTTTCGTCCCGATGAGAAGCTTCCGGGTCCACATCAACGGTCAGGTAATTCATATCGCGATTTCGCAGACCGGGGTTCAGGTTAATATCGCGGATATAGCTTTTCCCCCGTCCAAATGTCAGGCTCATTAGTTCAACGGCAGTAGTATCGGCCACCGCTGACAGGGAATCTGCGTCTTTCTTTTTCTTTGGACTTCCACCAACCCCAATACTAACAGTGCTATCCGTAACCCCCACATTATTGAGGATCACCTCGGTATTCAATTGCACCGGAAACCATTGTTTTCCATCTATCAGTTCATACATTTGTTCAACCCTCATACTGATACCTTTTTCTTTTCCGGCCGGTTCGGCAATCACATTCTGAATGGCCCAATTAAAGGAGTTGATGGAAATACGCCCTTTCAACCCATCAAAATTTGTGTTTATCCTAGGTCTGTAAGAAATAATGAAAATGCTATCGCCCCTTTCCGTATAGATCGTGTCCTGCAAAAGGAAAAGGTACTTTTTAGTGCTTCCCGGACTGATGGGGTTGATATAGTGTTTGTCGGAAATACTTATCTTCTCTTTATAAAATGAAGTGGACTGCATTTGCGAAAGCAGGAAAACAAAAATGGGGTCTTTGAACCCGGCAATTTTGGTAGCGATCACTTTTTCGTTATTACGGTCGGGCGCCATGAATTTCCGTTCCGAAACCGTTTCCATCATAAAGATATGGCGCTTTTCGAGATATTGCCGAAAGGTCTCGGTGGTGTCCATCGCCGCGGAATCCATTGACGCAATACCCTGGGGAAGCGAATCCAGCTCAAAGGTAAAAATCATTTTATCGTAGGAAGTATAGGAAAAGGCGGGGAGCTTTTCAGGATCGTTGATTTTTCGGTTTTTGATACAGTTTTCGATAATGCGGTGGGCGGGGTTTATGCCCGGCAAAACGATTATTTCGGGCAGTTCATACTCGGTCCCTTTTAGTTTGATTAAGATATTCTTCTTTTTGTCGCCAACTTTGTAAACGAAAGGTTCGTAACCCACATAACTCAGTTGCAGGAACTTGATTTCACTATTGGAGCGAAAAGAAAACTTACCGTCGATATCCGTTGTGCCTCCAAGGTGGCTGTCGTTAATCACAATATTCACAAAAGGCAAAGGCTGCCCGTCCTTAGCGTCCACCACCTTCCCCGAGACATGATAGCCCTGGCCCTGGGAAACCGTAATAAAAATCCATGAAAAAAAAATGACAAGTATATGCCTCATCTGCTTTGGAATTTGAAATGCAAATTTAGGATAAAATCCATTTACACTTCCAGACGAATTATTGATAAAAAAGTAACAACTGAGAATCAATTAAAAAAACAGCAATTACGACCTCCTCCTCGTTTGCAACGAGGATGCGCCTATTCAAGGTATTTGAAATACCAGAAATAAAAGTTGTACTTTTGAGCCATGTCGGAAGGTGGAGAATCTATTCACAACCAAATGCAATAAAATTGCAGATGTAAATTCATCCTCGTTGCAAACGAGGACGAGACTGGGACAGGGAAATAATAAATAAAATTAGATGAAAATATCTTTATTCCTTTTTGTACTATTTTTAAATATGGCAAATAATAATTTGATTGCTCAAGATAACCTTATCCCAAATTGTAACTTTGAAAAAACTTCATATTGTATTAACAATTATAGCGACTTTGATGCTCTATTAGATTGGGATAAACCTACAAGTGGGACAACTGATTTTTTTAATTCTTGTAACAAATCTATTTTTGGAATACCAAATAATTTTGCTGGCTATCAAAAGTCCGGAACTGGAAATTCATATGTAGGTTTATTTCTATATAATAAGGAAATAGATAATTACTTTACTTACAGGGAATATATTCAAGCAAAGCTCAAATATAGTTTAGATTCATGTTATCAGTATAAAATTACTTTAGCTGTTAATTTATCGAATTGTTCAGGATATGCAGTAAAAAATATTGCAATATGCCTTTCTGAAGAGCCTGTAAAATCTGTAAAATCTATTTTATTTACAAAGAATCTTACTTGTAATGAATTACTTCTGAAATTTGATTCAAAAGTAATAATTGATACCATTGGCTGGAAAAAACTAAATATAACATTCACACCTACAGGTAAGGAGAGATATATTACAATAGGTAATTTTATGGATAATGATTCAACACAGGTAGTAAAAGTAAGGACTAATGGATCAAAACAATGCAGCAAGGAGTTGAAAAAGGTCGCATATTATTATATTGATTATGTTATCCTTTTTAAAGAATAGAGTTCCAACTGGCCCCCCCTTCTCGTCCTCGTTTGCAACGAGGATGCACCTATTCAAGGTATTTGAAATACCGGAAATAAAAAAGTTGTATTTTTGAACCATGTCGGAAGGTGGAGAAACTATTCACAACCAAATGCAATAAAATTGCAGATGTAAATTCATCCACGTCACAAACGAAGACAAGACAGGGAGCTGTTTTCCGATAAAAAGGAAGTTAATTCATTTATATTAAAGTTGATAGGCATGACAATCTAATAAAATTGGTCAATTACTACAATGAAACCTAATCAATAGTAGGTTACTGTATAGGATATAAGTATAAAACATCTTGTCAAAAATAAAGGGAAACAGTATAAAAAACTATTTCCCTTGTTAATTTGTCGGAGTGGGGAGATTTGAACTCCCGACCTTCACGCCACAGCGTGAACACGCTATCCGTCCAAGTCAATATCTTTTAAAAACCTTCCTGCTCCTCTCTTTTTGATTTTCCTTTCATGTTTCATGGCCTCAGCCCTGGTTTCAAATGTAAATGAGGTAACCAGCTTCCAAGGACCTTTGTCTTTGGTGGATTTTGAATGGTTGTTGTTATGCCTATGTAATCTCTCGTCCACGTCTTGCGTCGAGCCAATATAATATCTTGAGATGGTTTCGCTGTATAGGATATAGGTATAAAACATTATGGCACAAATAAAGGGAAACAGTATAAAAAACTATTTCCCTTGTTAATTTGTCGGAGTGGGGAGATTTGAACTCCCGACCTGACCTCTTGACCCCCAGTCAAGCACGCTAACCGGACTGCGCCACACCCCGAGATTATACAATCAAAACAAATCAGAACAATAAAACAATAAACTATGATCAGGGAGATTCGAACTCCCGGCCTTCACGCCCGTGGCGTGACACGCTAACCGGACTGCACACCCCGAAATCGGCTGCAAAAATAGAAAAATTTATCAAACAACGACAATAAAATAAACTGAAAAATTTTATCCAATCCTGCAAGACTTTGAAGCCATTCACATACAGGGGCATTGAATGAACAATTGCACTATCATTCTGTTGTCTTAGGTGATTGAAAAATCCCAAAACAATCAATTTTATTTCGCTCGAAAAGGTTTGAGATAAATACGTTTTCAAAGACAGTAAAAATTTGCATAGCTAACTCCATTGCCATTTTAACTTCTTTCATTCTACTGCTCTTTAATTCCAGATAAACAACAATGAAATTTACTATTTATATTATCCTGTTTTTTTCGATGACGGCATATACAATGGCTCATCAAAATACGTATATCGATGACCCAAAAACAGAAGATATGGATAATCGGCGATATACGTTGAAATATTCGGCCAATGATACCTTGAAATTATTGGCCAGCAGAGAACTTGGTTTTCATTTTCATGAAGTGAACCGCAACAGTGCCGTTTATTTTCATACACAACAACTGCATTTGGCCGAACGCCTGGACTTTAAGCTTTGGCAGGCCGATGCCCTTGATTTACTTGGTTTCATGACGAGCCAACCTGGGAATTACCCTGTTTCCCTACGGTATTTTTTGAAAGCTTTGCGAATAGCCCAAAACCCCTTGAACTTCGTTAATAATTTTTCGGAGGTGAACATCGAACTGATCGCTGAATTAAAAGAAGAAATTAAAAAAGGCGATATGGAAGAAGTGGATGCCATCGCCACAGACATTACGACAAATGAAGAAAAAATCCTGCATCATGGCAAACGGGCAGATGGTATCGTAAAAGGGATGTTGCAACACAGCCGTACTGCCACCAGTGAGAAGGAGCCAACGGATATCAATATGTTGGCCGATGAATATTTACGACTTTCTTATCATGGTTTACGTGCAAAGGACAAATCATTTAATGCAGATTTTAAAACCGATTTAGATAAAAACCTCCCTAAAATCAATGTTATTCCCCAGGATATTGGGAGGGTATTGCTTAATCTGATCAATAATGCTTTTTATGCCTGTACTGAACGACTTGTACTGAGCGAAGCCGAAGTGAGTCGAAGTACGGCTAATAAAAATTCGGTGCAGGATATTGTGGGATACAAACCCTTAGTCGTTGTTAGCACAAAGAAATATGAAGACAAAATCGAAATCAGGGTAAAAGACAATGGAAATGGAATTCCGCCCGATTTAAAGGATAAAATATTTCAGCCCTTTTTTACGACAAAACAGTCGGGAGAGGGAACAGGGCTGGGTTTGAGTTTGAGTTACGACATTGTTAAGAAAGGACATGGAGGCGAACTCAATTTTGAAACAAAACCGGGAGAAAGTACAGAATTCATTATAAAATTGAAGATTTAACCTATGAAGATATATTCAACAAATATTCGGTTTTTAATTAACATCTGTCTAATTACCGTGATAATATCCGGTTCATCGTTGTTGGCACAAAAACCCAATTACAAGTTCAAATCCATCAAAGCATCGGATGGACTTATCAACAGTACTGTCCAGACCATTTTTGAGGATTCCTACGGATTCATCTGGCTGGGAACCCATCACGGTCTGCAACGTTATGATGGGAAATCTTTTACCAATTATACACATGAAGGGAGTGATTCAACAGGTCTATCCCATAACTACATAAACGACATCTGCGAAGATGGAAATGGTGACATCTGGATCGCTACCGGTATGGGGCTAAATCGCTATTTGCGCAAACAGGACAGGATATTCCATTATATCTGGAAAGGCAAAGATAATCAAGCGTACAATGACATGGGAGTCCTGCGAATCATAGATGATAAAACGGAACCTGGCACCCTATGGCTAACATCCCAGGAATCGAGATTGATCAAACTAAATACCAGAACCGATGAGGCATTTACTTACAAATTACCGGGAGAAAAACACCCCTTTGTCTTGATATCATTGAACTCAAAGATCTTCCCCAACCATCTGTTGGTGGGCACCACCGAGTTATACTTGTTCAACAAAAGCAACGGACAATTCAAAGTTGTTTATACCCTGGATCAGTCAAATGACATACCCGATAATCGCTTTAATGATCTAGCTTTTGACCCCACTAATGAAAATATAGTCTGGTGCGCAACTGGGGACATATGGGGTCGTGGGACGTTGGGAGGCCTGCTACGACTTAATATCGAAACAGGTGAATCCAAGTTGTTCACATGGAAAAACCGACCGGGGGAAATTCCCGATAGGCATATCCTTGCTGTATGTTTTTCAAGCCCCGAAAAACTTTGGGTAGGTACCCGGAACTTCGGTGTCCTACTTTATGACCTGAAACAGGATCAGTTCTTCAATTACCGGTATAATGAGTACGATGATGGTTCACTCGTCACAGAGAATGCCATCCGATCCATGTTGCCCGACCACTCAGGAACCATGTGGTTCGGAACCTGGGGCGATGGGATATCCATACTGAGCCCGGCCAGACAAAAATTTACCCATTACAAGCATCTCCCCAATGTGGATGGAGGTCTACCAGACAATTGGGTTACTGGTATTACGGAAGATAAGGACGGAAATATATGGATTGGGACAAAAGCCGGCGGATTATCAAAGTTTGACCCCATAAATAAAACTTTTGAAAATCATTTTCAGGAATTCACCCTGCCCGAAAACCCTATAGAAATCACCTATATTTTCTACGACAGTCAAAATAACTTGTGGATAGGCACCTTTGCCAATGCCCTTTATCGTTATAACCCGGAGACGGGCAAAAAGATACATTACCCAAAAGGACATAGCCTGCATTCAATTTCACAGAAAAGGATATCGACCATTGTAGAACTAAAGCCTGGGGAAATACTCATCAGCACCTACGGAGGGGGACTGAATATTTACAATTACGGCACTGATTCCTTCAAACAATATGTAAATGATCCGAATGATTCCACCAGCATACCCGACAACCAAATCTGGCTTCCATTTTTAGGGGATGACGGCAACTATTATGTGGGGGGCAATTCCATCGCAGGGCTTATCCGGTTCGATCCAAGTACAGAAAAATTTAGCGAGCCACTTGCCCGGCCTTACTTCAACACTTTTTTGGTTTCAGCAAGAAACAGCCAGGGAAGAATATTTATCGATGCCCTTTCTTATGGTTTGACAGAACTTGCCATCGGAGATACGGTCAAAGTAAACACTATGCTCGACAAAGCAGGCAATCCAATTGTAGGTGGTGAAAGCATAGTTGTGGACAAACTGGATAATATCTGGTTGGGTACTGAAAAAGGATTGGTAAAATATGATCCGGAATCACGTGACTTGATCCGTTACGATCCCGATGATGGGCTACAAGGATTTCAATTCTATCGTTTTGCAGCCTATTCGTCCTCCTTGGGCACCATGTATTTTGGAGGACTGAACGGGTTTAACACATTTGATCCGGAAAAAATACAGTTCAGTGATTTTCAACCTCCTGTTAGGATCACCGGGTTTAAACTGTTCCAGAAAGACTTGAAAATCGGTAAGGATTCTCCTTTAAAAAAAAACATCCTGCTTGCTGATCAGATTGAATTGAATCACAATGAAAATGACTTCTCTATTTCATTTTCAGGATTGGACTTCTCCAACCCGCATAAAATACAATACAAATACAAGCTTGTTAACCACGATGATGATTGGATCAATGCAGGGAATTTCCCTACTGCGGGATACACCAATATGGATCCTGGATTCTATACCTTTCTTGTAAGGTCGACCAATGCCGACGGGGTATGGAATGACAAGGTGACTTCCCTGAAGATAATGATCCTCTCTCCCTGGTGGCAAACTACAACAGCTTATATTGTTTATGTCCTTTTATTTATTACAGGAGCCATAATCGTTGATCGCTACCAACGTAAACGACTAAAAGAAAAAGCGAGGGCACAATCGAGGGAGAAAGAACTGGAGCAGGCTAAAGAAATTGAAAAAGCGTATCTAAAATTAAAATCTACCCAGGCTCAACTTATCCATTCCGAAAAAATGGCTTCGCTCGGTGAGCTTACCGCCGGTATCGCACATGAGATTCAAAACCCATTGAATTTCGTCAATAATTTTTCTGAGGTAAATTCAGAATTAATTGCGGAACTCAAAGAGGAGATTGAAAAAGGGGATAAGGACGAAGCGTTGGCCATCGCCACAGACATTGCCGGGAATGAAGAAAAAATCAATCATCATGGAAAACGGGCAGACGGGATTGTAAAAGGGATGTTGCAACACAGCCGTACTGCCACCAGTGAGAAGGAGCCAACGGATATCAATGTTTTGGCCGATGAATATCTTCGTTTATCCTATCATGGCCTTAGGGCAAAAGACAAATCATTCAATGCGGATTTCAGAACTG
>JAADJA010000212.1 GCA_013151015.1 Chlorobiota bacterium
TTCTTTTCACCTTTTACTTTGTTGGAAAAACATTAAATAAACTGTGGCTATTCGCAGTTTTTCCGCCTCGTAAAAAATAAAAACAACAATGCCTGTTCTGTTGAACTTATTTTGTAACTTTCACTAAGAAAGGTTAGAGTGGGAAAAAACAATGCTATTTCCCTTTTCCCACCTGGGCATGTGACAGGCTCTGCGTAACCTCAAATGCCGTAAAGAAAAGGTAAAGGACAGCAAACGAAAGGATAAAAGAAACTGCTTCATCCCTTTTTACAAGTGCGTAGATCAAAATAATGGTGAGGTAAAACATCAACTTACCAAAGGTGAGAAGCATGAAGTAATTGATAAAGCTATTGGGCCTTTTTACCGAAATCCTGAGCAGGATATAATGCACAATACCTGTTGCACTAAAGAAAAAGACAAATAAAGCAGGCAATGTGGGAGATACGAATTTCTCGGGAAGAAGGAAGGTAAGGAAATATCCGGCCAAGGCCAAAAGGATTGTGAAAATCAAAAGTTTTTTCAGGAAATCGAGGTATTTTGCTTGCATATTACTTTTTCTTTAACAAATCCTTCGTCACTAAATATATGGCCAATACAACGGATAACAAGGAAAGGATAAGCGTGAAAACAGGAAATTGGAGTCCAAGCCAATGATCCAGTTTGAAGCCCCCAAAAACCCCGAGCAAAATAACCACCAACATTTGAATGGCTATGTTGGAGTATCTTGCATAGCTACTTAAGCTGTTTTTCTTTTGATTGTTGTTTTCCATCAATGGCAGAACCCGATTGTTTATTGAAAGTGTTGCCTCCGCTCATGTTGCATGTCCCCGTAAACTTTGCGCCCGGTTCAATGGCAAGTTTCCCGGTAACGACATCGCCCGTGAGGTTTGCCGAAGATTTAAGGGTCAACAATTGTTCTACGGTCAGTTTGGCTTTGATCGTCCCTGAAATATCGGCATTTTGACAAATTATCTCCCCATCGATACTTCCCGATTGCCCAACCACGATTTTCCCCTTGGAGTTGATCGATCCCGTGAGTGCGCCATCAATCCTGAAATCACCCTGGGAGGTAATGTCCCCTTTAATCGTTGTGCCTGCTACAATGCTGTTTGGCTTATAGTCGGTGCCATTGCTCTTTGCCATATTATTTGATTTTTTTTGAAACATAAAAGTACGGTTATTACTGATTTGCCAGATAGTTTTGCTTGAAAAACGCAAGATATTTATCTACATCCTTATCCTTATAAAAAACGGGGTAATTCTCCTGTGCAATCACAAACCCATTATAATCATCTTCCGATAGGTTTGCAAAAACATATTCGTTGCTCATAATTGCATGATAGTAATTCAACGCCCGTTCAACAGTATTGAAATTACCGACCATTACAAAATGGGTGGTCGAATTTAATAAAATATTGGTTATGGAAATATTATCTAAGCTATAATATTTTGAATTGAAATCGGAAATACGGACTTTAATGGCATTGATGTTTACTTTTGAATCATCCAGGACAAGGGCAAAAATCTGTTTGCTTTTGGGGTTGAATTCATACATCGACAAATCAAAACTCTCCTGTGGTTCTTCCTTGGCCGATGTAGTGTCGATGGGCCCGTTCAGGTAATCGAGGATATTTTGGGCCAACGGCTTCACATCGCTGTCGGGATATTTCTTCACAAGTTCCTCAAGGGCAACCTGCAAGGAATCCACTACTTCGATTTTCCCTATGGCAAGGGCGCGCAAATACTCAAACTTTGCCAGGATTTCTTCGGGCTCTTCAAAAGTTGACAATGCCCTGTTGCTATTGCTGTAAACCGTGTAATAATGCCCGGAGGTGTAATGGTCGTAAGTTTCGTTGTACAAGGTGATGGCCCTGTTTTTTTCGGCCTCCAGCTCTTTATAATAATCGGGGTCAAGCAGGAGCTTTGCGTAATCGCTGTCAGGGAATTGTTGCACGAGCAGGCTTTTGTAATATTCGGCCTTGTCGATACTGTCCATCTTCGTGAACGACCTGTAAAGCTGATAGTAGGTTTGCAAAAGATGCTCGTTTTCGGGATAGCGGCTTATCAAGCCTTCAAATGATTCGTTTGACCTGGGCAAATCGCTGAACTTGTCTTTGTAAATAAAGCCTAAATTATACATCGCATCGATTACCTTCAGGTTGGATGCATCCAGCTTTTCCTCGGTCAGGGGAAGGTCTTTCAGGTAATATGCCCTTTGATGGGCATCGTTTGAAACTACTGCGGTACTATCGTTTCCCGTGGCCAGACTGTCATTTCCGGTTATCAGTTCTTCTTCTTCAAAGTTTACTATTGCCTTTTTGTTTGACAGGAACCAGTTGTCCTCAAGCTTTCGGTTGCCCCATTTTTTCTTAAATTCCCCAAACCCGAAATTCAAGGTCTGTGGATTGTAAAAATACCATTTGCCGCGTCCGGCAGGGCCTCCCATTGTCGGGCTTGATGTACCTGGGTTGTTTAGCGTATTGGTCGCCATTTGTTCCCGCATTTCTGCTTCTTCCTTCTCCTTTTCTTCCTTGGCTTTCAGTTCGTCGATTATCTTATCGATAATCACATTTCGATCCGTTTCGCTCATGGAAGCCAACATTTGCAGGCTGTCTTCGGTTTGGACAACAATCAGGTTTTCGACCAGTTCGTTGAGGAACCCGGAGCTTGCCTTGATTTTTTCATAATCGGGGAATTCTTTCGGCATAACCTGGATAGCCGTATCATAATACGCTTGTGCCATACGGTATTTTTTTCCATCAAAAAAATAAGTCCCGAGCTTAATGGCCGATGTGGCTTTCTGGAAATCATTGGAAACACTCGTGGCAACCGACAACCTTAAATAGTCAACGGCAAGGCTATCTTCATTGTCTTTATAGGCAACATCCGAAAGGGCGTAGTAAATCTGGTCGCGATAGTCCAGGTTTTTATCTTCCTTCAGCATTTTGTCCAGCTTCTTCCTGATTGCCTTGCTCCCCTCCTCGTACCTTGTGTCGTAACATGTAGCAAGGTTGATTGCGGCATTGAAAGACAGTTCGTAAGAAGGGTTGCGCTTAATGGTGGCCATATAATAATCCGATGCCCTGTAAAGCTCGTCCTGGCTTTGGTAAATTTGCCCGAGGATAAATTTCACCCGTGCATCAATGGCCTTCTTTTGCCTCAGGTAAACCGCATCTACGAGGTAATCAATGGCCTGGTCGTATTTCTCCTGGAGGATGTACATATTTGCCTTCACCAATGGAAACCCCTTGATGACCGATGATGGGATATTACCCGGGTCTTTGTCCATTTCGTTTTTGAGGTAATCAAGCGTTGACTGGGCTTTCTTGTACTTTTCCATTTGATTGTAGCAACCGGCCAGCCAGAGCATTGCTTCATACCTGATTTCCTCGTCCTTGTATTTGTTCATGACGTACTCAAATGTACGTTTGGCTTTATGGTACTCCTGTTTGTAAAAATAGGCCTGCCCGATGAGGAAATAGCTGTCATCGATCCAACGAACCTGTTCTTTGTGCTCAAAATACATGGAATGCCGTTGTACATTTATCGAGGCTTTCTCGATGGCCTTGTCCATGTATGGGTTCAGGCTTTGGGCGTTTGCCTCGGTCCCATAATTGAAAACCGGGAGGATCAGGTTATAATTATCCTTTGCGCTTTTATTTAGTTCGGCAACCCCTTCGCGCAAACTTTCCCTTCCGTTCCAGTACATATTATAATGTCCGGTGAGGTTATGGAAAACCCGTCGGGTGAACGAATTCTTCTTGGTGGAACAAGAGTAGGTTACCAAAAGGATAAACAGCAGGGCAATTATGCCTTTGATTCTATGTGATTTTAAGCGGATCAAGCTTGTCTGATTTCAAGTAATAACTGTAATTGCATTAAAATATTTTGTCAAATTCAATTACTTGTTTTTTGATTTTCAATTTCCGACAGGGGTTAAGCGTTAAAAGTTAAGTGTTGGGCGTTAAGCGTTAAAAGTTAAGTGTTAGGCGTTAAAAAGTTAAGTGTGCAATATTTAACCATCTTGCAGTACATGACGCACATCTTTTTAACGCCTAACAATTAACCCATTTCCTATTTCAAATATTTACTTAAAAATGCCTCCATGGCCCTGTAAAAATCGAAACGGTTTTCTTCGTTGTGGAACCCGTGCCCTTCATCGTCCTTTACCATGTATTCCACTTCGATGCCTTTTGCTTTCATGGCTTCCACCATTTGGTCCGATTCGTCTTTGTTTACACGTGGGTCATTGGCTCCCTGTGCAATAAACAGAGGGGCTTCGATTTTATCCACATGGAATACCGGTGAAACTTCCCTCATCATCAGGCTGTCAGCTTTGGGGTTGCCCACCATTTCGTACATCATGTCCAAATAGGGTTTCCAGTAAGGGGGAATGGTGTTCATAAATGTAAACAGGTTGGAAACGCCCACATAATCGACACCGGCGGCATACAGTTTGGGTTCTTTCACCAATCCCATCAATGTGGCATATCCACCATAGCTTCCTCCATAAATCGCAATTTTTCCGGGATCGGCAATCCCTTGTTCTACCAACCAGTTTGTACCATCGGTAATATCATCCTGCATTGTGCGCCCCCACTCTTTAAAAGATGCCTCCAGGAATTTCCTGCCATATCCGGTGGAGCCCCTGAAGTTCATTTGCAGTACGGCATATCCCCTGTTTACGAGGAATTGGATTTCCGGGTTAAAGCCCCATCCGTCCCTTGCCCATGGGCCGCCATGAGGGTTGACCACCACCGGGAGGTTTTTGGCTGTTTTCATCGTTAGGCCATTGGGCAACGTAAGGTAACCATGGATTTTCAATCCATCCCTCGAAGTATATTCTATAGGTGTTACCGTCCCCATCTTTATTTCATCGATCCAGGGGCTGACCTCCGTTATTTTTTCGATTTTATCATTCTTAAGGTCATAAATATAATATGCCCCCAATGAACGGTCGCTGTACGTACGTATAATAAAAACACCCTCATCTTTATTGGAACCGCTGATTCCTATTTCATAATCGCCGAGGTGTTTTTCCAGTTTTTTGAACATCTTTTCGGTCTCTTTGTCGAAAAAATGCCTTTGGCGCTTATAGGATGTATATGAAGCTGAGGTCAGCACTTTCCTTTTCTTGGAATAGTAAACCCCATCCACATCATTTTCTTTGTTTTCATAAAGGGTTTTGATCTCTTTTCCGTTTACAATGTCGAATTCAACAACCGCAGCCTTATCCCTGCCAAGGTTGGAAATGGCATATACGTTTTTATTGTCGAAGGTAAAAAACGAGGGGGAAAGGCTCTCTTTAAAATCGGTGGTCAGAACGGTTTTCCATTCGTCTTTTTCTGTTTCGCGGTAAAGGATGGAAGTGTTGGTCCCATCAATGGCAGTAGCTGCACGGAGTTTCCCCTCATGGTCGAAAATCCAGCCCTGTATGTTCCCCGGGTTTTCGGCGATCATTTCCATTTCACCGGTTTTCAGGTTTAAGCGGTAAGGGTCAAAAACCTGTGGGTTTCGTTTGTTCATGCCGATAATTACCTCGTCAGGCACTTCGGGCAAATCCTCGATGATATCGGTGCGCACGTTTTCAAAATCGGTGAAACATTTCACATTGGAACCATCTATGTTCACACCGTAAAGCTTGAAGTTTTCGTTCCCCCCATCATCTTTCAGATAAAGGATCTGTGCGTTGTTTGGCCAGAAATACCCGGAAATGTCCCTGTCGGTTTCCGAGGTTAGCCGTTTGGCTTTTTCTTCCCCTCTTTTTTGCACAAAAATATTCATGCGGTTTTCATAAGGAGCCCTGAACGAAAAATATTTTCCATCGGGGGAAATTTGATAGGAGGTTTTTTCCGGGTTTTTAAAAAAGTCCTCAAGGGGGATTTGTTTTGTGTCCATAACTTTTTGTGCAGTAATTGAATTGCTGATCAGTGAAAATACAATACTTATGAATATTGCCGTTGCGATAAATAAACTCTTCTTTTTCATTTTTTGGTTGATTTTATTGTTCTGTTTGTTGAGAAATCACATTTGTTGTTGAAGATACACTTATTGGTGTTTTCACCAACAAGGGGCATGCACCAATAAATCCGGTAAAAAACGTACCAATAAAAACCCAACGAACAGATTGTTGATTTTAAGGGGACAAAGGTAAATAATTAGGTTTTATGTTTAACGGGGATTTTTGGCAGTAAGTGCGCTGGAGGCATGGGAATGTTCTTGTCCGCTGAAAAGATGGTGAAGGAAACGCCCAGAAAACAAAGGAAACGCCGTCATTCCAAACCCTATGGGCCGGTTTTGTGTGTGGGAGTAAGGAATCCCCATACGGTTACGGTTGTCCTTTATTGCTTTGGAGTTTTGGTGGCGGTGGCCCTTTATTTTGAGGGATTCCTCAACAACCTGCCGCACTTTCCGACCCCTCAGTTCGGAATAACAACGAAGTAGTTGAAGGCGGCCTTTCATCGCACGGGATTATCCTGCGCTTTGGCCATGCGCTAAAATCCCTTGGAGCGGTTTTTTTTAATTGGGGCATATCCGTAAGAGGGAGGCTGATTTCAAAAGCTGGCTTTATTAACGATTGCTTTAATTTGATTGACAGTTATTCCTTTACTGTCGATGCTGCAATCCAGTCCATATCGTTTTTGGCCGCAGCCATTTGTTTCCCCGCACCTTCAGGTCGGGGAAATGTATGGCATAATACCAATAGAAATAAAAATGGCAGGATTCTGCCATTTTTTTAATTTTACCTGCTCAATTCATTAATTTTTCAGGTTTAAATGATAATTTTGAAAATTCTTCGTTAGAAGCTTCACTTAAGTTAAAACGATTGACAAAAAAAACAAATAGCAAGAACTCCTTCCTCCGAAAATTAATTTGGATTTTTGTAGTGCTGATAGTACTGTTAGTTGCTGCCGGTTTCTTGTTTCAAAACTATTATGCCGAAAAGGTAAAAAGTGCGGCCCTTGCCGAAATCAACAAGCAGCTTTCAGTGGAAGTAAGCGTTGGCGACATTGATTTTACCTTGCTTGAAAAATTCCCACATGCGGCCTTACGTTTCAGGGATGTGGTTTCAAAGCAAAGGGTCGAAAACCAATCGAAGGATCCATTGATTAAAGCAAAAAGTGTTTCCATACTTTTTAATGTGTGGGATATTATTTTGGGTAAATATGAAATTTCGAAAATCCAGTTGTCGGATGCTTTCTTAACGATTGTTGATTATGGGGAAGGAAAGAACAACTACCAACTTGTAGAAGCGGGCAGTTCAGGCTCAGGGGGAAACACGAAAATCAATATTGAAAAAATCATCCTGAAAAATGTACATATTTTATATATCAATTATCCTTCGGAACAGGAGTATTTGTTGCAGGTTGCTAAATCAGAATTGAAGGGGCAGTTTTCCAGGGATAATTTTTCCCTTCAAATTGATGGCGATGTTTTTTCGGAACACATTAAATCGGGCAAGACCACTTTCCTTGAAGGGAAAGACATCAAACTCTCCTTTTTACTCAATGTGAAACGCAAAGAAAATTTGTATGAAATAAAAAAAGGGAAGCTTTCTGTTTCGGGATTGCCATTGACCGTTGCAGGGACAGTAAAAGGGAAACAGAAATCCAGGGCCCTCGAACTCACCATAAATTGTGAAAAAACAAAACTAAAGACGATTTTACAGGAAATCCCAAGCAAATACCTGAAACCAATCAAGGATTTATCTGTATCGGGGAGAATTGGTTT
>JAADJA010000097.1 GCA_013151015.1 Chlorobiota bacterium
GTTTTCATCATAATGGATAGTTTTAACCATCAACGCATAACTTAATGACCCTTTATTCATTTGGAACTGTTTTTTGACGTTCGTTAAACACATAATAAAGCCTAAGTGTAAAAACATTGTTGTACTGGTCGCGCTCCCATGTGTTGCCCAGAAAATCATCGAATTCGCGCGTTCGGATTTTAATCATGGAATAGGAATAACGGATATTGAACTTTAATCTTTTGTACAACCTGAAACGCAAATCGGCGACAACACTTATGTCCGAATTGCTGTAAACCCCACTTGTAAGGGTTGTGGTCTCCACACGTTGATTGTGCTCGTATTCTTTCAGGCTCACCAGGCCGCTATAAGAAAAACCGCCACCGATTGTAATTCTATCTTGATCGGTATAATGGAAAAGTATGGGAACTTCGAGGTAATTGAGCTGTAATTTATAGGCGCCGGTCAATATATTTCCCAGCGAATCCTCGGTTTTATATTGATCTTTTTGGTTTGCCCCTTTTTGGCTGTAAAGTGTTTCGATGCTCACCGAAAAACCTTTCCCAAAAGGCATAATTGCAGCAAGGCCCATATTCAGCCCAACTTTGTTGAAACCATAAATCTCGTCCCCGTCCACTTGTGTAATGTTCGCCCCACCAATTACGACCCCTTTAATCCGCTGGGCATAAGTATGCTGGGCCATGAAAAGAGATGCAAGGAGAAATAAATATGAGGTAAGCTTTAACTTCATCGAAAAAATTTTATTATAAGGGTACAAACGTAATAAACTTTGATAAATTTTTTGGAACTATGATTTTTGGTTTAATTGTTGAAAAAAGCGATCAAACCCAATCAACTAATCCACATCCTTTAATGACAATTGTATCCTTTTCCTTTGAATATCGACTTTTGTGATTTTCACTTTGAGCTTCTGATTCAACTTCACATATTTATGCGGGTCTTTCACAAATTCACTGGCCATCTGGCTCACATGTATCAGCCCGTTTTCTTTTACACCAATATCCACAAAAGCACCAAAGGCAGTTATGTTGGTCACTATTCCGGGCACGGTCATCCCTTCTTCCAGGTCATCAATGGTCCGAATCCCTTTTGCAAATTCAAAAACCCCGAATTTTTCCCGTGGGTCACGGCCAGGTTTTGCCAGTTCCTGTATAATATCCTTTACAGTTGGCAATCCGGTTTTACCCGAAATAAAATCCTCTGGCTTTAATTGCTTCCGCAATTCGTCATTGTTGATTAAATCTTTGATACCACACCCAACTTTTGCCGCCATCTGTTTCGCCACAAAATAACTTTCGGGATGGACAGCCGAATTGTCCAGAGGGTTTGCCGATCCCCTCACGCGCAAAAAACCGGCTGCCTGCTCAAAGACCTTTTCACCAAGGCGGGGCACTTTTTTTAATTCTGCCCTTGATTTGAAGGCCCCGTTTTTATCGCGATAGGCAACAATGTTTTTTGCCAGAACAGGCCCGATGCCCGAAACATAGGACAACAGTTCTTTACTTGCCGTATTCACCTCCACACCAATGGCATTCACACAGCTCATAACGGTATCATCAAGGCTTTTTGACAGGCCGGCCTGGTTTACATCGTGCTGGTATTGCCCTACTCCGATTGATTGGGGATCAATTTTCACCAATTCGGCCAAAGGGTCCATTAAACGCCTACCAATGGAAACCGAGCCCCGGACAGTAACATCGTAGTCAGGGAATTCTTCTCGTGCCACTTTGGATGCGGAATAGATAGAAGCACCGCTTTCGTTCACCATTACAACGGTAATGTCCTTGTCGAAATGGACACGCCGGAACATGGCTTCCGTTTCGCGGCCCGCAGTCCCGTTGCCAATGGCAATGGCCTCAATTTTATAAGCCCCCACCAGTTGGTGGATTTTGCTGATGGCCCGTTTTACTTCGTTTTGAGGTGGATGTGGATAAATGGTTTCATTGTGCAATAATTTCCCCTGGCTATCGAGGCATACTACTTTGCAGCCTGTACGAAACCCGGGATCAATGGCCAAAACCCTTTTTTGGCCAAGAGGGGCGGCCATCAACAATTGTCTCAGGTTTTCGGAAAAAACCTGTATGGCCTGTTCATCCGCTTTCTCTTTGGCCAGGGTGCGGAGTTCGGTTTCCATGGAAGGGCGCAACAGTCTTTTATAGCTGTCTATCAAAGCTTCATAAACCTGATCGCCAGATTCGTTGTCGGCCCGTACAAATTGTCCGTCAAGAATATCGAAAGCATCTTCTTCCGGCGGGCCGATTTTCAGTTTCAGGAAACCTTCCTTCTCCCCCCGGAACATGGCGAGTACACGGTGTGAGGGCGAGCGCATGAACAATTCCTTCCATTCAAAATAGTTTTGGTATTTGTTCCCTTCCTCTTCTTTTCCTTTGGCAATAGCAGATTCGATGGTGGCTTTTTTCAGGAATAGATTCCTGGTTTTCCTACGGGCATATTTGTTTTCGTTGATCCATTCGGCAATAATATCCCTTGCGCCTTTCAGGGCATCCTCGATGTTTTCGACCCCCTTCCCGATATTTACGAACCTTTCCGCCATGCTTTCCACCTCGCCGTTCCGTTGCGACATGATGATTTTTGCAAGGGGCTCCAAACCTTTTGCCTTTGCAATGCTTGCCCTGGTTTTTCGTTTGGGCTTATAGGGAAGGTAAAGGTCTTCCAAGTCGGTAAGGTTGTCCACCTCCCCGATCTGTTTTTCCAGTTCGGGTGTGAGGAACCCTTGTTCCGCAATGGATTTCAGGATGGCTTTCCGGCGTTTGTCAAGGTCTTGCAATTGTTGCAAGCGGTCACGTATTTTCGTGATGTAAACTTCATCGAGACTGTCGGTGGCCTCTTTCCGGTAGCGGGCAATGAACGGGATGGTGGCTCCTTCGTTCAACAGTTCAATGGTATTTTGTACCTGCCAGTCGGTGATTTTTAGTTCGGCAGCAATTGTTTTTATGTATTGTTCCATTTGTCAAATATTTACTTTGCTAAAGTATAAAAACGCAAAATACATACTTTAGCAATGCATAAAAATTAGATTTGCAAAAATTTGAATAAATGGGTTTGTTGAAAATATTTAGAAATGCCTTGGCACATTAATCAGAATAATTGAACGAAAACCCAATGGCAAGATAATACCTTAAATAAGAGTCATTCGCATTTCTGCTAATCCCGCCACTTATAGGTCCAAGGGGGCTTTTATAAGTTAATTGGGCACCATAACCAAAAATGGAGTTTTCTTCAAAGAATTCGTTAAAATCGAAAGAACCAAGATTGTTAAAGGGGACATGGTCGTGGTGCAAGAGGAGATTCCCCCCGTATTTCAAATATAAATTCCCAAAAAGGACATTCTGGAAAAACAGACCCGCCTTTAAGAAATTTTGGTTGGAAACCTCACCATAGTTGAGCCCTAAAAAACGGTTGTCGGTAATTTTAACCAGTTGATTGCCCCCAAACCTGAAATCGTTGAAAACTTTAGTCGTGTCCAAAGACAATGTTACCCCTGCCCCAATTGTCGGGATAACCTGGAATTTTTTTGTTATCGGTATTATCTCTAAGTATTTTAGTTGTGCCAACCCATATAAATCAGGTGTAAGGAATTTGATGAACTCATTAAACGTATCTTCAGTAAACCCAGTCCCGCTAAACCAGAGGGTATCTATCCCATTATTAAAATGGGCGGTATATTTATTTTTTAAATAAGCCTCGGTAAGGATTGCAAATTCCCTCCCTTTAGTTGGGTAATTCCGGTCGTTCAACTGGTTTATGGAATAGGAAAAATTAAGCTTGAACACCTTGAAGTTCACATTTTTTATTTCTTCGGGAAAATCATTCCCAAAGCGCACTTTTTCATTGTTGATCTGATAAGCGGCACCGAGATAAAAACTGCGCCGCAAGGATTGTGTGGTGATAAACCCCATGCTCACCGTATGCTCGTTCGATACTTGTATGTCAACCACTTTTCCTGCATTATAGGAAGGTATTTCTTCATTGAGGAAATCATAACGCAAATCGAAGGCTATGTTTTCCTTTTCCCCAACATATTTCAGGTATTCGAGCCTTAACTTGGGATAATTTGAAATATCACCAACAATGATGGTTCTTGAGGATTTTCCTATCAGGTTCCTTAAGGTCAGGTTCATGACGATCCCTGCCGAAAACAAATTATCATAATGGACGGAGGCCTTTAATGTGGCAGGTGGCTTTTCGCGCATCTTTACCGTAAGTTCGTAATTGTTTCCCTTTGCGTGTTCTATTTGGTAAACAACTTTTTTGAAACTGCTTATCCCATATATCCTTCTGATCCCTTCTTCAATTTCGTCCCTGTTTACTGTATCCCCGACAAATATCCCAAGTTTCGACAGGATTAGTTTTTCTGAAACCAGGACGTTTCCCCTAAGGTTAATCTTGCTTATTTCAATTGGTTCCGGTACATACGGGATCCCCTTAAATGCTTCTTTTGGCGGAGGGATATGGAGTTTTCTGGCCAGGGCCTTGAATTTTGGCCTGTTTATTTCGCCCGCTTTATAACCCAGGGCGAGTATTTCGGAATAACTGCCAAAGCTTCCCGTGCTGTAATTTTCCAAATCGGGTTTAATATAAATGTCGCACATTTTTATTTGGTCCGAAATCCGTTCAAGGCTGGGTATCATGGCAACCTGCATTAAAATCCCCGCCATGCTACTGATTTCTTCCGCTGGAATGAACCCATCCCCAACGTTGACCCCGATAACCACATCCGCCCCCATTTTGAAAAGTTCTTCCACCGGGAAATTATTTACGATCCCACCGTCCACTGCCAGGGTCGTATCAAGGTCGGCTGCGGTAAAAACCGTTGGTATCGACATACTCGCCCGCAAAGCTTCTGACAAAGGGCCATCCTTAAAAACAATTTCTTTCCCATTGCTTACATCTGTTGCAATACACCTGAACGGGATAGGGAAATCATCAAAAGAGTCGTATTTCATGGCCGGCCAGGTAAAATGGGTTAAGACTTCGCTCAGCATTTGCCCTTCGATCATCCCGGAAGGGAGCTTGAGTTTTTTCTTCACAATAGGGAATTCAACGAGATAGCGGTTGTAATACTCTTTTTCCTCATAGGAAATATAGGTAAGTGGGATATTATTGGATAAAACCAGGCTCCAATCAATGGCCCTTACAATAGTGTCCAACTGATCGGCAGAATACCCCATGGCATACAATCCACCAATGATGCTGCCCATGCTTGTCCCGGCAATATAGTCAGGACGGAGGCCCTCCTCTTCCAAGGCCTTTAAAATCCCAACATGGGCAATGCCTTTTGCGCCGCCGCCACTGAGGACAACCCCTATTTTCTTGCGTTTTCCGTTGTTGTCCTGCGAATTTACCCAAATAGGGGAAAATAGCAGGTTTGTGATAAAAGCAAGAAAGAGTAATTTTTCCCCCATGATATTTAGAATTACCAACCCGAAGCAAGCACATCCGCAATGTGCGCCACCTTAATTGGTTTATTGTGTTTTGTGATAAAGCCTTCCTGGTGCATCAGGCAGGATGAATCCGTTGAAATAATATATTCCGCTTTTGTTTCCAGTGCATTTTGGACTTTCTGGTCGGCCATTGCCGTTGAAATGGCTTCATGTTTTACCGAGAAAGTGCCACCAAAACCACAACAGACATCCGTGTCTTTCATTTCGATCAGTTCCAATCCCTTCACATGTTTCAACAGCTCCCGTGGCTCGTTTTTTATCCCGTATTCCCTCAGGGCAGCACAAGAATCATGGTAGGTTACCTTGTGGTTGAAAGTGGCGCCGAGGTCGGTTGTTTTTAAAACGTTCACCAGGAAATCGGTAAACTCAAAAATGTTCCTGTTCAGCCTTTTGTATTCGAGATGGGAGGCGGTATTGAAAAACAGTTTTCCGTAATTGTTTTTCACATAGCCCACGCATGAGGCCGAAGGGGCAACCACCGGTCTGTCGTTGGGGAAATCTTTGAGGAATTTCAGCCCGAGGTTTTTCGCCTCGTCCCAAAACCCACTGTTGAAAGCCATCTGGCCACAACAGGTCTGGTTGGGGTTATAATGGACTTCTATCCCAAGTTTTTCCAGGATCTTAACCATGTTCATACCGGTTTGTGGGAAAACCTGATCGATGAAACAGGGAATGAAAATATCGACTTTCATGCTGTGATTTTAATTTAGGGCAAAGATATTTAAAAATCTTGGAAAGATGGGCGTAGGAAAACCAATTTGCCCCAATGGTGAAAAAAATGAATTTTTCCCGAAAAGCAGGGTAACCTTTTTGCCTTTATTGGAATTAATAAATAGCAAATCGAGGTAAAGCAAAGTGAAAAACAAGGTGAAAAAGGGGTTCCCTGTCCGGTGTCCCCCCAAGAAAATTGCCGTTAACTTTTTTT
>JAADJA010000004.1 GCA_013151015.1 Chlorobiota bacterium
GAGAGTTTGAGGGTTTAGGATTAAAATTGGGGGATGGCAATTACTTTAAGGTTATTTCGTATAGAAACATTTCCATTGAAAAAATTATTTCTGAAACGACTTTCATTTTTGTAAATATTTATGGCATAGATATGAGCAATTATGAAATTGAGACTAATGTTTATGAAAATGTAGAGACTGATGTTGTTTATCAAGAGGATAAATTATCATCAATTCAGAAAAGTTGGGTGATTGGGATTATTGTAGTAATCATTTTTATCATATTTGTTTTTTTAAGTAATTCTGATCCAAAGAAAGAGAGGGAAAGATATATTCAAGAGCAAAAGAAAATTTACCAGCATGAAAAACAAAATAGAGAAGTGAAACAGTACTTTGAATTACTTAAAGAGCAGGCAAAGCAAGAGGTGGATAATGAGAGTAGTCGTTGAAGAAGGTATATTGGTTGGCATTTTCAGCTCTATCAGATTTGCATTATAAAGTAATGAAATTGATATTTAAAGAGCTTTTTATAAGCATATTACAAATCATTACATTTCTCAATTCTGGATTGCAAATCCAGAATAGCCAAAAGCATTTCATAGTAAATGGATTGCTACCCTGTTGCCCATACACAAGGCCAACCTGAAAACGGGTCGCAATGACGCAATAATTTGAATGCGGTCTTTCATAGTTGGGGATTTCTCCCCCTCACATACAGGCAAACCCCGAGGGTCGAAATGACAACGAAAACGCATGGAAAGACCAAATAAAAAGCCCCCCAATTGGGAGGCTTTTTATAATTATAGGGTTTGACGAGATATTCGTTATTTGGAATTTCAACTAACCTTAGGTAAATATTGACTACCTAATTATTAATTGTCATTGTGTGTTTGAAGTCCGATGACTGATGACCGATGTTTTCTGCCTAAATATTTTGTACAATATATGAGGCATCTGACTTCGGACATCCGGCATCCAAGCATTATTTATTTCTCAATAAGGTATTTGTCGATTGCTTTGCAAGCCCTGAAACCATCGGCAATTGCACTAATGGCATCTGCGGTCCGGTTAACGGCATCACCACCTGCAAATACTTTTGGATCGGAGGTTTGCTGGTCTTCGTTCACCACTATCCTTCCACGTTCAACCTTGATCTTACCTTCATATTCTGTTCCTTCGATAAAGCTGTAATCGGCCTGTTGTCCGATGGCACCCATCAATGCGGTAATTTCAAGTACTTTGTTGCTGCCTTCAATTGCAACCGGTTTTGGCCTTCCACCTCTTTCGTCTGGTACCATTTCGGCCATGAGATATTCAATTCCGGTTACTTTGCCATTTTTATCTGCAATTACTTTGATTGGAATGGCCTGTGGTACAATGTGGATACCTTCATCCTCAGCACCTTCAATTTCTTCCCAATCGGCTGGCATATCCTGTACACGACGTCTGTAAAGGATGGTAACATCAGCTCCGTAACGTTTTGAAACCCTGGCTGCATCAATCGCAACGTTTCCACCTCCGATTACGGCAACTTTATTTCCAATTTCAACCTCTTCGCCATCATTGATCTCATGCAGGTAGTTTACAGCTTGCATGGATCCTTTGGCATCTTCGCCATCTATTCCAAGTGTCCAGGCTTTGGGGAATCCAACACCCATGAACACAACATCACTTTCCTTATAAATTTTATCAAAGGTGATGTCTTTTCCCACAGTTGTATTGTAATGGATTTTTACACCAATCTTTTCAATGTATTCAATTTGCTTGTCAAGACTTTCGATTGGGAAACGGTATTTTGGTATCCCGTACATTGTAGCCCCGCCTGCCTTGGCATTGGATTCATAAATTGTCACATCATATCCGCGTAAAGCAAGATAATAACCAGCAGTTAAACCGGATGGTCCTGCACCAACAATTCCAACTTTTTTACCATTGGGCTCTTTAATTACCGGATTCACAATTTCCCTGGTAATATCAGAAGAAATCGCGGTTTCGGTGGCATAACGTTTCAACCATCTGATCGCAACGGGCTCTCCACGAACGGCAATAGCGCAAACATCCTCGCAACGGCGGGTACAAACTTTTCCGCACATTTCGGGAAGTGGGTTG
This sequence comes from Chlorobiota bacterium, assembly GCA_013151015.1. Lineage (GTDB taxonomy): Bacteria > Bacteroidota > Bacteroidia > Bacteroidales > JAADJA01 > JAADJA01. The sequence continues at coordinate 2,089 of JAADJA010000004.1, forward strand.
TTGTCGTAAATTATCCGGAGTGCATCTTTGTCGTTTCCCGTGGCAATGGCGTTGATGTATTCGGGGATGTGCATATGTTCGGGACAAGCTTCGGTACACAAACCGCAACTGATACAACGGCTGGCTTCCTCACGTGCCTGTTCCTCATTATATCCCAAAACAACTTCCGCAAATGATTTCACCCTTTCCATGCCTTCGAGTTCGGGCATCGAAATGCGCTTAAAGTCGTTTAATGATTGCTCATCACTGGTGAAGGATAAATTATTTTTCCCTTCAGGGTTGTCAATGCCCGGGACCCACAGAAATGAATCAGGGTCATCGCTTACATAAAGATAATCTTTTGTAAGGCTAAGGCTGCCGGTAGGACAAACTTCAACGCACAATGCACACCAGCAGCAACGCCCATGGTCAATTCGGGGACGAAGCCCTGAATCCCCGTTTATGCCCTCAATGCCCTCAATATGGATCATGTCGATTGCAGCATTCTGGCAAATCGTGGAACAGTTGCCACAACCTATGCATGCTTCCAGATCGTTAAAATGGAATCCCCTGTAACGGTCTGCTGCCTCTTTTTTTACCTTTGGATATTCTATCGTATGTGGCTTTTTCCCGAATTGTTTCAAAGCAGTCAGGGGTTTTAATGTGCCTTTTAAATCAAAGAAACTCATCTTTTTTATATTAATGCGTTATGCGTTAAAGTATTAATCGTTAAATGTTATGTGTTAAGGCGTTGTGCGTTTTGTGCGATAATTATTATGTGTTATTTGTTCTCACCTTTTAACGCTTAACTTGTAACCCCTAACTTTATTAACTTTTACCTTCAAACTATTCACTTTCAACCTGTCGTGTCCCCTGCACACATGCTTTCTTCGACACAGCAGGTTTGGTTTTTTTATCTTTCAATTTCCGGGGGGCAGGTTCCGAGGCTGTTCATAATAGCGGAAACATCGGCCACATTTTCCCCGATCAATACATCTTCAAGTAAAGAAACAGCATGTACATAGGCTGCTCCCCTAAGGTGGACTCTCCGTGGTTTGTTTCCCCCATCACTTACGAGGTATAATCCAATTTCCCCACGGACAGATTCGGTACGAACATAGGCATCACCTTTGGGCAGCGTCCATTTTAGTGGGTTGGGGATTTGATTGTAGAAAGCACCTCCCGGCATTTGGTCAATCACCTGACGGATAATGCGGATTGACTGTCTGGCCTCCTGACGGCGCACCAAAGCCCTTGCCCAGATATCGCCCCCTTCAGCAGTCGGGACTTCAAAATCAAGTTGGTCATAAATCTCATAAGGATCATCGATACGGATGTCGCTTTTGATACCGCATCCACGGAGGACTGCTCCGACCACACCATGTTCGATGGCGGTTTTTTTATCAACAAGCCCGACACCTTGTGTCCTTTTTTTGAAAATTGCATTGTCAAACATGAGGTCATCATAATCATCAAGACGTTTCTCAAGGTAATTCAATACTTTTATGACACGTTTCTCAAAACCTTTTGGCAAATCCCTTCTTACACCGCCCGGCCAGATATACATGTGATAAACCCGGCCACCTGTAAGTTCTTCAAACAGATCAAGAATATAATTCCTATCGCCCACGCTCCATTGTCCCATGGTATATAATCCGAGTGAACCGTTCTGGCCACCATACCAAAGCATGAACGAAGCCAATCGGGCCAGCTCAAGAACCATCACCCTGATGTATTTTGCGCGTTCGGGAACTTCCCTGCCTTCGATGGCTTCAACCGCCCTTGCATAGGATTCTTCCATCGGGTCGGTTTCGGGGACACAAAAACGGCACATCAATGTAAAACTTTGCAACCAGTTTCTTTGTTCCTGGAGTTTCTCAAAAGCCCTGTGCAAATAACCCACTTCAGTAGTTGCTTTAACGATGGTGTCGCCTTCCACTTTCAGGCGGATCATCATGTTCCCGGTTATTCCGGGGTGCTGAGGGCCAAGATATAATGTTGTTGCTTTTTCTCTCATTACCTTGAATATTTTTTAGCAAAACCAGGAATTTCTTCCCTTGATCTTTTGATAATTTCTTCCCTTACATCAAGGGCATCTTCCCTTCCTGGTCTTTCGAAGAAGGCATCTTTGGCATATGCAGCGGTATCAAAATCGCGACGCATTGGAGGAGGGCCTTCCCAATCTTCGAGCAGGAAGTCTTTTGCACCTTTGAGACCGATAAACTGTATCCCAAACATTTCCCGGAATTCACGCTCGTATGTATTGGCCTGTCTCCAGATCATATCGATGTTTGGCATCACCGCTTTTTCCCTGTCAATTCGGGTGCGGATAAAAACCTTCAGTTTGTCGGTGGGCGACCAGATAATGAATATCATTTCAAATTCGCCCTCTTCAAGCCAGTCAACACAAGTGATATGCGAAAGATGGATGAATCCGGCAGTGTTTTTCAGATAGGTTAAAACAGATGGAATAAATTCTTTGTCAATACTGAAATCAATCCGGTTTTCACCTTTAAAGTCCTTTTCCGCGGCACCCGGGAAATTGGCCTTTATATGTTCCGTTAATTTTGCTTTTATATCGTTCATTGCGTGTTGTTGTGCGTTATTTTGTTATGGGTTAAGCGTTGCGTTTTTATATCTAACTTTTAACTCCTAACTTTTTAACCTCTTTACCAATTGTACTCCGGCATTATCCAATTTGGGATAACCCTTTTTTGGTTTTCCCTGTATTTCTCCAGGTTGGCTTTGTATTCGGCGGCACCATTGGCTTTTCCTTCGGCAATCAATTGCTGGAGCTTGCCAAATCCTGCCAGTACTGCTTCTGGCCTCGGCATACATCCGTTGATGTAAACATCCACCGGAAGATATTTGTCCAAAACCTTAATGGTATTGTAAGAATCATAATACATCCCGCCATTTATGGTACATGAACCAAAACCAATTACATATTTTGGGTCTTGCATTTGCTCATAAACCCGGATAACACGTTTAAGTGTTTTTGTGGTAAGGTAACCTGTTATCAGTAAAACATCTGCCTGACGTGGAGTGGCCGCACCTCTTACCCCAAGACGTTCGGCATCATACCTTGAAGTCATTGTGGGGGGGATTTCGATCGCACCGCAACCTGTTCCATAAGCCAAAACCCAAATGGAGTGTTTCCTCGCCCAGTTTTGGATGATGTCAACTATTTTTTGTGAATTTTTATCGTTAATCATTTTTTCGTCTGTTGTAGGTTATGTGTAACATGCTAAAAAAATACGGCAAAAATAATTGCCAAAAATCCGAAGAACGTAGGCCAACCCCAAAAAAACCTCACAGCTTGTTCTGTCCTGTACCGTGGGCTTACCGTTCCATAAAGCATGGGGATAAGGTAAATAGCAAATGTTTTCAATAATAATATGATAAGATTGTCAGCCCCTCCAAGGAATAAATCCACGTAAAGTGTAAGTTTTGCAAAGGCAAATATGGAACCGGACGACATCATTGTAAAAAGGTATTTCCCACCATTTTCGGCAATTGGGCCTGAAGCAAGTTCGGTAGGTGCCCCAACAATATCAAACGGCGAATAACGGAACATGCCTAGCATGGCCAAAACCGCTGCAATAAAAGCAAAGGGTGAAGTCCAGATCAACCATGTGCCGGTTTCGGCCTGTACCTCCATTAAGCCTGCTATTGAAGTAGTGTCGTATTGAATCATTAAGGAAACAATGGCCATTACCCAAGGGATTTCAAAACCCACCATCTGTGTTAACCCACGGGTTACGCCAATTGCCGAATTGGGGTTTCCTGTTTGCCCGGCTCCAAGTGCCATTCCAAGCGGGCCAAATACCATGATGTATAAAAGGAAGATCAAATCACCTTTGAAATTCAAATTGCTAAACCATTGATTACCTGTCAGGACAGGGACAACCATCAAAGTCATAATGGATGAAACCATCAAAAAGGCGGGTCCCAAGTGTTGCATGATGCCGTGATTAATAGCCGATTTCTTAGAAGCCAGTTTAAACGCATCAATAAAATTCTGATAGAAAGGAGGCCCTTTACGGTTTTGAATCCTTGCGGTAATTTTACGGCTAAGCCCCATGTATGTTAACCCAACTACAAATGCAACAATGATCGTTACAATCGCACCCAAAATATTATACAATACAGATTCCATTTATTTTATATTTTAAAATTCAATTGTTATTTTAAGAGTAATTATTTTCAACGTTTTATTTGATATAAATGCTTCAATGTTTTAATGCTTCAATATTCGTTATCGCATTGTTTCCTTGAATCCTTATCGCATTGTTT
>JAADJA010000181.1 GCA_013151015.1 Chlorobiota bacterium
GTTCCATTTGTGAAAAATCCTTCTGAAAACAACTGCCAAAGTGGTTTGTTTTCTCCTTTTATTTTAAGAAACAAATATGTTTCAATTGCTTGAATTTGAGTGTCTCGTAACTCCCCTTTTTTTTTAATGTATTTTACAAGGTCTTTTATGCTACAATCGTCCGATTGCAACCATTCAAAAGTTTTATATTTTATTATATTATTCAGCATTGTGTTTTCTCTCAATTAATAAATCTTTCACTTCAACATCAAGTATCTCTGCAATTTTATAAAGCACTTCCAGTCTTGGCTGTTGCCGATTTTGAACATACGAATTAACCATATTAAAACTTTTTCCAAGTTTCTCGGCTAACCAAGTTTGCTTTATTCCTTTTTCTTCTAATACTTCTTTTATTCTGTTCATTGTGGTTTGCATCAATTCAAAAATTTGATTGCTAAAATATAAAAATATAACTTCTTATATCTTATTTTTCAAGATGTTTTTCTAACAATTTACATTATACTGTTTTTTCTTAGTGTGGTGGGGAAAAATTGCTCCTTTAGTTTTTTTTAGGTCGGTATTTTCGGGGTTGGCAAAACTAAATGTGCAATTTGCGAGGTGGGTTTTCAATTCTTTTTTTGTAGCAAATATCAGGCTATATCGTTAATTTTGCTTGTGGGTAACTTGTTAATATAAACACCCCCCCATTTTGCATGAAGAATTTCCGAATTGCTTTTTATTGCTTTCATGACCAATAACTAAACCGTTGTCACTCGTTTACAAATGACCAACATACCTTTACTGTCGGATAAACCGAAACCATATGTTGATATATGAACAAAGAACTTGGCGTTGTTTTTACAACGATAGAATAAAACATGAAGTATTGTGCTTGGGCCCTATTTGGATTTCGTCTGAATATAGGAGGTTGGTGAATTTTATTGACGGAAATCATGTTAGGCTCTTGAATGACACTAATGAAAACATGTCAACGATATTTGATCATGTGGTTACGGTCACAGGTTGCGGTAGTGGGAACACCCGCCTGCCAAAGTAAAACAGAGGGCTGGTAACCCGTGACTTGCAACACTTAACAAATTGTGTTTGTTGGATTCCCCAATTTTTATCGGTTTTTTAATACCAATTCAGGCCTTCACCGTTTCGCCCTCAATGCTGATCAAAGCTTTCTCGGCAGCAGTCTGCTCTGCAGCTTTAATGGAATAATCACGTCCAATTCCTTTCACCTTTCCATTTACAAAAAGGTTGACAATATATTGTTTGCCATATCCGTTTCCCACCTCGTCCACCACCTTAAACTGAATGGCAATCTTCTCTTTTTGCGACCATTCGATCAATTGGCTTTTGTAATTCGTGTTTTCATGCTCCAGCTTGTCAATGTCGAAATGGACTTCGATAATCCGGTGGATCAAGATTTTCCTCGTAAAATTATAACCGCGGTCAAGGTACAATGCCCCGATGAATGCCTCGAAAGCATTGCCGAGCACCGATTTGCTCTTACTGTTGCGCATCAGCGAAGTCTTTACCAGTTTGGAAAGCCCAAGTTTCATGGAAAGATTGTTCAATTGATTGCGGCTGACAATCTTCGAACGCATTTCGGTAAGGAAGCCTTCTTCTTTATATGGGTATTTCTTGAAAAGATAATCGGCAACAATGGAACTCAATACCGCATCCCCAAGGTATTCGAGGCGCTCGTTACTCATTTTTATACCACCAATTTTCTCTTTTGCGGCAGATTTGTGCCTAAGGGCCAATTGATATAAAAAAATATTCCCGGGAAAGAAACCGAAAATATTCCTTATGGATTGGGTCAATTCCTTATCAGGTGAAAATAAAACCCGTAAGAGTAATCTTAAATTCAAAATGGAATTTTATTCACTAAACTTTTTAAAAATAACCGAGGCATTATGTCCACCAAAACCAAATGTATTGCTCAGTGCATAATCGAAAACCCTTTCCCTTCCTTTGTTGAACGTAAAGTCAAGCTTGTTGTCAATATCGGGGTCATCGGTAAAATGGTTTATCGTAGGGGGAATGAAACTGTTTTGAATTGCAAGAATAGAGGCAATTGCTTCCACAGCTCCTGCAGCTCCGAGAAGATGTCCGGTCATTGATTTGGTGGAGTTGATGGATATTTTATATGCGGCCTCTCCAAATAAACTTACGATAGCCTTTGGTTCTGCAATGTCACCAACCGGGGTTGAAGTCCCATGCGTGTTAATATGTGCAATATCGTGAATGCTGATGCCTGCATCCTCAATGGCAAACTCCATGGCCTTCATGGCTCCATAGCCATCCGGATGGGGAGCGGTCATATGATAGGCATCGGCTGTTAATCCTGCACCAACTACTTCGGCATAAATATTTGCCCCTCTCTTTTTGGCGTGTTCGTACTCTTCCAATAGAAGACCTGCACCCCCTTCTCCAAGGACAAAACCATCACGGTCTTTATCAAAGGGACGTGAAGCTGTTAAAGGGTCATCGTTCCGGGTTGAAATAGCACGCATCGCATTGAACCCACCTACACCGGCAATTTCAATTGCCGCCTCAGAGCCTCCACAAATAAAAAGGTCGGCTTTATTGAGCCGGATGTAATTGTAAGCATCAATCATGGAGTTGGCCGAAGATGCACAAGCAGAAACCGTTGCAAAATTTGGCCCCCGAAACCCAAACTTAATGGAGATATTACCGGAAGCAATATCGGCAATCATTTTTGGGATAAAAAAGGGATTGAAATGAGGAGTACCGTTCCCGCGCACAAAATCACCCACTTCTTTGGTAAAAGTGGCCAGGCCACCAATCCCGGAAGCCCAGATCACTCCGGCGCGGTCAAGGTCAATTTCCTCTGTATCAATTCCTGAATCTTTCAGGCACTGCTCTGCGGCAATCATTCCATATTGCGCATACGGGTCGTATTTCCGGAGTTCCTTCCGATCAAAGAATTCCTTCGAATCAAAATTCTTTAATTCGCAGGCAAACCTGGTGTTGAACTTCGAGGCATCGAAATTCGTGATCGGACCGGCTCCACTTTTTCCTTTGACCAGACTGTCCCAGTAATCGTCCACATTGTTCCCAATGGGCGTTAACGCACCAAGTCCGGTAACTACTACCCGTTTTAACTCCATAAACTAAGGGTTGATTATTTTGTGTTATCCTCAATGTAAGTTATTGCATCCCCTACCGTACCAATTTTTTCTGCCTGGTCATCAGGAATGGCAATATTGAATTCTTTTTCAAATTCCATGATAAGTTCTACTGTATCAAGGGAATCTGCACCAAGGTCATTGGTGAAACTTGCTTCGGGCGTAACTTCGTTTTCATCTACACCTAGCTTATCTACGATGATAGCTTTTACTTTTGTTGAAATATCAGACATATTGTTCTATTTTTAAGTTTGTCGGCTGCAAAGAAATGAATTTTATCAAAATTAAGCAAGTTTTTTCAAACATCAAGTCTTTTTATTTTTTTATTTTCTGGGATGTTTCGGATTATGGAAAGTTATTTTAAACAGAAAACTTATCTTTGGTAAAAATTTGAAATCAGGGATGATCAGGCTCGCAATATTTGCATCAGGTAGTGGAACCAATGCACAGCAAATCATTGAGCATTTTAAGAATAGCTCAATTGTTGGTATTAATCGAATTTATTGCAACCGAAAAGACGCATTTGTAATCACCCGGGCACAAAAATCTTCCATTCCTTTCACTGTTTTCACAAGGGAAGATTTTTATCGTTCCCAAAAAATCATTGATGAATTACAGGGTGAAAAAACCGATTACATTATATTGGCTGGGTTTTTATGGCTGATACCTTTGGGCATTTTGCAAAAGTTCCCCAATAAAATCATCAATATCCATCCGGCTTTACTGCCCAAATATGGTGGAAAGGGGATGTTCGGTAGCCATGTCCATGAAGCGGTCATTCGAAACCAGGAAAAAGAATCGGGGATCAGCATCCACTTTGTGAACGAGAAATATGATGACGGGAAAATAATCTTTCAGGCGAAATGTAAAATCGAAGAAGGGGAAACACCCGAAACCCTTGCCGCAAAAATCCATAAGTTGGAACATGCCCATTTCCCAAAAATAATCGAGAAAACCGTGTTGGCGGTTTGATGTCCAATAGGGCTTTTATTTATCTTTGCAGTTTTGCAAACCCCATACTCACCGCACTATATGCAAATAACTATTTGACTGATGTTGACCGGAAATGGTTTACTGGTTAAATTCTTCCTCCTCCTTGTCCATCCATTCGTAGAAGAGTTTTCCGCTATATGCAAAAACAACAATGACAAGCAGGGCAATCACCCCCTGGAAGATCACATAATTGTCACGGATGATATCTAAATCGAGAAAGCTTGAAACAAGGTTGATATTGATCATTCCGGATGCTGAAAGCTTTCCTCCAAAAAAGATAAGGGCCGCCAGGAAAAGGAATCCACTTATGATCAATATGTTTTTCATAATTTAGAATTATTTTATTTAAAACTCACTTTTGATATTCAATATTGCTTTGGGTTATTGATATTTTCGTTATGGCCAGAATCATTTTCAATATCACAAAACGAATATACTATTACTGAACAAGACAAGATAATGTACGGGGCAGGTTGCTTGAAAAAGGAATTTTTTCCTGTTTAGAAACCTGACTAAAATACATCAGGAAAGACAAAACAAAAGCCCCGTATTAAATACAGGGCCTCCAAATCGTAATTATTGAAATTCTAATTGTTCATAAGCTTTATCTTTTTACCATAGGTTTTATCGTTGGTTTGAATGGAAATGAAATATATCCCATTTTCCATACCTTTCAAATCCATGGGTTTTGTGAACTTGCCCGATGCGTTTTCTTCCTGTTCGTAAACGGAAATGCCAAGCATATTGTAAACCTTTATCGAAACAGCCCCATTGTAAATGAGTTGCAGCTCGAATTCCCCACTTGTTGGATTTGGGAAAACATTCAACCCAATCTCATCGGATTCATTAATACCGGTACATGAATTAACGGTAATATAGTTTTCCATTAAAACTGAATTTGTTTCGGTTCCATTGGAAACTTCAAGCCCAACATTATAAGTTCCTGCGCTATTATAGGTCACTATTGGGTTTTGATCGGTTGAAGTTGCAGGATCGCCACCTTCAAATGTCCAGCTCCACGAAGTGGCACCTCCAACGGAAGCATCACTAAAACTAACATCATTCGCTTCACAAACCTCGGTTATGTCAGAAGTAAACATGGCAGTAAGCGTTTGGTCACAACTTGCCTCCTGGATTCCATGGCCTTCAAAATAATCAATTAATGTTTGGGCTCCATTGTTTAGTGGCCACATATCCTGTTCAACGATTGTATGGTCAGGGGCAATTAATATAAAGGTAGGATAGGCCCCAATTCCATAATTGTTGCAAATGCTTGTCCCACCACCTTCAACACCACTTATGGTAGGGAACTCAATTCCGTGAAGTTCATCAAACTCAATGCAGGCAGCATCATCATCTCCGGTATCGACACTCAAAACAAAAACATCTGAAGTGTTGCATCCGAAATACTCGTAAGCCTCGCGTATATAGGGCGCGGTGCTGTTACAAGTCGGTCAGTCAACAAAGAAAAAATCAATACAAACGTATTGACCTCCATCCAATATCCCAAATAAATTAAGCTCTGTCCCATTTACGTCCGTTGCTGTAAAATCAACAGCCTGGGTAAGCGGTGTTTGGGAAAAGGCAAGCGTTGTGGCAAAAAACATCGCCACAAGAATCGTAAACTTTTTCATAATCATTAATTTTAAGTTTGGATTATTTTTAATTGTATGTACATATTATCAGACAATCAGGTTTTAAAAGGGGTTGTCTGAATTCAGGAAAAAACAAACTTCAAAACTTGTCCGTATGGAACAAAACACGGCTATAACAATTAGAAGAGCTAACTGATTGGGATCGGGTTATTCTTTTTCGAATAGTTTTTCCTTGATACGTGAAGTGAGTATATCTATGGCAATTTGGTTTTTTCCACCTTGCGGGATAATAATATCGGCATAGCGTTTATTCGGGTCGATAAACAAAAGGTGCATGGGTTTCACAAACCGGTCATAGTGCTCAAGGACTTCCTTAAACGAGCGGCCGCGTTCTTCAATATCCCTTCGTATAATACGCATAAGCCGGTCGTCGGCATCGGCATCCACATAAACCTTTATGTCAAGTAATTTTCGCAAACGGGGATTGGCCAGGATCAGGATGCCTTCCACAATAATTACTTTCTTGGGCTCAACCGGAATGGTTTCTTCGGCTCGCGTACAAGTGAGGTAGGAATAAATCGGCATTCCGATGGTCTTTCCGTCTTTCAGTTCATTGATATGTTCTGTCAACAATCGAAATTCGATGGAGGACGGATGGTCAAAATTGATCTTTGCCCTCTGTTCGGTCGAGAGGTGTGCATTGTTTCGATAATAGGCATCCTGCGAAATTACAGAAACCGAATTTGGGGGCAGGCTGCTGATTATTTTTTTAACTACGGTGGTTTTCCCCGATCCCGAGCCACCTGCTATTCCTATTGTCAACATCTATCCAATTTTCATTACTTGCAACTCACGTTTGTTCTTCCACATTCCCCGGGTAAAATCAGGGAACTTGACAGGCATTCCACCATATTTTATGGATTTGCCGCTCAAGGCCACAACAGCACTCATCATCACGGCATCATATACATCCATATCGGGTTCGATCCCTTTTTTCAAGGCATTTATCAAACGGAAATCCTCAAAATAATCCATTCCGCCATGGGCAGCCCCTGATTCTTCACCGACCTTTTCCATCGACTTCCAAAGTGGATGTTCATATTCTGCCTTGTAATTATCAAAATCCTCCCAGCTGTGTTTTGGGCTTTTTCCTTCGATATGGATTTTAGGGACGGGGTATTTCCTGACAATCCCACTGGTCCCCTGAACCAGGATGTCACGGCTGTAAGGCCTGGGATTACTCGTGTCGTGCGTAATGACAATGGTTTCCCCGTTCATTGTTTTAATGAGGGTAGTAACCACATCGCTCAATGTGAATATCTCTTTTTCCTGTTCGCTGTCCGGTCCAAAAATTTCTTCGGCATATTTGTGCAATCCCCTTGATTTAGTACCAAAAGAGACAAGGTGGTCAAAATAATTGCCACGGTTAATGTCCATACATTGCGCCACCGGGCCCAATCCGTGGGTGGGGTAAAAATCACCGTTCCCTTCCATGGCAAACTGCCGCCGCCATACACCTTCGCCGTTCATATCGTGTTTCACCGCCCGCAAATCGTGCAGGTAACCACATTCCCCATGGAGCAATTCCCCAAAAACACCTTTTTTGACCATGTTCAAAATCCGCATTTCCTCCCGGTCGTAATTGCAGTTTTCCATCATAATGCAATGTTTTCCAGTTTTTTCGGAAGTGTCAACAAGGCTCCAGCAATCTTCAATGGTAAGGGCGGCAGGTACTTCAGTAGCGCCATGTTTCTCAGAGTTCATTGCCTCCAGCATAATGGGTACATGCCAGTTCCAGGGCGTTGCGGTAAATATCAAATCAATGTCGTCCCTTTCGCACATTTTCTTATAGTCGAGTTTACTGTCAGAATATCCATCTGGTTTTTTAAAGCCGGCATCTTCCGACATTTTTTGTGCACGGGCAACACGTTCCTGTACAATATCCGAAACCGCCACAATTTCACATCCTTCAATTTGCAGGAAATTATTGTAGTGGCTGGTCCCCATTCCACCTACTCCCACCATCCCAATACGGACAGTTTCCAATGGTTTGCCCTCAAAAGGATAATAGCCAAGGGCAGGGAGCATTTCCTCGGAAAATGAATCGAATGCGATACTTCCGAGGCTCAGTCCAAGCCCGGCCTTTGTGCCTTGCAAAAGGAAATTACGGCGGTTGAGTTTTTTGTCCATAAGATGAATTCTTGTTTTCGTGAAAAAGAAGGGGTAAAATTAAAAAAAAGTCGTAGAGTAATTCTATTTTCAAAAAATAAAATACCACAATAAAGATTTTCAAGGATAAAAGAATGTTCTTTGCTAATTAGGACAGCTTTACAGCAAAAAGCTCAACAAGATACCCGCAGCCACTGCCGAACCGATAACACCTGCAACATTGGGCGCCATGGCGTGCATCAGCAAATGGTTTGATGGATCGGCCTTTAGCCCTTCGGTCTGAACTACCCTTGCACTGTCAGGAACCGCCGAAACCCCAGCCGCCCCCACTAATGGATTTATTTTATTGTCCCTGGAAAGGAAGATGTTCATTACTTTGGCAAAGGTAATCCCCCCGGCGGTCGCGATCATAAATGAGATTGCCCCGAGAATGAAAATCATGATGGACTGTTCTGTCAGGAATACATCCGCCTGGGTTGAGGCCCCAACGGTTATCCCTAAAAGAATTGTTACGATATCGATGAGTGAAGTCCGTGAAGTTTCAGCCAGGCGTTTGGTAACACCACTTTCTTTCAGGATGTTCCCAAAAAACAACATCCCTAACAAAGGAAGTGCGCTTGGGGCAATAAATGTCGTGAGCAACAGGCCGATTATCGGGAACAGCATTTTTTCAAGCTTAGAAACGGCACGGGGCGGTTTCATCCTTATCAGCCTCTCTCTTTTTGTGGTCAGCAAATTCATGATGGGCGGCTGGATAACCGGGACAAGTGCCATATAGGAATAGGCCGCAATGGCAATGGGGCCGATCAGGTTTTTCACGTAAACTGGATCGCCGGCAGCCGTTTGCCCGATAATGTTGATCCCGTTTGCCAATTTTGAGGAAAGGAAAATGGCGGTCGGTCCATCGGCACCTCCGATAATCCCTATGGCCCCTGCCTCGGCTGGATGGAAACCCAACACCAGGGCACCCAGGAAAGTGGCGAAAATCCCAACCTGTGCCGCTGCGCCCAATAACATCAAGCGGGGATTGGAAATCAAGGAAGAGAAATCGGTCATGGCTCCGATCCCGAGGAAAATCAATGGCGGATAAATTCCATATTTTACCCCAAAATAGAGATAGTTCATCACACTGCCATCCTCGTAAATCCCTACTTTTAAACCGGCATTTTGCAGAAAAGGGATATTCCCGATAAGGATGCCAACCCCTATTGGAATCAACAGCAAGGGCTCATATTCGAAACGAATGGCGAGAAAAATAAATACCAGGCCCACAATAAGCATGATAAGGTGGCCGGGCGTTACGTTCGCAAAGCCCGTGAATTCCCAAAACCGTGCAATTCCCTGTTCTGCCTCCGATTGTCCATTTGAATTGGTGACCGAATGATTTGAAATGCTGGTTTCTGATTTTTTGCCCTGCAATGGATTGGTATGCGTAAAACCCGAAACCATTGCAAGCACCAGAAGAATCGCAAAAACCGTTATTGCTTTTTTTATCATGACGATTATTCCATTTCGATTAATAACTCATCCTGTAACACACTGTCACCGGGCCGGACTTTAATTGAAACAATGGTCCCGTCTTTTTCGGCCAGCACATTGTTTTCCATTTTCATGGCTTCATACATCAGCAACTTGTCCCCTTTTTTTACCTGTTCGCCCTCTTTCACAAAAACCTGCATGATATTCCCGGGCAAGGGCGATTTTATGGAAACTGTCCCCCTTATATCCTTTTTGATTTTTGTTTCGCTCCGTGTGGGCGATGGAACCCTGCTCCTAAGGAAAACAGGAGTTTTGGATTGTTTGATTTTGTGGTGGACTTCAACGGCATATTTTGTCCCGTTCACTTCGATGTCAGCCACATTGTCTTCGATGCTGAGAATCTCCACATCGTAGTTGTGTCCCCTGATCGTGAATTTGTATTTTTTCATTTATAATTTCTCTAATTAGCTTGTTGTTCGTTTATTATATCGCCGCTAATGCGCTAATTAAAATTAGTGCATTAGCGGCATTATTTTAATCATATCTTTTTCTGCCCAACTTTGTCATTCAGTCCGATGTGTTTAAACCAATCAAGGATGTTACACCTTTATAAATTCTTTTTAAAAAGTTGATCTAACCTGTGATGTTTCTTCCCCCTAACCCCCTAACGTTGTTCCCAAAGCTTTAGCATAGGCGTCCAGAAGGGGAAATCCTAATTTACATTATCGATTACCCCAGCTTGAGTTTCCCATGCATATGCATGGGGCAAATCATGGTCTCCTGTAATACTCATTCAAATTATATATCCTCGAACTCCATGGTGTGTAACTCCTCATCGAATCCTTAAACGTAAGCACATTGCTTTCTTCATCATGGCTTTCGCTGAAAAACAGGTGAAGTGCCATGGCAATGGCGGCATTTTCTTCACCCACCATGCTCAGGTTTTCCTTCTCGGCGATTTTATGCTTTCCCCTTCTCCGCAATTTTTGCCTTACGGAAATATCGATTATTTTTGGGATAAGGCTATAGATGTAAAATAGCAAAACAAGTGCGGCAAATACCGTAACATAACCCACAATAGCAAGTGTTACCGCAAATTCATCAATGGCCGAAAAATCAAAAGTCATTTTAGCAATCATAATTTCTACACTTTTAAAAACTAATTTTGGATGTTTCCAACATTCCAATCCTTATTACAAAGGAATGTTAGAATGTTTTTTAGGTGGATTTTTGTCTTTCTTGCTTGCCAGTGTTTTCAATGCACGGATTATCCTGAACCGTGTGTTCCGCGGTTCGATCACATCATCGATATAACCATAGCGGGCCGCTTTGTATGGGTTGGCAAATTCGTTTTTGTATTCTTCTTCCTTTTTGGCTGCATATTTTGCCCTTTCTTCCGGGTCTTCAATGGCAGCAAGGTTTTTCCCTTCCAAAACTTCAATGGCGCCTTTTGGCCCCATTACGGCAATTTCACCTGTGGGCCAGGAATAATTAATGTCGCCACGAAGTTGTTTGGAACCCATCACATCATGCGCACCACCGTAAGACTTACGAAGGGTAATGGTGATTTTTGGAACAGTGGCTTCCCCATAGGCAAACATCAATTTGGCTCCATGGATAATAATCCCGCCCTGCTCTTGCGAACTACCAGGTAAAAATCCCGGCACATCCACGAGGGTTATAATTGGTAAGTTGAAAGCATCACAGAAACGGACAAAACGGGCAGCTTTCCTGGATGAATTAATATCAAGAACACCGGCGAGGAAGTTGGGCTGGTTTGCCACAATCCCTACCGGT
Organism: Chlorobiota bacterium; assembly: GCA_013151015.1. Taxonomy (GTDB): domain Bacteria; phylum Bacteroidota; class Bacteroidia; order Bacteroidales; family JAADJA01; genus JAADJA01. The sequence continues at coordinate 11,174 of JAADJA010000181.1, forward strand.
ATCCCATCAAAACGGGCAAAACCAACCACAATATTTTTTGCATAATGGCGATGGAATTCAAGGAATTCTCCGCAATCAGTTATGGAATAAATAACATCTTTCACATCATATGGCTGATGCGAATCTTCCGGGATAATTTCGTTCAAAGCATCTTCCATTCTGTCGATGGGATCGTTGCATTGTATAATTGGCGGGTCTTCCAGATTATTTTGTGGAAGGTACTGCAAGGTTTTCCTGATAAGTAAAAAACCCTCCTCTTCATCCTCTGCCCGAAAATGGGCAACACCGGATTTTGTAGCATGGACAGATGCACCACCCAGATCCTCAGTGGTAATTTCTTCCCCGGTAACGGTTTTGGTGACTTTGGGTCCGGTTACAAACATATAGCTTGTGTTTTCGCTCATGATCACCACATCGGTAAGAGCCGGCGAATAAACCGCACCACCGGCACAGGGACCGAAAATGGCTGAAATTTGCGGGATAACACCGGAAGCCATTATATTTCGTTGGAAAATCTCGGCATAACCGGCAAGGCTTTTTACCCCTTCCTGGATACGTGCGCCACCGCTGTCGTTAATACCAATAACCGGCGCCCCCACTTTCATTGCTTGGTCCATTACCTTGCAGACTTTCAGGGCGAATGTTTCGGAAAGGGAACCCCCGAACACCGTAAAGTCCTGGGAAAAAATATAGACCACACGTCCATCAATTGTCCCATGGCCGGTAATCACACCATCCGATAAATAGTGTTGTTTTTCGAGTCCGAAATCATGGCTGCGGTGGGTCACGAACATGTCGAACTCCTCGAAGCTCCCTTCATCAAGGATCATTTCGATGCGTTCCCGAGCAGTGAATTTTCCTTTTTTATGCTGCGATTCAATACGCTTTTCACCACCGCCAAGCCGTGCTTTTTCACGTAATTCCACCAACTGGCGAATCTTTTCCTGATTGTTCATCTTCTAAAATAATTTGGGATTATTGGAATGTATGTCAGAGGTTTCTGTATGTTCTTCTGATATGCGTGCAAATAAAAGCTTCAGGATTATTTTTCCCCACAAAACTCAGTTAGGACTCCATGGGTTGATTTTGGGTGCAGGAAGCCAATTTGCAGTCCTTCAGCTCCTTTACGAGGTTTTTTGTCGATTAATCTTACACCTTGTTCTTCGGCATCGTTCAGGGCTGTGGCAACATCTTCCATGGCAAAGGCAAGATGATGGATACCTTCACCCTTTTTGTCGAGGAATTTCCCGATGGGCCCTTCCGGGTCGGTTGATTCAAGGAGTTCCAGTTTGGTTTGCCCAACCTTAAAGAAAGCAGTACGTACTTTTTGGCCAGGGATTTCTTCGATGGCATAACAGCTGAGCCCAAGCACTTTTTCGTAGTAGGGAATGCTTTCGTCAAGGCTCTTTACGGCTATTCCAATGTGTTCTATATGTGTAGGTTTCATAGTACAAATTTTATTGTTAATCAATTCACAAAAGTATTTCCATTTTTCATATGAACAAGGAAAATCGAAAAAATTTTCAGTGAAAACATAATTTTAACAGGTTCTAAATAAAGAAGATATTCCAAAAACCTGTTGGGTCGATGCAAGCCTGTGCGGTGGTGACCCGATAGGTTGAGATAGAAACCACTGACCAATTTCTTCAAGCAGTCGGGTTGCCAAGGCTGAAAGCCGACTTCAACCCAACAGGTTTTCCCTCAACCAGTCGGGTTGCCTTCACAAATGGCCGGCTTCAACCCAACAGGTTTTGCATGAATTTTCCTGTCACCGACGCATCACATTTAACCAATCCTTTCAAATCGCCTTGATAAATAAGTTCACCACCCAATTCACCTCCCTGAGGGCCAAGGTCGATTATATGATCCGCTTTGCTTATCACGATTGGATTATGTTCCACAACGACAAGGGTATTTCCTTTTTTGAGGAGGATGTCAAAGAGCCTTTGCAAATGGGTCAGGTCATCGGGATGAAGGCCACGGGAAGGTTCATCGAAAATGAACAAGGCTTTTTCGGATTTGCCCGAAATTATTTCACGGGCTATTTTCAATCGTTGGGATTCGCCACCCGACAAGGTTGAAGAGGATTGCCCAAGCCCAACATAGCCCAAACCGATTTCATTTAATATGTAAAGTGGTTGGATTATCTTTGGTGAACCTTCGAAAAACCGCAAAGCTTCCTTAACGCTCATTTCCAAAATATCAAAAATATTTTGACCCTTGTATTTCACTTCAAGGATATGGGGTTTGTACCTTTTCCCATTGCAGCTTTCGCAAACGCTGCTTACATCGCTGATAAAATCCAGGCTCACTTTTATTTCCCCGGTTCCTTTGCAAACAGGGCATTGACCAGATTTGCTATTGAACGAAAAATCACCGGCTTTCAGTTTTTGTTCTTTTGCCTGTACGCTAGCGGCAAACAATTTTCGGATTTCGTCAAATGCACCTATAAAAGTTGCCGGTGTGCTCAGTGAACTTCCTGGCAATGGGTTTTTGTCAACTGCGATGATTTCATCAACATTTTCAAAACCAAAAATAGCCTTACAGTTAACTGCCGTTTTTGCCCGAAATGATTTATGCAAAACATCCCTTACAAGGCTTGTTTTTCCACTTCCGGAAACCCCCGTAATCACATTTAACTCGTTTATTGCGATGTTTACATTGATATTTTTAAGGTTATGGGCATTGGCATTTTCTATGTTGATGAACCTTGCAGGAAGTTTTAAGGCGGGAATCTTGAAAACAGATTTCTTCCCAAGGTATTTCCCAATCAAAGAACCGGGATTTCCCAGAATTTCCCTAACACTTCCTTTGGCAATGATCTGCCCACCGTTTTCTCCCGCTCCGGGGCCAAGTTCCAAAAGATAATCAGCCGAATTGATGATTTCGGGATTATGTTCCACGGTAATTACCGTGTTCCCTTCATTCACAAGCTTTTGGATATTATCGTTCAGTTTCATGGCATCGGAAGGGTGAAGGCCTGTGCTTGGTTCATCGAGGATATAGGTAATCCCCGTTAACCCCCCTTTCAGGTGCGTGCTGAGCAATGCCCTTTGCAGTTCCCCACCGGAAAGTGTTTTTGTTTGCCGGTTGATGTTGAGATAGGACAGCCCAAGGTTTTCAAGTGCTTCCAACTTTTCAACAATGTCACCAAGCAGTTGTTTGTTCAACTTGTAAAACCCTTTGTCCAGGCCAAAAGTTTCAGGTTTTGTTTTTATCTCATTGAAAAGTTGAATGGTCTGTGAAATATTTTTTTCCGAAAGTTCATGGATATTCAGGCCTGCAAAAACAACTGATAGCACTTCTTTCTTAAAACGCTGTCCTTTACAAATCGGGCAGGGTTTTTCAGTGAGGAACGCAAGTAAGTCACCGCCTTTGCCATTGGCATGTTTGCGATGGTATTCGTCCAAAAGCAATTCTGTGAACCCAATCCATTTCCCTTTGAAATCATGGGATCCAGTCCGGTTTTTCCGCTTGAAATCCCAATGTACATCATATTCCTCATTGCCTGTCCCGAAAAGGGCATACTCAACGGCTTTGCCGGAAAGTTCATCCACGGGCAAAGAATAATCAATCCCAAACCTCTCCCCAACTGCTTTGAGTGTTGCAACGTATTGTCCGAACGGATCGGTATAAAACTGTAAAGATTTATGCTTTCCGAACGCACCGTTTTCGATTGGTAGTTTTGGGTTTTCAACCAATAATCCTTTCGAGGATGTGAGGACTGTCCCCAATCCGCTGCAATTTGGGCAACTCCCTTCCGTATTGTTAAATGAAAAGAGGGAAGCACGGTCCATCAATGGAAATTGCTTATCGCATGAGGTGCAATACCCGGTTTTCAATTTATGGCCGTAATCTGTGCAATGTTGCGTTCCGAAACGGGAATAAAGCAGACGATACAAATCGTAAATATCGGTGAGCGTCCCCAGTGTCGATCTTGGGTCGGTGATGCGGTTGCTTTGTTTCAGGGCGATAACCGGAGTCAGCCCAAAAGCCTCATCAAATTTTGCCCTGGAATAGTTCCCCGAAAACTGACGGATGTAGGTGGGGAAGCTTTCCGTGAAGCGTTTTTGTGATTCTGAGAAAATGGTATCGAAAGCCAGGCTGCTTTTCCCGCTTCCCGATCTTCCGGTAATCACCGTGTGCTTTCCATCGGGGACAATGACATCCACCGATTTCAGGTTGTTGGTGTTCACCCCTTTGAATTCAATTTGCCTTTTATTACCGGGATTTTCATCCTTGTAACACACATTTTCAATACCCGGTTTAAGATATCGGACTGTCAAAGATTCCTTGTTCTTCAGGAAATCGGCATAACATCCCTGGAAAACAATTCGTCCCCCCTTTACCGCAGCCTCTGGCCCGAGGTCGATAATCCGATGGGCGTTTCTGATAAAATCCTCATTGTGTTCGATGGCAATGATGGTGTTTCCCTTGTTGAGCAGTTCAGCAAACAAATCCAACAAAACCTGGATGTCGTAGAAATGGAGGCCGGTTGTGGGTTCGTCAAAAATGAAAAGGTTGTTCCCACTTGTTGATTTGATGATTTCAGAAGCAAGCCGGATGCGCTGTGCTTCCCCGCCCGAAAGGGAATTGGACGATTGCCCAAGCTTGATATAACCAAGCCCGATGGAAATCAAGACCCTTAAATAATGTTGTATCTTTTTGTTCCCTTCAAAAAAGCCATGAGCTTGTTTTATGGATAAATTTAGAATATCGGAAATGGATTTTTCACGGTATTTAATGGCGAGCACTTCTGTTTTAAAGCGTTTCCCGTTGCACACATCACACACGGTTTCCACATTTCCAAGAAAGTGCATCCCGATTTCCAGTTTCCCTGCCCCTTCACATTTTTCACAACGCCCGCCCTTTACATTATAGGAAAAAACACTTCTGTTGAAATTTCTTTTTTTCGATTCATCCAAAGAGGCAAATAGGTCGCGGATCAGATCGTGCAGTTTGGTGTAAGTGGCCGGTGTGCTCCTCGCCGTTTTGCCAATGGGCGAACGGTCAACGATTATGGTTTTGTCGAAGTTGAAATTTTCAAGTTCGGGCTTCCCCTTTACATTTAGTTGCTTATCATATTTTCCTTGGATAAGCGGGATCAGGCTTTGGTTTATCAAACTTGATTTCCCCGCTCCGGAAACGCCTGACACAACATTTAAACAATGATAAGCAAAATCCGCATTGAGTGATTTAAGGTTATTTATTTCCGCATTTTTCAAGGAAAAGAAACTTTTTCCAACAGGGGGCTGAAAACCCATCTTCACCTCTTTTTTCCCTTCGGGGAGATAATCCTTCGTCAATGATTTATACGATGAACCCATGAATTCCTTAATGCTTCCGTTGAACAGCAAATCACCGCCATTGATACCTGCGCCCGGCCCGATTTCCACTATCCAATCAGCATTCAGGATGGTTTGGGCATCATGTTCCACCACGATCACGGTATTCCCATTGGCTGTCAATTCCTTCATCACTTTGATGATATTGGCATTGTTGGAAGGATGGACGCCGATGCTCGGTTCGTCAAAAACAAAGGTAATGTTGCGTAATTTGGAGGTCATTTGTTTGGCAAGGCGAATGCGCTGCATTTCCCCTCCTGAAAGAGTATCGGCTTTACGGTTGAGCGAAAGATAAGCAAGCCCAAGCAGTTTTAAGGTGTCGATTCGTTTTTTGGTTTCCTTGAGGATTTCTTTTGCAATAGGTTTGTCATTTCCTGAAAACAGGTTTATGTCAAGGCTTTGCTTTAATTCGTCAAGGGACAGGCAACTGAAATCATGGATTGTTTTCCCAAGGATTTTTACCGAAAGGGCTTTTTCTGATAGACGGCTTCCACCACAAGAGGAACAGAGCTGTGTTTTTGCAAACCTGAGGATATTGGGGTTGCGGTCACGTTGCAGGATTTGGTCCATTACGGGAAGGATCCCTTTATAATAGCCTTCTTCCCTGGGCTTGGCCGTTATCCCCGACCACCGCATCCTCGATTCCAGTGTGTGTTTGCCGTAGGGGATTTTTATCCGGTCGGAACCGTTCAGCACCACATCCTGCTGTTCAGGGCTAAGTTCCCGCCAGGGGATATCCACCGAAAAACCGTGTGCTTTGCAAACTTCGTCCAGTGCATCAATCGTAACCTGCGAATAGATGATATAGCCTTTTGGGTTGGTGATCTTAAAGGCCCGTTCCCTGATGGTCCTCGAAGCGTCTTCGATTAAAAGTTTGGGGGCAATCCGGTCTTCAACGCCGAGCCCTTTACAATGTGGGCAGGCTCCGACCGGGGAATTAAAGGAAAACAGGCTTCGGTTTAAATCCAGGGTATTGTCATCACTTTTTCCAAGCCGTGCAAATAGCAAACGCAGGTAATCGTTGATTTCCGAAAGTGTCCCGACCGTCGAACGGGGATTGTTGTTCCCGGAAGTTTGCGAAACGGCGATGGTTGGTGTGAGGTTGCGGATACGTTCCACCTTTGGTTTTTCGAGTTTGCCAAGATAGTTCCTTGCCCGTGCCGAAAGGTTCACGAAATACTTGCGCCTGCCCTCGCCATTTATCACATCAAATGCGAGGGAAGATTTGCCGGAACCCGAAACCCCTGTAATCACGATAAACTTATTGCGGGGCAGTTTAAGCGAAATATTCCGTAAATTGTTCTGGCTTACATTTTCAAGTTCGATCCAAAGGTGGTTGTCGGGCATTGCTTTGTTTTTTTGAAGGGCAAAATTAAGGTAATTGTTGATAAGCCCATCACGGATTGAAACTGTGATTGATGTATAATCCGTTGGGTCGATATATGCCTGTGGGCGGGGACCCGATGGGTTGAAAAAAAGAATCCGCAGGCAATTATTCAACCCAGTCAGGTTGTCAACCTCAAAAGCCAATTTCAATCTAATTGGTTTTGGTTGCCAACGGTTATAAATTGTTGGGGTGTCTAAAGCCATCGCAGATTCAATCAGTGATGGGCGAAGTGAAACAAAAAGCCACTGAAAGTTTTTCAATCAGTCGGGTTGCCTGCACTTAAAGCCATCTTCTACCCAATAGGTTTTTATTCAAAACAAAATCCGTATTCCGCTGTTATATCCTCCATTAATATTGATAATAACCTCTAATTTTAAAATTATGAATTACCCTGGATTTTTCAATGATATAGAACATATTGTTCTAAAAGATGACCTGAGCGCATTTCTTGGGACAACCGATGATGGGATGGTGGATATTTCCTATCTCGAAATCACTAAAATGGCCGGCCACAGTTGTGCCACCGTTGCAGGTGCTTACCTTATGGCCTTGAAAGGCCTGAAAGCTTTGTACGGAACCGGAATCCCTAAAAGGGGCGAAATCAAAGTAGAGTTGCGCGAAACACTTGCCGATGGAAACACCGGGGTTGTGGGCACTGTCCTTTCCAATATTACTGGGGCAACCACCGATTTTGGTTTTGGGGGCCTCCAGGGAATGTTCAACCGTCGGGGGCTTTTGTTTTATGGTGCGGCCATTGATTCAAATGTCCGGTTTACGCGCAATGATACAGGTAAAAGCGTGGAAGTAAAATATAACCCACAAAAAGTTGTTGCCCCAAAAGAAATCATCATGTCCATGTTCGGCCCCAATGCAACGGAAGAATCAAAAAGAACTTTTCCGAAACGCTGGCAGGAGATGGTAAAAGCCCTGTTTGACGAAGCCGATTCGGTTATTGAAGTGGTTGGACAGAAAATTTCCTAACCCACCATTTTTGCCGCAATGGCCGTAACGACTTTCCTTGGGCTAAGCCTTGTGGTAAAGGTCAGGAAGCTGTTTTTGGCACCATGAATGGCCATTGTTTTCCCCTTCTTCATGGCTTTATAGGTGAATTCGGCCAGCTCCCTCGAAGTGGGTGCTTTGTTGAACATTGAAGGGTCTCCCATGTCGGCTGCTTGTGCAAATTCCGATTGCGTGGCTCCCGGGCAAATGGCCGTCACTTTCACGTTTGTGTTTTTTAACTCATATGCAATGGCTTCTGAGAAACTAAGGACATAGGCCTTGGTTGCTGCATAGGTCGCTATGGTGGGTATGGGCTGGAAAGCAGCTGTCGAGGCAATGTTGATGATATGGCCACCATTGTTTTTTAAAAATAGGTTTGCATAGAGCTTGGAGAGTTTGGTTAATGTTATCATGTTCAAAACCAACATACCTGTTTCCTTTTCTGTATTGGTTTCCATGAAAGGGCCACTGACCCCGTAACCCGCATTGTTTATCAACACATCGACTTTTAAACTCTTTGCAGTGATTTTCCCATAAAGATTTTCTGCACTGTCGAGCTTTGACAAATCCATGACAAGTATCTCCACGGAAACACTGTGTTTTTTCTCGATATCGGTTTTGATTTCCTGTAGCCGCTCTTTCCGCCGGGCTACGAGAATCAGGTTGAAATTGTTTTCGGCATAAACATAGGCCAGTTCTTTGCCTATTCCGCTGGATGCGCCAGTAATTAATGAAGTTTTCATTTTAGTTTATTTTAGTACATACGATTTATTTCAATTATCAATCAACAATAATTCTTCCCCAACATCCAAAATGCGGATGTCCAGGTTTTGTCTTTCTTTTCCGATTATCCTTACGGGTTCGCCAATGGGTTCGTCAGCCAAATCAAAAGTGCCGTAGTGCATCGGGACAAAAGTTTTTCCACCTAAATCCTTAAAAGCTTGTAAAGCTTCATAAGGGGAAAGATGGGATTGCTTCATCAAATATTCAGGTTTGTAGGCACCAATAGGCATCAGGCAAAAATCAAGTTTTGGGAAAAACTTGCCAATTTCCTTGAAATGTTCACCATAAGAAGTGTCCCCGGCAAAAAACAGGGATTTATCCCCTGACCTTATAACGAAGCTTCCCCAAAGGTTTTTGTTGAAATCGGTAAGGCTGCGCCTGTTCCAATGTTTTGCCGGCATAAAAAATATTTCCACATCTTTTCGGGTCTTATACTTTTGATACCAGGCCGCTTCCTGAAAAGGGATGTTGTTTTCTTTAAAGAAACCACCCAAATTCAAAGGGATCAATGCTTCAATTTTCGGGTTTTCGGTGAATAGCTGTTTTATGGATTTTTTGTCAAAGTGGTCGCGATGGCCATGTGAAAGAAGGACGAAGCCAATGCTTTTCAAATCGGAAATTTCACACGGTAATCCGATCAGGCGTTTAATAAACGAGAGATTGTGAAAAACAGGATCGGTGATGAAAACAACCCCATTTAGCCTTATGAAAAATGTTGCATGGCCCAGCCAAACGATCATGTCGTTTTTGGAATGGACAAAGCCATTGTTTTTAAGAACCCTTAATTTGAAATTGTCTTTCTTTTTATCTTCCTGTTGCGGGTTTTTTGAAAGTTTCCATCTTAGGATATCCAGCGGGACAATTTGCTTGTCCTTTATCATTCCATTCGTGAATTGGCCATCTATTGTCCGGTTGCCTTCCCAGCCTTCTTTTATGGTTTCTAATTTAGGGTTGATTTTGAATCCGGTCATTTTATTTCAATTTTCTTCCTAACTGTTCTGTCTTTGCCAACCATTGCTTTCTTTGCTTTTCGCTCGAAACTTTTACCGAACCAAAATAAGTCCGTTTCACAGGTTTTATCCCACAGAAATTCATGATGTATTTTATGGTCTTGAAACCGGGATCGCCAATAAAGTATTTTGTGTACCAGGTCGGGGCATCCATTGTGGAAATCAGGTGGGCGGATTTTCCGGTGAGGTATTTGTCCCATTTCACGACCTTTTCGTTTTTTTTATATTTAAAAGCAAATCCCGGCATAAATGTTTGTTCGATAAAGGATTTAACCAATGCCGGCATGGTGCCCCACCAGGTTGGATAGACCCAAACCAGGTGGTCGGCCCAGGAAATGAGTTCCTGCGCTTTTAAAATATCGGTTTCAGTTTTTGTTTCCTTATTATAACCTTCGATAAAAGGATTGAACTTAAGGTCGGCAATGACTAAATGTTTCACTTCAACATTGTTCGATTTTGCCCCTTTTTCATAGGCATTGACAATTGCCTTGTTGAAACTTGCCTTTGCAGGATGACCATTGATTATTAAAATCTTGTTTTTCATTACCTTTGATTAACAATGTTTTTCAGTCTTTGTTTTAAGGACAAGCAGAATCTATTTGTGCAAAAATATACAATCCCAAAGAAAAAACCCCTATTTTGCAAAGCTATGAGACGTACCGATAAAGAGATTAACACAAGATTGGAAATTGATGAAATAATCAACAAAGCGGAAGTGTGCAGATTGGCTTTTGCCAAGGATAATGAACCTTACCTTGTCCCAGTTTCATATGGATATGACGGAGAGAACATTTTTATCCATACGGCAAGGGAGGGGAAGAAAATCAATTTTCTGAAATTGAACGACCGGGTTTGTTTTGAATTCGAAGCCGATACGAAAATAGTCACCCATGCAAGTATTCCCTGCAAATGGACAGCTTCTTTCAGGAGTGTGATTGGTTTTGGCAGGATGATAAAGATTACCGACGAAGCAGAAGCAATGCACGCCCTGAACCAAATCATGCTAAAGTATTCCTGTAAAGAATGGGATTTTACGAATAGGGACTTGGCCAGAGTTTATTTATGGAAAATCAAGATTGAAGAAATATCCGGGAAGAAGTCATAAATGAAATAGATGAATATGATAGCAAAAACACCCTCGCCACCGTATTACGCAGTTATTTTCAGTTCCACAAGGACAGAAGGCGATAATGCTTATTCCGAAATGGCCGATAAAATGATTGAACTGGCCTCAAAAGTTGATGGGTTCCTGGGAGTTGAATCCGTGAGGGAAGATCTTGGGATTACGGTTTCCTATTGGAGGGATTTGGAAGCGATCAAAAAATGGAAGGATAATCCAGAACACAAAATCGCCATGGAAAAAGGCAAGAGTGAATGGTATGAATCATTCAAGGTAAGGGTTGCAATGGTGGAAAGGGATTATGGGTTTGAAATAGAATAAAAGATATTCTTACCTCCCTCACCGTTCGACTGAGCTCACGCCGAAGCCTTAATTCTCTTCCCAGAGAGAAAGACCATAAACGACACGAACAGCATAATATGAGGGATTAGCTTCGCTGATCCCATTTGGGGGGTATTCAAAGCAAAAACCTTACTCGCAATACTCGTAGTTTTGAGTTTTTAAGTCTTTATGAAAGTAAACTTTCAACAGCCATAAAAACACAAAACCCAAGCTTTCGCCCAGGTTTTTGTTTTGCGGAGAGTGAGGGATTCGAACCCTCGGACCCACATAGCAGGTCAACAGTTTTCGAGACTGCCCCGTTCGACCACTCCGGCAACTCTCCTGTAAAGGGAGTGCAAAAGTAAAAAGATTCACGATTGACCGTGAATCTTTTTGGTGTTTTTTTCTGAAGTTTGATTTGGGGCTACAAAACAACTTCGTTTATCCACATATCGTGCTTGTTGCAAAAGCTGGTGGCATAAAGCTTTGAATGGTCCCCCGTGATTTCAAAAACCGAAACCGCCTCTGGGTCTGAAAAATGAAAGGTTCTTTCACCCAACACTTCCCCGTTTTCGGAAACCAAGGTGTGGCGGACAATGTAATGCGCTTCTGACATTCCGTGTTCGGTTTTTACGGTTACCTTGTTTCCATCAACCGTAACAACCGGTAAATGGCTCCCAACTTTTTTTGCAAAACGCCCTGAGTTATTTTCGGTATAAATTATATTGTCCGGTAGTTTGTCCCCTTTTCCTGGTGATGCAAAAACACGGTTCCCTGCCATTGCAGCGGCGGCCACCATGGATATCTTTAAAAAATTCCTTCTGTTTGACATGATAAAAGTTTTAGTGATTTATATATGAACCAACAAATTGGGTTCGCCAATTGTTCAGTTTGTCAAAAACCGGGGAAGGTTTAAGGGGGCTTCTATTAATTTGATATGAATCAAAAATAATGGCAACAGTCAATTCAATAAACTATCTCAGATTGATTGAGAAAGCATAATTAAAAGGATAATTGCCAAAATAAGAGCATAGCTGAATGGATTGCCAAAATTTAAAGTCCATCCTAATTCAGGATTGATTTTTGGAACTGTAAATCTCAGGTCTTTCCGATTGAAGTAAAAACCCCCTTTCCAATTATCAGGGTTTTTGCCCATCAAATCATAATTGGCTTTTTTTTGTTTCTTTTTCATGTTCTTATTGATTTTCATGCTTGACTCTGAGTTGAATCTTTTTGTTTCACCCTTCCCGCATCTTTCAATGCTTTGCTGATAATCCACTCCAATTGCCCATTGGTACTACGGAATTCATCTGCGGCCCATTTCTCCACCATTGCCAATATTTCCGGGTCGATACGTAATACGAAAGGTTTTTTCTTTGCCATGATTGTTATCCTTGCTTAATTGTCCTGGTTGTTTTTGATTGGGAAACCGTGCCTGCCATCATTTTTTTCATGGCATAAGTTAGGGCATCTTTCCTCTGTGTCCCAATTAAGATCTTGCGCCCATCTTTCAAATATAACTGCAGGCCCATCTTTCCCTTTACATTGTATGCCGATCCATACTTCCTTCTTTTCTTTGGGCTTCCGTGTGTTTTTACGCCCCAGCCACCGTATTCCCGGATTGGTTTATATTGCCTCGTTTCATAGCTTTCGATCGAATCTGCGGAAATTACCCTGAATTTACGGATCATCGGTGGGTAGCGATAATGAATTCCGTCCATTTTAATTACCACCTCCAGTTTCATTTTGTAAAACAAGAAGGTGAGTCCAATCATCAGTAAAACAATAAAAACGCTAAACACGATCAAACCTGCGTCCGACATGGGTTTGTCGCCCCAGGGTTCCCCATTTACCAATTGCTTGTTGAAAGCAGAGCCAAAAATCCAGAACACAGAAACAAATGAGGGCATAAGGATCAGCCAAATCCAAGGCTGGCTAAAGCGTTGTTCTTCTTTGAAAAGGGTTTTTTCCATGATTGTCGATTTAACTGTTTTAAGAGTAAAGGGTACCTGTGTTAACAATCGGTGTGACATCCTTGTCCGAACAAAGGACAACCATCAGGTTACTGACCATGGAGGCTTTCTTCTCATCGTCCATATCGATAATTTTTTTATCGGATAATTGGTCCAGGGCCATCTCAACCATACTTACCGCACCTTCAACAATTTTAAATCTGGCGGAAACAATGGCAGTTGCCTGTTGCCTGCGTAACATGGCGCTTGCGATTTCTGATGCATATGCAAGGTAATTGATCCTTGCTTCAATTACATTGATCCCTGCTATCTCCAAACGTTCACGGATTTCTTCCTCCAGCATATGGTTCACTTCGTCGGCACCACCTCGCAAAGTGATTTTGGCATCCTCATCCTCCAGATTGTCATAGGGGAAATTTCCAGCCAGTTTCCGAATGGCAGCCTCGCTTTGGATGTTGACGAAATGTTGGTAATCGTCCACGTCAAAAGCAGCCTTGAAGGTGTTTTTCACTTTCCAGACCAAAACGACACCTATCATCACAGGGTTCCCGATTTTGTCGTTTACCTTTATGGGCTCACTGTCGAGGTTGCGGGCACGCAGGGAAATCTTCTTTTTAACAAAGAAAGGGTTTACCCAGAAAAAGCCATTTGTTTGAATAGTCCCTTTGTAAGCACCAAACAGGACAAGTACGGAGGATTCGTTTGGGTTAACGATTACAAAACCCCCAATTCCGAACAAGCCCAGGGCAAGCGGGATTATCAACCAGAAGTTTTTCATGAAAATCAATCCCAATATTGGGATTACGATGAGCAGTAAAATAACAAACAGGGCCAAATACCCTGACATTGCTGAAAAGTCTTTTTCTTGTTTCATTGCTATATTTTTAGTTTGATTTATAATGATATTAAAATGATATTGCAATGATACGATATTTGGATAGGCTTTGTCAAGTTTTTTTTGAATTATTTTTTCGTCAGGCCACTGTGCATCGGAATGCGAACTGGCAATGGCGAGACGAATAATATATGTATCTGTAGTCCTCATTTGTTGCATGTGCAAGATGAATGGAAAATGCTTAGTTTTGTCAGAGTATAATGCTCAGACCTGTTACAGCGACATACATTCTGAGGAATTGACTATTTAAAACGTCAGGCCACTTCTGCCGGCAGGCACACAGGGACAGTGGTCACACTCGTCAGGCCACTTCGCACGGGCAAGCACACAGGACAGTGGTCACCGTCAGACCACTTCGCATTGGCAGGCACGCAAGACAGTGGTCACATTCGTCAGGCCACTTCGTACTGGCAAGCACGCAGGACAGTGGTCAGACGAATTAAAAAAAGGAAAAATGAACTTTATCGATGGACATATTTATCACATTTATAACCGGGGAAATAACAAGCAATTGATATTCTTTAAGGATGAGAATTATCGATACTTCCTTCGCAAGGTCAAGAGCAGTATTCTTCCCTTGGCAGATATTTTGGCTTTTTGCCTAATGCCTAATCATTTTCATTTTATGGTAATGGTGCGCTCACATTCGTCAGACCACTTCGCACGGGCAAGTGCACCGGACAGTGGTCAGACGAATCCCGGCCACTTCGCATTGGCAGGCACGCAGGACAGTGGTCAGGCGAATCCCGGCCACTTCGCACGGGCAAGCGCACCGGACAGTGGTCAGACGAATAGCAGTCATCCACTGGTGGGTAAAATTGCCCATATGCTCAGTTCTTATACACGTGCAATTAATATTCAGGAAACCAGAACGGGATCATTGTTCACGAAAAAGACAAAGGCGAAAGATATAACCGAAGGGGAATCATCAAGAAGAGTGAAAGGACTTCATCCGGGGCAATCCATATATGCCCTAAACTGTTTTCATTACATCCATCAAAATCCAATAAAAGCTGGATTGGTCAAGAAAATGGAGGATTGGGAATTTTCTTCTTTCAGGGAGTTTTCAAAGGATATCCCTGATGGGATCGTAAATCCAAAATGGGTACAGGAAATAATAGGTTTTGATATTGAAAGTTTCGGGGCACAGTCATATGATATTTTGAATGAGAAAGATGTCGAGGGGATTTGGTAATATTCGTCAGACCACTTCGCACGGGCAAACGCATTGGACAGTGGTCAGACGAATCCCGGCCACTTCGCACGGGCAAACGCATTGGACAGTGGTCAGACGAATCCCGGCCACTTCGCAGTGGCAAACGCATTGGACAGTGGTCAGACGAATGTGAATAGAATACAGACGAATTACGATCCAATTAACCACTCCGGCATATCTGCAACAGCAGGCTTTCGCCCATAAAAGGCATCATCCAGTTTAAGGGCGGCCAATCGAAAAACTGATGAATTCTTAATCCCTGCCCTTACGGTATTATGAAGTATGTTGTCGGGATGGGAAAAAGGGCAAACGCTGATGCACCTTCCACAATCGGTCCCGAGTGATGCCCACAATCCAAAGCAGGCTTCCTGATTGATTTGCCAACGGACGGCCCCGCCAATATTTTCCCTGTCGGAAAATGAAATGGCCTGGCTCGGACAGGAACCGGCACATTTTTTACACTTTATGCAAAAATCGATCATGGAATAATTATGAAGGGGCTGGTCGGTTACAAGTGGAATGTTGGTAGTGTCATGTCAATACTCTAATTTCGGGTAAAGGTGTTTTAGCTTTATCCTGGCATTATCATTTTCAAACCTCCAATTAATTTTAGCA
>JAADJA010000228.1 GCA_013151015.1 Chlorobiota bacterium
AAAAACAAAAATATTATTTCAACTTTTTCAATTGTTCTATCATCCTCCTGTTTTTCTTGGTTGGCCTTCCCAATCCACGTTGCCGGTTTTCGGCATTCATCTCCCTCATAAGTTTCAGCTTATCGTATTCCTCCTGAGGTGTAAGGTCTGTCATATATATTTCAACCAATTTTGCCCCAACCCTGTTCTTTAATACTTGTTTGACCAACACTTTTTTCTCAATGAGGTTGACGTGGATTTCAATTTCATCCCCTGCTTTCACCTCCTTTGAAGGTTTTACGTTCCGGCCGTCTATTTTCACCTTTCCACCTTTGCAAGCTTCCCCTGCCTGGCTCCTGGTTTTGTACAGCCTTACTGCCCAAAGCCATTTATCTATCCTGATGCTTTCCAAAATATTATTTTTTCCTGAAATAAATCTGTATCGGAACCCCGTTAAAATCAAACTGCTGCCTTAGTTGGTTTTCCATGAACCGCTTGTATGCATCACGGACATATTGTGGATGGTTGCAGAAAAACACAAATGCCGGGAAGCCCGTTTTCAGTTGGGTAATGTATTTTATCCTCACATATTTCCCTTTCAAGGTAGGCGGAGGTGTTTTTTCGATAATGGGCAAAAGGATTTCGTTCAGTTTTGATGTTGTTATCCGAGTACTTTTATTTTGATAGACCTGGGTCGCTATTTCAAGTGCTTTGAAAATCCGCTGCTTTTTAGGGATGGATGTAAAAATAATCGGAACATCGGAAAAAGGCAGTATGGCTTGCCTGATCCTTTCTTCAAATTGTTTCAGGGTGTTGGTTTCCTTCTCGAGAAGGTCCCATTTATTTACCACAATGACCACCCCTTTCCGGTTTTTCTCGATAATGCCAAAAATATTCAGGTCCTGCGATTCAAACCCCTTTTCAGCATCCACCATCAATATGCAAACATCACTGTTTTCAATTGCCCGAATGGATCGCATGACAGAATAGAATTCAATGTTTTCATGGACTTTGGCCTTTTTCCTCACTCCGGCCGTATCCACCAAAAGAAAATCAAATCCAAAACTGTGATAGCGGGTATAAATCGAATCGCGCGTGGTACCTGCCAAAGGGGTAACAATGTTCCGTTCATCACCAAGCAGCGAATTTACCAAAGATGATTTCCCGACATTTGGCCTTCCGACCACGGCAAATTTTGGCAAATCGGGGATTTCTTCCGGATTGTCTTCATTAAACTCTTTCACCAAAACATCCAGCAATTCGCCCGTGCCACTTCCGTTGATCGACGAAAGGCAAAAGACCTCTCCAAGGCCCAGTTGGTAAAACTCGGCTGCATCGTTTATACGCTGAGGGTTATCAACCTTATTGGCAACAAGGAATACTTTTTTTTTCGATTTCCGTAAAATAATGGCAACATCTTCGTCCATTCCCAGCAGGCCATCGATTGCATCCACCATGAAAACCACCACATCGGCTTCGTTTATGGCCAAATCGACTTGTCGGCGGATTTCATCCTCAAAAATATCATCACTGCCCACAACATATCCCCCTGTATCGATTACCGAAAACTCAATACCGTTCCAGTCTGATTTACCATAGTGCCTGTCGCGGGTAACGCCACTCGTCTCCTCCACAATTGCCTGGCGGGAAGCGGTCAGACGGTTAAAAAAAGTGGATTTCCCTACATTGGGCCTTCCTACAATTGCAAGTATATTCGACATAGTTTATTTTTTGTAATTAGGTACTGATGCTAATTTAGCGGAAAAAGAATTGTGATAATACAAATATCATCACGAATGCTTCAATGCAAGAATAAGCAAACTGAGTGTTAAATAGTTCTATTTTATGGTTTTATGCGATTTAATCATTATAACATTATCGCATTTTATCATTATTGCATTACAATATGATTAACAGATACACATAATTATAATCCTTCCCTACATTAGACTAATTGAATCATTATTAAGACCTAAGCATTATATCCAAATCGTTTTAACTGCTGTTCGTTTTCCCTCCAATCCTTGCTCACTTTCACGCTCAAATCAAGGTAAACCTGTTTTCCCACAAATTCCTCAATATCCCTTCGGGCCTCCGTTCCAACTCTTTTTATGGCCGACCCACCCTTTCCGATTATGATCATTCGCTGCGATTCGCGGCTCACGTACAAAATGCCACCAATCTTGATTATTTTCTCACTTTCTTTATAGGATTCAATAACTACCTCAACAGAATAAGGGACTTCTTGTTTGAAATGAATCAATATTTTTTCACGGATAATTTCCGAAATAAAAAACCGCATTGTTTTATCTGTTAATTCATCTTTTGGGTAGTAAGGTGGGTTTTCGGGCAGCTTGTCCGTGATCAGTTGAATTACTTTTTCCGTATTGAATTTATGCAAAGCCGAAACAGGGATCACTTCGCAATCTTTGAATACACCCGACCAAAATTCGATCTTCCCTTGCACGGTTTCCTGATCGGAAAGATCTATTTTATTGATTACGACAATAACAGCTATGCCTGATTCATTTATTCTTTTAATGATCCTTTCGTTCATCTTTTTTTCTCCCACCTCAACCACAAACAAGAAAATGTCGGCATCGGCAAGGGCGGTTTCGATAAACCCCAACATTTTTTCCTGCAATTTATAATTGGGGTCAAGGATGCCCGGAAGGTCGGAATAGATAATCTGAAAATCGTCACCATTCACCATCCCCATTATCCGATGCCTTGTGGTCTGGGCTTTTGGGGTAATAATGGAAAGCTTTTCACCTACCAGGGCATTCATCAAAGTGGACTTCCCCACATTGGGATTTCCAAGGATATTTACAAAGCCGGCCTTATGTTTCATTAAAAAAATTAAAAGTTATGACAAATAAAAAATAATAGTATCTTTGCACCCGCAAAAGAAGCTGCAAAGGTACATAAAATTGCGGGGAGGAAAAGAGAGATATGGCCTGACATGCATCAGGATGTTTAAAAAGGAAGTTCTTTACAGATACCAAGATATATTGCGGGGTGGAGCAGTGGTAGCTCGTTGGGCTCATAACCCAAAGGTCGTAGGTTCGAATCCTGCCCCCGCTACAAAAGAAACCCCATGCGAAAGTGTGGGGTTTTTTAGTTTGGGCAGATATCACAACCATGCACTTCCATTATGTTTTATATTCCTTGAAAGACCATAAGCTGTCCAAGGGTTCAATATCCAATATCCAGAAAAAGAGGCAAATTTATTAACTGCAGGGGTTTTATGTATATTTCCTACTTTTGCCCCAATATTTCAAACCTTAAATAGTATGGATTTTCATAAAACCGAATATACCCTTAAATCCCTTTTCTCAGGCAATACTTTCGAAGATGAAGGTTGGATGCTGGATGCACCGGGAAATGAACAACCCGGACTGATCAGGGCCATTTACGAGAAAAAACAATTGACCCTTGGGGACGATAGTTTGGGTATTTATAAATTTGCCAATTGGCTGCCCATTGATATGCTGTTGGAGGGCTCATCAGCGCCCATGACCTATAAAAGCTCCGGCCTGGCAAAAGAACTGGGCCTGGAAAACCTCTACATCACTTTCAGTGGCTACTGGCCCGAAAAAGGGATTAA
This sequence comes from Chlorobiota bacterium, assembly GCA_013151015.1. Taxonomy (GTDB): domain Bacteria; phylum Bacteroidota; class Bacteroidia; order Bacteroidales; family JAADJA01; genus JAADJA01. The sequence continues at coordinate 3,587 of JAADJA010000228.1, forward strand.
AATGCCCACCTGTTCTTTTAAGGAAACAGAATCATATACGGTTTGTGCCCGGCTCAATCCTTCACTTGACAAGGTTCTCGTTGTAGCATCAGCAGGAAACACGGCACGTGCTTTTGCACGGGTTTGTTCCGATAATAATATTCCCCTTTTGTTGAGTGTCCCTGAAGATAACCTGAGTGCCTTATGGTTTGACCGGCCCATCAACGATCATGTAAAACTGATTGCATCGCGCACTGGTGGCGATTATTTTGATTCCATTCATTTGTCAAACCTTGCCTGTCAACTTGGAGGCTTCATTCCCGAAGGGGGAGCAAAAAACGTGGCCCGCAGGGACGGTATGGGGACAACGGTTTTGTCGGCAGCTACTTTCATCGGGGAAATCCCCGATTATTATTTTCAGGCCGTGGGTAGCGGAACCGGTGCCATTGCTGCATGGGAAGCCAATTTAAGGTTAATTGAAGATGGCCGATTTGGAAACCATAAAATGAAATTAATGGTTTCGCAAAACCTGCCATTCAAACCCATTTATGACGCATGGCAAAAAAAATCCCGCGATTTATTGCCTTTCCTCGATCATGAAGCCCGCCAACAGGTGGAGGAAATTGATGCCAAGGTGCTTTCGAACCGGCGGCCACCTTATTCGCTTACCGGCGGCTTGTTTGATGCACTATCCGATACCAATGGAGAGGTTTTATTGGCCAATAACGAACAGGCACGCATGGCCGCTAAGCTTTTTGAGGAATCCGAGGGGATCGACATCCATCCAGCTGCTGCCATTGCAACGGCAAGCTTAATGGATTCTGTCAAAAAAGGAAAAATCGAAAAGGACGCCATTGTCATGTTAAACATCACCGGTGGTGGCGAAGAGCGTTTTAAAAGGGAAAATGAATTGGTTTATTTGAAGCCCTCCCTCATTTTTGATATTGATCCTGATTTTAATGAAGTAAAAGAAAAACTTGAAAGTTTGTATTCGAATTGATTTCTGTTAAACTATTTAGAAATGAAACAAAACCTGAAAATATACAACACCCTGGCCCGGAGAAAAGAGGATTTTGAACCCATAAAACCACCTCATGTGGGGATGTATGTTTGCGGTCCCACGGTTTATGGCGATGCACATCTTGGCCATGCCCGGCCTGCAATTACCTTTGATTTGGTCTTCAGGTACCTCCAATATATTGGATACAAAGTAAGGTATGTCAGGAACATTACCGATGTGGGTCATTTGGTGGACGATGCGGATGCAGGAGAAGATAAAATCGGGAAAAAGGCCCGATTGGAACAATTGGAACCCATGGAGATTGTCCAATATTACACCAACCGCTATCACAATGACATGGACAAACTGAATGTCCTTCGTCCAAGCATTGAGCCTCATGCCTCCGGGCATATTATCGAACAAATCGAGATGGCCAAAAAAATCATGGAAAATGGCTATGCTTATGAAAAGAACGGTTCTGTTTATTTTGATGTTTCAAAATATGATGAATCCAATGACTATGGCGTTTTATCGGGAAGGAAAGTTGATGAAATGCTTTCAGCTACCCGCGAACTGGAAGGACAGGAAGAAAAAAACAATCCGGCCGATTTTGCCCTTTGGAAAAAAGCGTCAACTGAACATATCATGCGCTGGCCCTCTCCGTGGAGCGATGGTTTCCCAGGCTGGCACATCGAATGCTCGGTGATGGGCGCAAAATACCTTGGCGAGCAATTCGACATCCACGGTGGCGGAATGGATTTGCTTTTCCCCCACCACGAATCGGAAATTGCCCAGTCAGTTGCGGCCAATGGAAAACAGCCCGTTAAATACTGGATGCACAACAATATGATAACCCTTAATGGCCAGAAAATGGGGAAATCCCTGGGGAATGCCGTTTCGCTCGAAGACTTTTTCGAGGGAAGCCAAAAGTTGATCGAAAAGCCTTACAGCCCGATGACCATCCGCTTTTTCATCTTGCAGGCGCATTACCGTAGTACGCTCGATTTTAGTAATGAAGCTTTACAGGCAGCCGAAAAAGGGATAAAGCGTCTTTTCCAGGCCATGGAAACACTTGATAAGCTTCCTGCTTCTGATAAATCCACGGTCAATATCGAGGAGTTAAGGGGCAAATGTTTTGAAACGATGAACGATGACTTCAACAGCCCGGGACTCATTGCCCAGCTTTTCGACGGGGTGAAAATAATCAATTCTGTAAAAGAGAAAAAGGAAAGCCTGACTGAAAGTGACATAACTGAACTCAAGTCAACCTATAATGATTTTGTTTTTGATGTCCTGGGCTTGAAACAGGAGGAAACAAAAGATGATAACAAGCTCGTTGAAGATTTAATGCAAACCATACTTGGGATCCGGCAAAATGCCCGAACGAATAAGGATTATGCCACATCCGACCTGATCCGGGACAATTTGGCTAAAATCCATATCCAGATAAAAGATACCAAGGACGGTGCTGAATGGTCGTTTCTTGATTAAGCCTATACTGTGCTTGTAAGAAAACCCCAATTTGCTTCCTGTCCGTTTTCAAGACTCTGGTGGGCGGGCTTTACGTTCATCCTAAAAACAGTTATCCGTCCGCACTCCTGGATTTTAAATGCTTGCGCCACAGCTAAAGCATAGGTGGCACGCAGTCGCAAGCCCCACACTTGAAGCCTTTTTCAAAACAGGCAGTTTAAGACCGTTGCAATATCAAGGAATAATTGAAAATTAAACTCATTTTACTTCAATCTTCTTCGCCCGCCTGACCGGACAGGCAGGTTATCAA
>JAADJA010000199.1 GCA_013151015.1 Chlorobiota bacterium
TACGAAACCCACCCCAATTATGAAGAACATGCCTTTGAACCGATTATATTCACGCTTGCGGGAAATTTCCCATTTGTTTCCCAAAAGATTGATTTCCAGGTAAAGTTCCGCGGGTTCTATATTAACTTCAATTCTTATAACGGGGCATCCCCGCTGAAAGAGACCAATAATTCAGAAACCAGGACAAAAACCTTTTCGTTTACCGATACTGACCGCGAAAAACTGGAAGACACCCGCTTTTTGTTCAAGTACCTTGTGGAACCCACGATTAAATTCCAGGTTATATACTCATCACCGAAGTTCAAAAAAACCAGCAAGAACTTCTTGGGTGAAATTGGAGTGCCGAAATCGCAAATCACCGTGAACGAGCTAAAGGAATATGTAAACCGGGTAGAAATGGCCAACAAAGAAGCCGTTGATTATTTTGTTAACACAAATTGTATAAGCCTATTGAGGAAATACAGGAAAAAAGACATCAGCAAAAGGAGATTTCTGCAAGATGCCTATAAATACTTGCAGGTTACTACCCTTTTGGACGATGGGTACGATAATCTAAATTACTCGATAAACGATGTTTACTTTGTTGGGATATTGAAAAACCTATTGGACCAGAAGGATATCAAGAATAAAATCGTGGTTGCCATCAGGAGGTCAACTGGCAATATTGAAAACCTATTGCTGACCGAAGAGTTGATATGGCTATTGAAAGTAAACATTGGAAAATCCGTTTACTATATTTTCACGCCCGATATGTATTCCAGTATCGATGACAGGTACAGTTCCGCAGAGGGTGCCGAGGCATATGCCATAATTTCCGACAAAAACCCACGAAACACAAAGATTTCAAAATTCAACCTGCCTGCTTCAAGTTTTACTGAGAATACGGTTTCAAAAAGCTACGAAGTCAGTCTGACAGATATGAGCATCATGGATATTGAAAGTACCACTTCGGCAAAAGGTATTTCGAAGTACGACTATTTTTCCTCGGCATTGATATATGACGATTATGTCCCTGCCAAACTTAAAGAATTCGACATCAAGGAATTCCCGCTCACAAAAAACAAAGGTAAATTGGAAGAGCAAAAAAGAAAGATAAAGGACCGCATTGCAGAAGATGAAAAAGAACGGAAAGAAACCTTTGAAAGCTTGAGGGAGCAGACGTTTACCTTAAAATCCTATGATGATTTCGAATTACTGAACAATGGGTTGGGCAAAAAGAACGATTCTTTGACCTTTCTCGAAAGATTCTCGGTTGAGGATCTGATCAAAAAAGCCGGGCCTAATTACCTATTGGAGGTTGGCAAGTTCATTGGGAACCAAATGGAGCTGAAAGAAAAAGAAATGGTACGCACAAAAGATATTTGGATTGGGTTTGCGGCCACATATTCATACGAAATATCGTTTAACGTTCCCGAAGGTTACCAACTTCAAGGAATTGACAAATTATCGATGACCGTGGAAAACGAAACCGGTGGGTTTTTAAGTACGGCGGAATTGGAAGGGAACATTTTAAAGGTGAGAACCCGGAAATTCTACAAAAATATTTTTGAACCTAAAGAGAATTGGGATAAAATGGTGGAATTTATCGAAGCTGCTTATGACTTTACACAAGTTAAGCTCCTGATGAAAAAAGGATAAACCGGGACAATCACGGGGATGTAGGCCAAAACTTGTGTTTACAGTTCACTGAACTATACTGATGCTGTTTGAATTTGAAAGAACAAATTTTTTCAAATCAGCATATACCAGAAATCAAGGCTGATAAAACTTGCAAATAGGAATGATGTTGCACCTTTGCGTAAGCACCTGATTTTCATCAGTATAATCAAGACAGATACTGCTTTTCACAAAGCAAATGTCAATTCGGGGGGCCAAGGCAACTTCATTGTTATTCGGGAACCTGCGAAATGTTCCCTTTATTGATTTGCCAATAATCATTTTTGTCCACATTATTGGATTCACCGTCCATATTCAGATCGGAAGGCAGATAACCGGAAAACCCTGTTTCCAAAGACCATGAACCCGATTTGTCCAAATCGTCAATGGAACCATCGGCATTGGCATCGCCTGAAATCATCCCAAACACGCCACCGCCAAGGTCTTTTTGTGCATTTGCCCCAAAAGCTTGTCCCGCACCTGAAGTGAAATCATAGGGATAAATCCCTCCGTTCTCCGTTAAACCAGTATTTGAGATAATCCCAAGGTGGTTCCTGTGCAGGATTACCACATACAAACTATCGGAAATGGGAAGGCTGAATTGCAGGTTGCTTGTTCCGTCCATATCAACCACTGAACCATCATTTTTCAGGAACGCAGCTTTTCTTTCCAAGGTTTTTGCGGGAATCGCCAAGTCAGGGGAAGGAGCATCGCGCAACTCCACCAAAACCCAGTCCACAACACCGGAAGGAATCGCTACTACCGATTCACTACCGGGATAATTAAAGGGGGGACTGTTGTAAGGTTGGTTCAAAGGCAATTGATTGTTCAAATAGGTATCCATATCCGTTCCGTTAAATGCCCCTTCAAGCATAATTGTCACATTAAGGGAAACAAAATGAATTACAGGGGTGAGCAAACGCTTTGCCACCATATAATTTGGGATGCCATATCCAAGCAACGAATCCGGGTTGTTGGCCTGTGATGCACTTTGCTGGATGGCCTCCATGATTTCAATATTTGTTTTCCCTGGATTTGCCTGCCACAGGCAAGCTACCATCCCTGCCGTTACCGGAGAGGAAAAAGAAGTGCCATTTCCCGTATAAATCGAACCGTCCCATGGATTTACAATCGTTGTCCCCTGTCCTTTCGCAACCACATTGGGTTTTACCCTTCCATCATAAGTTGGCCCAGTGGAACTAAAATAGGTATAAACGCCGCTTCCATTTACCGATCCAATACTGAATACGCTATCGCCATCGGCAGGTGCGCCAATGTAATGCCATGAACTATTGCCAGAGTTTCCCGCACTGTTTGTAACCAATATCCCTTTGCTCGCGGCAATATCGGCACCAATTGTAATAGGGGTTGTATTGCCGTCCATATCGGCATAGGTATGGTTCTGGCCCGGATCGTCAAATGTGGTATAACCGAGGGAGGAATTGATCACATCGGCCCCGAGACTGTCGGCAAGTTCGGCGCCCGAAACCCAATTCAGCTCTTCGATCAAATATTCGGTGGCCGCATCTTCGGTACGGATCAACCAATAATCGGCCTGTGGCGCAGTCCCAACCATCTCTCCGGGAAGATTGGCTCCCATTGTTGACAACACCATACAACCATGATAATGTGAACCAAAGATATTGGGGCTTTGGGGTTCCACAAAATCCCTGCTCCCGAGGATTTGACCGTTAATCCATAAACTGTCAAATACTGAAAGGGAATTTACGTTCAGGAACCCCGCATCCAAAACCGCAATGATCATCCCGGCACCATCATAGCCCAAATCGTGCAATGAATCGCCGTTCAGCATCTGTATCTGGTTCAAGGCCGTTCCGTAATCATAAACACCTTGTATCCCTTTATCGTTATTTTGTCCCCCGTCCTCTGAAAAATCGCCATATGATTCATTTTCAAAAAAGGGCTTGCTGCTTTCTTCTTTATTGGTTAAATATTTAAAAGAGGCATTTTTCCCTGTAGATTGCACAAATGCGAATGCATCAATTACATCCAGGGCATTTTGATCTGTTGTATAAACCGTTACCGAGTTCATCCATTTGGAAACATTCAGGATGGTAACCCCGGTTGAGGCAATGCTATCGAGATAATCAGGATTTACCGGTAAGTCATTTTCAACAATGGGGATGTTTTGATTCTCCCTTCTGTCGATGGCCCTTTGGGAAAGAAACGCCTGTGGGTTGTCAATCGAGTATGGGGAGTTGTTTTTATCGGTAAACCTCACATGGTATTTATCGGGGGCAACCTGCGAAAATGATGCAACTGTTATCAGGATCGAAAGAAGGAGGGTTGAAGTTTTTTTCATGTTATATGGTTTTAAATCCGGGTAAAGGTAATAAATAGATGTTTTTATATTATGGCAAACTTGTTTGTTAAGGCGAAACATATCAACATAGCTCAAATTAATGGAACACTGACTTTGACATGGTTCTTATGATTTGTTGTGATCTGATTGTTGGATTCAATTAAACCTTTCCTGATAAAAAAATCCATGAATTAATCAGGTTAGTTGGGTTTGCCTGCCCCCATTGGCGACAACAATATAAGGGGGGGCGGAAAAACAGAAACCCATTACAATTATTCTGCAATGGTTTTTCTGGTTCGTTTTGTCTGTTCCCAAAGAAAACCTACACCCTCTTATAACACCGTACCCAATCTATTTCCATGGAAGCGGGCAAACCACCGTCCACTTTGCCGGTAATGGCCGAACTGAACACGAGGTACATTTCTTCCTTGGGTATCCCCTGGGTTTGTTCGTTCACAACAACACCGTTGATCTTCCAGGTCATTTTCTCCTTTGTCCATTCAAACGTATAGATGAAAAAATCCTGGGAAACGTCCAGGCCCTTAAACTCGGCGGTTCTCTTTTCGGGCGTTTTGGAAGCCCCGCCATAGTGATGGGCCATATCCACTTTGGTTTTCTTTTTGTCCAGTTTCAGAATGTCAACATGGGGAAGCATTTTATCCGAAGCCATCCAGAAATTGTAATTGACGGGCTTGGAATAATTGACCTTTATTTTCGCTTCAAAACGCCCATATTTTTGTTTGAACCGATTGGCCGTACTGATGAGGCCGGTTGTGAAATCAAATTCCTGCGGGATAAAACCAAAGGGGACTTTCCAGACTTTCCCTGTGGTTTTTTCGTTGCGGGTCACGATTTTCAGGGTTTTTCCCGACAACTCAATGTTATTGCCGTCCGTTGGAAAAGCCTTGTCGGTTTCCAGTGCATAGGCATCGTTGATAAGTTTATCGCCCCACAAATAACGGGTCATCCATTTTTCGCCATCCAGCTTTTTGCCATCAAAATTATCTTCAAAGGTAATTTCCCATGATTTCAGTTCATCAAACTTATCGGAACCTTTCAGGGCGAGGTACCATTTGTATTTTTTTGAATTTTTAAACTCTTCGAACTTCTTGGTTTTTTCGTTTTCGGCATTTTCCCGCTCCTCCAAGGAGTTAACCAATTCCTTATACTCCCCTGAATTAAGATACTCTTCCAATTCAGTAAAATCCGCCAGCTCTTTCGACTTTTCAAAATTCTTAAAATCCTTGAACTTTTGTGAATTCTCAAATTTTATGTGCCTTTTGATGGCCGATGAAGCTTTGATCTCGTTTTCACCTCCCTTGCTTTCCAGGTAATCCGCAAGCTCTTTCGATTCCTTAAAGTTGTAATAGTCCTTTAGTTTTGTCGATTCTTTAAATTTAAAATACCTTTTAAAGACCCTTGCTTTTTTCTGTGAATGGTACAGTTTTTCTTTCCCATCAAGATTTTGCTTTTGCGAACGGACCGAATCAAGGATATCCTTGTGTTCCTTTGAATTGATATATTTTTCAAGCTCGACAAAATCCGCAAATCCCGAAGAATTTTCAAATGCAATAAAATCCTCGTGCTCCTTTATAAGGTTTGCACGGTCTTGTTCGATCTTCGGGGTTTTAGGGATTGAACTGAACTTTGAAAGGATGAAATACTTATTTCCAAATGCTATATTACCCATATTTTAAATCTTTCTTTTATTTTTATAAATCAATGACAATAATACAAAACTATTGGTTTGCCTGAAAAGAATAAATAATTTATCTATCCCTCAAATTTCATCAATCTTAAATCCGCAAATAAATCTCAAATACCCACTAACTGACACAAATTATGCATCACCGAAATGAGTGAAGGCTAATCCCCCTCTTAATTACACTTTAAAAAAAACTTGCGGGTTTATGGATCATTATTGATTTGCTTCCATGCTTTCTCCATTTCAAAGGCCATAAAAGTTGGTGGATATTTTCGGTGTCAGTTTGTCCCTATCAAGCTTTTTATTCACCAAAACAAAAAGCCAACCCAAAGATTTGTTTTTATTATTGCCTTTTCTGACTTATTCAGGTCAGTGGCTTAAACAATTATCGGACAATATTGTTTCGTTCACATTAAGTTCACTAACAAAAAAAATCATGAAAAAAAAAGGTTTACCCCGCATTCTAATCGTATTATTGTTTTCGATTGTTTATTTCCCTTCATTTGCCGCCTGGCTTAACTTCGAGCCACAAACCATTGTCCAGCCCAATGGGCAGGCAATCAACTGTTTTGGCACCGGTGACGAATTCTACAATTGGCTCCACGACAAAGATGGGTTCACGATAATCCAGAACAAGGAAACAGGATATTATTCCTATGCCGTTTTGGTTGGTGACCAACTCTTTCCATCGGAATACATCGTTGGGCAAACGGATCCATCCTCCACGGGACTAATGCCCTGGACAAATATTTCCGGTGAGCAAATGGCATCAATTAGGGCAAAGTTCCTTAAAACACAAATGCCTTCAAAAGAGCATCTCCAGGGGTTTAAGGAACCTGGGGCAGTTAAAAGTGAAGGGACAATGAACAATGTAGTGGTTTACATCAGGTTCAGCGACCAATCGGAGTTTACCCAGGATACAATGTTTTATTCCAATATGTTCAACAACACAAGTTCCGGTTACAATTCAATGATCAATTATTTCCAGAGTGTTTCTTTTCAACAACTTACCCTGCCTTCCTGGTTTTACCCTGTCCCTTCAGTATCTACGGTGATATCGTACCAGGACATTTACGAAAGGAGTTACTTTATGCCCTACAACGCAACCACCAACCCAAATGGGTACCAACCTTCGCAGCGCGGCGCAAGGGAACACGCATTGTTGAAAAGGGCTATCAATTATATTGAGGACGAAGTCCCTACCGACCTTGACCTGGATTTCGACAATGATGGTTACGTTGACAATGTGGTGTTTAATGTAAGAGGGGCAACCACGGCCTGGTCCACATTGCTATGGCCCCACCGCTGGGTTTTGTCAAATCAAGTGGTTTATATCCACGGAAAGCGGGTTTGGGATTATAATTTCCAATTGGAAAACAGCCTGAATTCAAGTGGTAACGGGGTATTGTGCCACGAGATGTTCCATTCCCTCGGCGCACCGGACCTTTACCATTACAGCTCGGCGCCCTATGTATCTGTTGGCAGTTGGGACGTAATGGACAACAACGCTAATCCGCCACAATCAATGGGTGCGTACATGAAATACAAATACGGTGGATGGATCGATAACATCCCGGAAATAACCGAATGTGGGACTTATACACTGAACCCTGTTTCCAATGAGGAAAACAATGTGTATAAAATTGCTTCGCCCAATAGTTACGAGTATTTTGTGGTCGAATACAGGGTGAAGGAAGGCACATTTGAAAATTCGATACAGGGGACGGGATTGCTCGTTTACAGGATCAACCCACAGGAAAACGGCAATGCACAAGGGCCTCCGGATGAAGTTTACCTTTATAGGCCGGGCGGAACCAATTATGTGAACGGAAACCTTGGAAATGCACATTTCGGGGCCGACTACGACCGTACCGAAATAAACGACAATACAGACCCATCGTCTTTTCTCACGAACAACCAAGACGGAGGGCTTAATATTTCCAATGTTGGTTTTGTGGGCGAAACAATTTCGTTCGATGTCACTTTTGACAAAGAGCCTGTTGCCGAATTCAAAGCCAATGAAGAGCAGTTGACCGAAGGTTGCGGTATTGATTTCGAAGACTTGTCTCTTTGTGATGTGAATTCCTGGCTATGGACTTTTGAGGGCGGTTCCCCTTCTACCTCAACGGAACAAAACCCACAGGGGATCGTTTATCAAAATGCAGGCAACTATGACGTAACACTGAAAGTCACTAATGCCTTTGGCCAAAATACCATCATGAAACCAGGCTTCATAGAAGTAAGCGGTTCGCTTACGCCCGAAGTTATATTTTTTGCAAGTGACTCGGCAGTATGCACAGGTGCCGAAGTGCAGTTTTTGGATTACTCCAAAGTTTGCCCGGATTCCTGGAATTGGGAGATTTCACCTTCCTCTTATGAATTTGTAAATGGTACAAGTTCTTCTTCGCAGAACCCTGAACTACAATTTAATGTGGCAGGTTCCTATTCGGTGAGCCTGACTGTGACCAATGCAAATGGAAGCACCACGCTCAATAAAGATAATTATATTTTTGCAGGTGGGCTTGTTTTTCCTTTCACCGAAGATTTTGAAGGGGGCAATGCAGAGGAAAATGGCTGGACGATCGTGAACCTTGACAATGACGATATAACCTGGGAAATGTTCAGCGTATCAGGAAATGGGGGAAACAAGGCTGCCGGGATAAACCTGTTTTCTTACTTTTCGATTTTTAAACGGGACCAGTTGATAAGCCCGCCCATCGACCTTTCGGGGACCAATACGGCATTGCTGAAATTTGACCATGCGTATGCACTGGCCACAAACCCTAATTACAGCGACTCATTGATCGTGAAAATTTCAGGGGACTGTGGCAATACCTGGACACCTGTTATGCAACTGGCCGATGATGGAAACGGGAGCTTTGCCACCCACCCGGCATCTGAGTTTGAGTTTGTGCCCGCATCTAATGAAGACTGGTGTGGGACTGGCTATGGAAGTGTTTGCCTCGAAGCGGATATTTCGCAATGGGCAGGACAATCCAACGTAATGATCATGTTCGAGACGGTAAGGCTGGTCGGCAACAATATGTTTATCGACAATGTATCCATAGGCTTAATTACAGGCGATCCAGAGTCAGTTATGGAAAACGACCATACCATCAACATTTTCCCAAATCCATCTACCGGAAAGCTTAAGGTTAGCTTAAACAATACAGGGACAAATGGCCGTATTTCCGTATTTAATGCAAATGGTCAATTGGTTCTTAGCGAAAGCTTTGGAAACAACAACACAACAAAAACCGTGGACTTGTCGGGACAACCAAAGGGACTTTATTTTATCAATTTTATTTCGGATAGCTTCCAGGAATCAAGGAAAATCATTCTGGAATAACTCAAGGGACCGGGAATGAAAAAAGCCTGCCCGTTTCCCTCTTGTAAACGGAAACGGACAGGCTTTCCTTATCTTGTTTTTTCCCCGGTATTCCTGGTGTTTTACGGGTCAAAGGTTTTTCATGGATTTCCGACTTGTAGTTATTCTGGATTCCGAAGTATCCCATCTTTGATGGGTGCAAAGGTTTTAGCGTACCTCCATTTTATACTCACTGTTGAAGATGGTAATGAACAATGGGTAATTTGCACCAAGTTTATTATAATCTGCGGTTTTTTTGTCCATCCTGTTTTTTGTCACCTTTACAAACAAGGTCAGTTTTTCCCTGTTTTCAGGAATGTAGCTGAACACGAATTCCCTTTCCTCCATTGGGGCAAGGTTGTTATCGGACAATTTTCTTGCCACCGGGTGCCATTGCCAGATTTCCCCAATCCTTTCTGTTTTTTCTGACAATACATTTCCATGCACATCTTTCAATTCAAAAGAGATAATGAAAAACCGTTCGGGATCGCCCGTGGGGACTTTATGCCCTGCAAACTCATTTTTCACTTTGAGTTTATATGTAATCTCTTCGTTTACCAAATAAGCCTCCTTTGGGGAGGATGGATAAAATGCCAATCCATTCAGCACCTTGGTCTCCAGGGTATCAAGTTTTGGGATGCCCGAGCCCGGGAAATAATGGAAATGGCTCAACCTTTCGCCAAATCCCGGGACAATCTCACGCCTGACGGTATCCATATGGCATGTAATACAATTCTTTTTCCCAAAATAAGGCCCGGACTTCCATTCGTCCCCGGTTTCAAAGGTGCAGGCCAAAACAGGCGTGATAACGGCGTTTGCGTTATGGCACGAAATACATAAACGCTCGGAAAGGAAATCAGGGTCAATAATTGTCTTGTGCGGGGCTTTGTTCCGCCCGGAAGGCCCAATAACGGAATTGCCCCTTACATGGCACGATGCACAGGTAATCCCTTCTTGCTGCAGCTTTTTATCGAATTTCGGGTTTTTCGTTTTTACAGGTCTGTAAATGTCCCCGTCAATGAGGCCGGTGACAATATATTCCTGTTGGTTTTGCAGCGGGATATGGCAATTGATGCACATTAAAGGGCTCGAATCCTTTTTACGCTCTGCCTGAAACTGCAAATCCGTCCAGGCGTGTGCGTGCGTTGAAAGTTTCCATTCGGCATAATGGTTTTGGTGGCAACTGCCACATTCCACAGAACTCAACGAGGTGAGTCCTTCCGGCACTTCCTGATTGGGAATGGCTTTTTCCCAGGTCTTGGTAAGGGGGTGGACTTTATCAGCAGGGCTGTTGCAAGAGGCAACAGTTAAAACCATAAGCCCAAAAAGAATAAAACTTGAGCGAAACCCTTTATTTGTCTTTTTCCTGAATAATCCAAGTACTTGTCTCATGCTTGTCCCCCATCTTTTAAGTTCCCAATTCCAAATATGCTATTGACAGAAAACAAAGCAATTTCCTAAAAGTTTAATCAGGGGAATTATTTCTCGATCCTGACACGGGCGTCCACCGCAATTATTTTGTCGGTATTTCCCAATAGGGGATTCAAATCCATCTCCACAATTTCGGGGGCCGCCCCCAACAAGGCCGAAACTTTAACGATAATATCGGCAAATTTATCCGCATTGATCCCTTCCTGTCCGCGAACCCCTTCAAATATTTTGTGGCCTTTCAAACCATGGATCATCGTAAGGGCTTCCTCTTTGGAAACCGGTGCAAGTGCCGAAGAAATATCTTTAAGCACTTCGATAAAAATACCGCCAAGGCCGCATAAAACCATATGCCCGAATTTTCCTTCATGCTTGGCACCGATAAACAATTCCTGTCCCGATAACATGGGCTGAATCAAAATCCCGGTCGTATCCTTAATGTTCATCATCCTTCTGAATTCAAGCTGGAGGATTTCTTCGTCCGACACGTTCAGGACAACGCCGCCCACATCGGACTTATGGACAGGGCCGACCACTTTCATCACCAATGGGAAACCCAAGTCCTTGGCAGCCATTTTAGCCTCATCCAAAGAAGAGGCAACCCTCTCCCCTGCCCTCGGGATTTTTACCGCATCCAACAAGCCCTGTATTTCTTTGGGCGAAATATAGCCTTCATTGGCATTGTCGATTATGGAACGGACTTTCCCCCTGTCAATTTCGGGTTGGGCAATCTTTTCCGGTTGGGGTTTTGGGTTATAGTAAACGGTTGTAAGTGCATCTCCCAGCAAGACCTCATCGGGGAAATTGAACCTCCCTTTTGCCAGAAAATCCGCCACCTCATGTTCAGCGGTAAGGATGGAAGGGAGAATGGGATAAATCGGCTTTTTGGAAGTCTTCATTTTTTCGTCCAACACATCGTACACATTGTAAATCGGGAATAAACCAGGCGTTCCAAAAATAACCACCATCCCGTCGATATGATCGAACTTATCGTTCACATAATCAATGATGACCCCTAATTGCTCCGCAGTCCCTGTCGCCAAAAAATCAATGGGGTTGGAGACCGAAGAACCCGGGAAAAGTTTCCCTTTCAACTCTTCGGCATATTTCCCTTCGATGGTCGGCACTTCAAGGTTTCCTTTTGAGAGGGCATCGGTGAGCATCACGGCCGGACCGCCGGCATGGGTAATTACGGCGATATTTTCCCCTTTCAGTTCAGGGAGCATGAAAACCTCGGCAGCGGCAATCATTTGTTCACGGGTATAAGCCCGCACGATCCCGGCTTTTTTCATTAAAGCGTCAACGGCCACATCCGGTGTTGCCAAAGCCCCTGTATGGGAAGATGCTGCCCTGCTCCCGGCCTCTGAACTTCCCGCTTTGATTGCAGCTATATGACAACCCTTTCTGATGAGGGACGAAGCATGTTTTAAAAGGAGATCGGGCCTGTTCAGACTTTCGAAATAGAGCAGTTTCACTTTTGAATCCTTTTCGGGATCAAAATTCTCATCCATGTATTGCAGGATTTCCTCTACGCCCATTTGTGCAGAATTACCAACGGAAAACACGTTGGCAAAGGTCAGTCCTTTTGGTATTCCGGCCTCCATGATAAAACAGGCCGTTGCACCGGAGCCGGAAATAAAATCACAACCCTTTGGGTCCAGTTTGGGGATGGGCTTGGTAAAAACCCCATGATAGTTTGGCGTAAGTACCCCAATGCAATTGGGGCCGATCAGGGATCCTTTGTGTTTATTGATCTGGGCAACGATTTTATCTTCTAGTATTTTCCCTTCTGCACTCTCTTCGCTGTAGCCTGCAGATAAAATAATAAATGCCTTTGTGTGTTTTTCCTCGGTCAGTAACTTAACAATATCAAAGGTATATTTGGCCGCAATGGCAATAATTGCCAGATCGACCTGTGGCAAATCGGCAGCGTCCTTGTAGCTTCTGATGCCCTGCACCCCGGTTTCTTTTGGATTGGCAACATAGAGTTTACCCTTGAAATTCCCTTTGATAAGATGGCGCACCACTTTACCGCCGGGCTTATGGACATCGTTGGAACCACCAACCACTACAATGCTTTTTGGGTTCATCAGTTGTTCTGTAATCATTGCTTTAATTTTTTTGCGAAAGTAGAAAATTTGCGGATATGGCTTTTTGCTTTGTGGATTAAACTTTTGCGATATTGCCATACTTTTTGGATTGACTGGCCATTGTCGGTTTCGCTCAAAGCGAAGCCGACATTTGATATTTTCTCAACCAGTCGGGTTGCTCGCGCTAAATTGCCTGCTTCAACCCTCTACTGGTTATTTCTGAGCACCACCATCCTTTTTCACATGCAAATCAACCTGCGGGAACGGGATTTCCACACCGTTCTCCTTGAACAGGTTGAAAATATTGATCGCCACATCACTTTTAATACCGATCCCCATTTCGTAGTGTACCCAAAACAACAAACGGAAATTCAATGAGCTGTCGCCAAATTCCTCGAAAAGGGCCCGGGGCGCCGGGTCTTTCATTACGTCCTCGTGATCCATGGCCGCTTTTTTCAGGAGTTCCAAAACAACATTGGGGTCGGAGCCATAAGAGGTGCCCACTTTTACTTCTATCCTTCTTTTATTATCAGAAAGAGTCCAGTTTATCAATTGATTCGTGATCAGGTTCCCGTTCGGGACCACCACTTCGGCACCATCGTATGTCCTTACATGACTTGAGCGAGCGCCAATTTGCTTGACCCGCCCCAGGAGGTTTTCCACTTCGATGGTATCGCCTACTTGAAGAGGCCGTTCATAAACCAGAATCAAACCCGAAATAAAATTCACCACGATATTCTGCAATCCAAAACCAATACCGATACCAAGAGCCCCTGCCAATAGGCTGACCTTCCCCAATTCGATCCCGGCAGCTCCCAGGGCAAAAGTGACCCCGAGGATAATCAGGAAGTACCGGATGGTGACCGAAATGGCCGCAGGGATGCCTTTCGGCAAATTGATGCGTTTTAGGAATTCAGGCTCAACAAATGCCTTTATGAACCCGGTAACAATAAAAGTGAGGGCCAAAATAAGGATAAACGAAAAAATGCCCCCAAGTGTGATAGTGAGCGTTCCGATACTTCTTTCGACCACAAAAAAATCGGAAATCCAATCGAAGACCGGCCTCGACACTTCAAAATAAATCAGCAGGAACAAAAACCAATATAAATAGGCCATAAGGTTGATGATTTGAAACGATCGTTTTTCGATAGAGGGCCAGTATTTTTCCAAAATTTTGTTTTCCCCGGCTATTCCAAGTTGAACCGCTGCTTTGACCACTGCTTTTGATATTTTGGAAATGCCGAACAACACAACGGTAAACTCGGGGATGTGAACGCCCACTTTCACCATTAATACAGCAAGGTCGAGAAAACCAAAAACATTGGAAAAGAGTGAAATGGCATAAAACAAAAAGGAAACCCCGGCCAATATGCCCAGGACTTTTTTCTTCAGGTCAAGACCCTGGAAAAACACCCAATTAAACCGGGGGATAAATCTATAAAACAAAACGGCCCCCGTAATGGATTCAAACAAAATAAAATACCTGGCAACATCGCCAAAATACCAAAAGATAATTTCAAGGTCATTAATGACCAACAAAATTATCAAGCGGGTGATAAACACCTTATCGTCCTCATCGATAAACCCTGCCAGTATATACCGCATATTTATCAACAGGATAAGCGTGAGTACCTGCCCCACAATAAGTGGGTAGTAAGGGAACATTATATAATAAGTGACAAGGAGGATAGAAAACAGGGTAATCCCCGGCTTGTTTATCAAAGTCCGCAAAACACCTTTGTAACCGGGATCGGAATCATCCCTGCCCAGCTTCAAATAGCTATGCCTAAGAAGCATAAAGAGCAATGAGATGAAAACGACCAAAACGAGGAACAAATCCTGGTTTATCGTTTTCAGGTAATTTATCATTGTTTTGAAATTCTCGTGCCCGGCCTTTACCAGCCTTGGCTTAACAGGTGTATAATCTGAATTGTCCAGTTTTACCTTCCAAATCGGCAACTCCACGGAAACAAGCAAACTATCGCGCATATGCTGTTGGTATTGCGCTACCTCTTCTACAATCCTATTGTTGAAAGTGGCCATTTCGGATATTCTTTCATCTATCGCAAGCAGCTTCCGTTTTCTGTCAACAAAACGTTTCCGCACGGCCTGAATCTCCTTGACCACCTCTTTGATACTGTTGACCTGTTCGGGAGCCATTTCCTTTTGCTCGGAAGTTTCGATTGTCAGCTCCCACCTTTTCCGTAACTTCCCAAGCTCATCAACATCGGTCTGCACACTATTGACCCGGTTACTTATCTGTGAACGCCACGAATGGAGTTTCGTAATATAGCCTTCCCACAAACGATAGGTGTTTTCGAGGAAAAATTTTGATAAATTATTGGGGTTATAGGCATGGTACTCTTTGGCTTGCTCCTCAAGGAACTTAATGTATTTTGTAAGTGCGCTGTCAATCCTAACGACTCCCTCATCAGGTTTTAGGGCATATTCCATTTTAACCAGTTTCTTTTTAGTCTGCTCTATTTCATAATTAATGTCCCCAATATTATAAGCGGTCGGGGCAGAAATAATGATGGAGTCATTTAAGGCCTGGGCAGATTGGGCAACAACAAGCTGAAAATGGAAAAGGGAAATTATGCTGATAATAACAAATAGGGAGTTTTTTTTCATGACGGAATGCGATTATG
Organism: Chlorobiota bacterium; assembly: GCA_013151015.1. Taxonomy (GTDB): domain Bacteria; phylum Bacteroidota; class Bacteroidia; order Bacteroidales; family JAADJA01; genus JAADJA01. Next base: position 15,218 of record JAADJA010000199.1, read on the forward strand.
TTAACACAAAACTAACACTATTTTTTGAAAATCCGTGATTTGTGTGCACAGAGGGTGTTCTGCCAAGGAAACTAAAAACTCCACTTGATTCGCCAATAGAGAAATGCCCCTTTCCCACCTTCGTCCACAGGCGTTTGGCTTGTGAAATACTGCGTATAAACCGAAAGTTCCAGGTTTTCCTCTACGGAATAACCGAAGGAAGGCCCGAGGTAAATGGAGTTGTCGTTTGGGTTGTACATCCCCGAAAACGTTCCGGTGAACAAAGGCGTAAAGGGGTAGGATATTTGCCCTAAAAAAGAAAGCTCAGTGAGCGAAAGGCTTTGTGGTGACATTTGCAAAAAGTAAAACTCCTGCAAATTGAAATCGCCCGATGATTTCCCATATCCATTGTACAAGCCTTCAAACTGCAACATCAGGGAATTCTTAAATGTATAGTCGTATCCCAAAGAGGCCACAAAAGTTGAGGTTGTATCATTGAAATTGTCTTTGGGTCGGAAAAAACTCAGTTCGCCCCTTATCCCCCCTTTAAACAAACTGCCCGAAAACCCGGTGCCAAGCACATAATCCGTTTCGGTGTAATACCCGACGAGGAACTGGATGTCGTAGCTCCATTTATTAAAGCGGTACAGCCCGGCAACCGTTGATTTATTGTTGTTGTCAAATTTGGCCACAAAATCAAACTTGGAGGAATAGGACGGATAAAACTGGACCCTCACCGCATCGCTGCCCGGTTTCTCTTCATAGTCAAAATCGAAAAAGCTGTAGGAGTTGAACAAATCATTGGGGTTCCAGACAAATGTTTGCCCCCAGTTTATCCGTTGCCGACCAAGGGTTATTTGAAACTTTTTGAAATTATAATCAACAAACAACCTGTCGAACGTGGATTGCATAAAAACCGATTTGCCTTCAAAAACAATCCATGACATATCGAGATAACCTGTCTCCTGATTGATGATGTCGGGGTACTGTGGAAAATTGGTAACCGTTTCGCCGTAAAATACACGGTTTCGCATTTGTGCGTTAATTGTCAGATTGTTGTTTATCCCCCAATTGAAATTCAAACGGTTGTGGAGCAAGTTGTCCGTCAACCAGTTTTCATCGATTTTCTGGAAGGAAATAGTCTGCATATATTTCACATAGCCGTTCAGTGTCCAGTTCCTTTGTTTGGGAGCATTTTCCTGGGCAGAAATATTGAGACTGAAAATCACAAATAGAATTGTAATTGACAATTTGTAATAAATGGTGATATTCTTAATTCTGTTTTTCAATGAATGGTTATTTCATTTTTTAAAAATAGACGCACGTCCCTGCGTTCCAAATCGTTCCAAATCGTTCCGAATACGTTCAATTATTTTTCGGTTTTATCTCTGATGACCTTTCCGTCTTCGAGATAGACAACACGTTTGGCGCGGTCGATTACACGTTGGTCATGGGTTGCAAAAATAAAGGTTACGTTTTCCTCTTCGTTCAGTTTGCGCATAATGTCCAACAGTTCGGTGGTGGCATGACTATCGAGGTTTGCAGTGGGCTCGTCGGCCAGGATGAATTTGGGTTTGGATGCCAGGGCCCTTGCCACGGCAACCCGTTGCTGTTGCCCGCCCGACAACCTACTTGGCCGGATGTCCTCTTTGCCTTCGATGCCGATGGCCTTGAAAAGCTCCGTTATCCGGGCTTCCCTTTCTGCCTTTGGCCTGTTTTGCAGGTGCATGATGAATTCGGCGTTTTCCCTTGCCGTCAGAACGGGGATTAAATTGTAAGCCTGGAAAACAAAACCGATATTGTTCATCCTGAAATCGATCATTTGCCGCGATGACAAAGTGCTGATATCCGTCCCGTCGATAATGACCGAACCGGATGTTGGCTCATCAAGGCCGCCCAACAAATTCAGCAAGGTTGTTTTCCCGCAACCCGATGGCCCGACAATGGCAGCAAATTCGCCTTCCGCAAAAGATAAATCAATGCCGTTTACGGCTTTTACCTCCACCTCGGTTTCCGTGTAGGTTTTGTAAAGGTTTTTCGTTTCTATTACTGTTTTCATAGTTCTGTTTTTTCAATACAAAAAATAAATAGGATAAAACCCCTTTTGCCAGATTTCGTTAAAACCACAAAAAGCAGCAGGGCTGCATAACATTTGTAACTAAACAACAATCTTTTATTTGTTAGGTGCAGAGCACCGGAACATTAATTACAGAATATTTTTCGGTGCTCTGCACCTTTCTCTAATTTCATTTTTTTACTACAAATGTTTTGGTGCTCTGCACCATTTACAATTTGCTGCCATAATTTCGACCCTTCGGTTCTTCTTGCCAATATTATCCATTATTCCTGTGCGCCCCTCGATCCCCAAAAGGGGAAGGCCCGCCGCACAATTCCATTGGCTAATCCCTTATAGCCTCCACGGGTTTCATCTTCAAGGCCCTGATGGTTGGGAAAATGGAAGCAATGATACCGGTAAGCATGACCATGATAATTACTTCAACATAATCAATGAATTCGAGTACCGGGTGCATGACAGAGCTATATCCCAAGGATTCAAAACCCTTTGCCACAGAGGAAATATCAATCCCCACCCTGCCAAAATGGGAGGTGAACAACACGGAAACCAGTATCCCCAAAACCCCACCAACTATTGCGAGCATTGTCGTTTCATACATAATCATTTTAAAAACCTTAAAGCGGTTCATCCCAATGGCCATTATCATCCCGAGTTCCTTTGTGCGTTCAAGGATAACCATCAACATTGTATTTACAATGGCAAAGCCCAGGGCCAGCATTATTATCGACATAAAAATAAACAACATATAATCTGTCATCGAAGAGGTGAGCTTTAGATAAGGATCGATATCGTACCAACCTTCCACCAAATATGAAGGGAGCATTTTGCCGATCTTTTCCACGGCCTGCGGGGTTTCTTTGTAATCATTGAGCAGAACGGCTATTTCGTGGGAGGAGTTTTCAGGAAGGTTCAGCAACCTGTCAATGTCTTTCTTTTTCACGAAAACATTCAATTCATCAAACATGCTGTTCTGGGTCTTGAAAATACCTTCTACCTTGAAACTTGACCCTGTCAGGTTTCCTTCAAAATCCTGAAAGGTTATGACGATTTTCGATTTCAGCTTTACATTTAATTTCTTTGCCAGTTTCTCGCTTATCAAAATCCGGTTTTTCCTATCCGATGTAAAATAGCTTCCTTTCCCCTCACCTATTTTATTATGGATTTCGGTCACCATTCTTTCCTTTTCAGGTTCAATACCGTTGATCATAACGCCTACGCCTTTGGAAGCCGTTGTTGCCATACCAAAGGATTTCGTCCTTTCGCAAACCGCCTTCACGGATTTATCCTGACGGATTTTCGCAACCACATCCGGAGAATCCTCAATAATGTAGGCCACCTCATTGTTCGCCATAAAATCCTTGTTGTGGACCTGTACATTGGAAACCTGGGTTTCGAGGGAATTGCTTACCATATCGAGGACCATCCCTTTCATAATGCCGGATGCGGCCAGACCTCCAAACAATCCAACGGTTACGGCCAATATCACAATCGAACTACGGAGCTTGTTCCTCCAGATGTTCCTCCATGCCAATTTTAAGTTCGTAAAATTCATTTTTCTTTTAACTTTTCATATATTATTACCCGGTTTTGCATTGATCTTCCATTTTACCTCCTCAACGACCTGATTACCTTCAACCGCAGCAATGAAATCAAAGGGTAGATGGATGAAATGCCCGTTATTACCAGGATGATTATTATGTTATTGATAAATATGCTTAACCTTAAAATAGTTGGCAACACGGGTTCCACACCCAATTTTTCAATGGACTCGGCTGCCTCGCCCGACATTTCAATGGGATAAATATTAAAATAGATAATCAACGGTACCGTGATGATTACCCCAAGGATTATCCCTATCGAATTCATTAAAATGGTTTCGTAAAAGGAGACCAGCATCAGTTTTGTTTTTTGCATCCCAATGGCCACCATTACGGCAAACTCCCTTTTGCGCTCTTCGGTCATCATCAGCACCGTCCCAAATACACCAAAGGCAATGATCATGTACAAAATGGCAATCATGAAAATCCCACCGACTTTGTCCCCTTCGATTTGTTGCAGCATCTCGGGCGACATTTCCTGCCAGGTAATTGCTTTGTACTGTGTGGTATCGATGCTGGCGTTTATTGCATCCGTGATTTTCTGTGCCTGGTCGGATTCTTCGGAAATAACCACCAAAGAGGTAACACCGTTCTCAAACGAAAAGAATTCCCGGGCAAGCATTAATGGCATGAAAACAATTTGCCTGTCGATATCGGGGGCCGGCATTTTCAATATCCCTTTCACGGGAAAAGCCCCAATCGCCGATTGCCCCCAATGCCCCTGGCCCAACAATACCAATGTATCGCCAACATCTATTTTCAGGTAATCAGCCAGTTTTGAACCGAGGATTATCGATCTGTCGCCAGGCCTGATATAGTTTCCTTTGATCATTTTGGCTTTCAAATCCAGCATTTGGGTTTCCTTTTCCGGGTCGATTCCCATGACGAGCGTACCTTTTGTGGAATTCCCAAACGAAGCCAGCGAAAAACTTTCCAGACGGAGGTTTACCCCTTCCACATTTTTCACCGATAATATTTCCCGGACAAGGGTATCGTTCACTTCGATACCATTGTCAATGGTCTTGTCGTCCCAATAATCTTTTTGGTGCACCTGCACATATCCGGTAAATTTCCCCACGGCATTTTCGATCATCTTGGCATAGGTCCCCTCCTGAAAGGAACGGGTGAAAACAGCCATTACAACAGCGAGGGTAATCGAACTGATGGTTATCAGTGTCCGTTTTTTGTTTCTCCAGATATTTCGCCAGGCGATTCGTAGGTTCATGTGGATAATGGTTAAAAAGGTTATGGGTTACAAGTTATGGGTTATGGGTTATGGGTTATGAGTTATGGGTTATGAGTTACGGGTTACGGGTTACAAGTCATGGGTTACCGGGTTTGATCGAATCAATGGATTCTTTTCATATTTTGCTGCGAAAAGAACCCCTCGTCCAGTTTCACATTGAATTTGCTTGAAATTATGTTCACAACGGTTTTTTGTCCGGGTTTATCTGCCGGTATGATCTCAAGCTTGGAGGGCAATTTCCTGTCGCTAAATTGCTTTACATCAGAGGCTACTTCCGTCCGCATCAGATCATTGTCCTCATCAAAGTATTCTGTTTTCAATTGCCAGAATTCATCCTTGCTTATCCATTTGACCACTTTTCCCCAAACAACCGCCGCATCCTCTTTGGGAGTAAGTTCGATTTTGTAACATTCCAAACCGGCCACGGGCTCGCTTCCGGTTACCTTATGCGTATAATCTACCACGATGGAACTTTCTTTCAAAATATCGTCATTGGAATAATCGGAGCCCATCCAGCCTTGCGACATCATCGAAGGGGGGATTTTTATCATCCGGCTGATGGTGGGAACCCAGTTCCACATTTCGTTCTCCCTTTTCAAAAAAACCTGCCCTTTATCTTTTGCAGGGCTCGTGATATAGGTCATGGAATAATCCGTCCCCATCGACCAGCTTTTCAAGGTGATGGTGCGTTCCCATTTGGGGCGGATAATCGTCATCGACATCTCCCCTTCATTGGTTTCGCCCCTTTGCAACTGATCGGCCTTTTTAACGATTTGCTTGCCGGTCATTTCCTGGGAAATAACATTCGATCCAAAAAACACCATGATAATTAAACTTAAAATTGTCAATATGGACTTACGCTGTTTCGTTTTTTTCATTTTTATTGTTTTTTTAATTGGCTGCCATAATGCCGCACCAATGGCCTACTACCATAATGCCGCACCGATGGTGCTAATCATTATTCCACTAATCGACATTCATTATTCCACAATTCACTATTTAGCGAACCCTTAAAGCAATCCCACCATCATGTCCCGGGCTTTGTCCAATGGGAATCCTTCAATATCGGAAACATAATGTATGCCTATCCCATCAAAAACCGCCAACAAAAACCTCGCTTTGGTGTACGGGTCACGTACCCCTTTTTTTTCATAATAAGCTACCATATACTTAATGGTTTTTTCAAAATGCGCAAAAAACTCAACTTTGAACAAATCGAAGACTTTCGGCTGGAACAGAAGGGAAAAGTACAACATATAATATTCCGGGTTTTGTTTCAGGAGATTTACATTGCCGTCGATAAAATCAATGACCTCTTGTTTCTTCACATTTGATTCATCTTCGATAACCAAAAGATCCAAAAACTGTTTGAACCCCCCGATCACTATTTCCCCCAACAATTCTTCCTTGCTCTTAAAATAATTGTACATCAGGCCTTTTGAGATCCCGGCTTCTTTTGCGATCATGCTCACCGAAGTGGATGCATATCCCCTGCCAGCAAAAAGGCCCAAGGCGGCCTGAAGGATCAGGTTTACCTTTTCATCCCTTATTGTCTTGAATTGTTCTTTTGTCCGTGGGCTCATTGTCCAATATTATTTTTTGACTGAACGATTGGTCAAAAGTAAATCTTTTTTCTGTATTTCAAAGAAAAAACGAAATTATTTTATGGGTATTGGTTTGATAAACCTTTCTTACTTTTGCCCCAGTTTCAGCATAATCCAAATCTTCCTTGAAAACAAGAGTATGAAAATGCGCAACCTAATTGTTATTCCCATATTCCTCCTATTTACCCTAAATGCTTTTTCACAGCAAACCATTTCCTTAAGCCTGGAACAGACCATTGATTCGGCCATGGCCAACTACCAGAAAATAAAGCAATACCGGGAAGCTGTCTTAGAAAAGGAATACATGAAAAAAGCGGCCACCGGAAATTATTTTCCACAAGTCAGCCTCAATGCGGGCTACACATGGTTCAGCCAAAACCCCGAAATCAATATGTCACAGGTAAAATGCTCTATCGACGATGTGGCCGGAAGGTATGGGGCTTTTATCGTCAATGAATTGGGACTCTCGGACGAAGCTCAGGAAGACATTTATAACCGGATCACAAACGGCCTTGGGAAACTGCCCGCCTACAATATCGAAATCGACCAACAACATTTCCCCAACCTTGATATTTACGCATTGCAACCCATTTTTACCGGGGGGAAGATTATTGCCGGGCGCAGGGCTTCCGAAGCAGAATACGAATTGTCGCAAATTGATTTTGAGGAAAAGTCAAATGAAGTTTTCAAGGAGGTGGTAAAAGATGTTCATAAAATGACTTTGAAAGAGTTCCCCAGAATTGAATTGTATGAAGAAGGCAGCCAAATAAGACGGTCAAGCAAATCGGTAAAATCAAACATTGTAGAGGGTTATGGAAGGAGGGGATTTAACAAAGACTACATACGCGTTTTAACATACTCTATTGCATCCAATGATGAAACTATCGACCATTTGGAAACCGTTTATGAAACAGAATCACTTAAGAATGAAGAACTTTATAATTCGATCCATGCTAAAATAACCCACTTAAGTAAAAAACCAAACTTGTTTATTCAAGCGGTTGAGGGAGGATAAGGGTTGTTGGTCACTGGTTGCTGGTTGCTGGAAACTAATTCAATTTAACAAATACAGAATAAAAAAACATGTCAGAACTTATAACATTCTCAATAACCGTGTTCACGGGATTTTTTGCAATAATGAACCCCATTGCAAATATCCCCGTGTTCCTCGGGTTGGTCGGTGACCAGGACAAAGCTTCAAAAAAAAGCATTGCCAAAACGGCTTCCATAACGGCATTTATCATTGTGGTTTCTTCGGTAATCCTTGGGAAATATATTTTTCAACTTTTTGGGATAACGATACCCGCATTTAAAATAACCGGTGGGATACTTATTTTTTATGTGGGGTTTGAAATGCTGATGTCAAAAAAATCCTCGATACATTCGCCCAACAGCAAAGAAGATGACCATAGCCTTGCAATTTCGCCCTTGGCAATTCCAATATTGGCCGGGCCCGGAACGATTATTACGGCCATGAACAATGTAACAGATGGCAGTTTTGTCCATATTGTAATCGTTATTGCAATTTTTGCCCTAATGATCTTATTGACCTACCTTGCTTTTAATCTAAGCGATATCATCGTTAAAAAACTGGGGAAAAACATCATTACGGTCATAGGGAAAATAATGGGTTTGATCCTGGCAATTATGGGAACGGGAATGGTTGTGGAGGGGATTAAGCTGGCATTTGATCTATAAAATAAAATCTGATTTTCGGATTGGATTATGCTTTGTTCTTTGCCGTTTTCCTTGCCGTATTAAATTTGATACCTTTTGTGGGAAACCCCATAGGGATGCTGATCGTGGCACTTTTTACATTGATAACAAAAGATTCCCTCTTATCTTTGTTCATGGTGATTGTTGCACTTTGGCTGGTAAATGTGGTGCACGAAAACGTTTTGAGGCCCTGGCTTCTCGGCGACAAGCTCAAGATCAACGCATTTATGGTTTTTATCTCCGTTATTTTTGGCGGGATAATCTGGGGCGTTTCCGGAATGATATTGTTTATACCCATGGCCGGGATCATCAAGGTCATCCTTTCGCAAAGCGAAACCAATGCACATTACGCCATATTGTTTTCTGAAAGGGAAAAAAAGAAAACCGTTAAAAAGAAATAACAATCAGACGACTGATCAAATACAAGCCTTTGGATATACTGATCAAAGCCATCATTGGCTTTTTTCTTTTTATTTCTTTCTCCCTTTTGTTGGTGGCACTCCTTATCCGAATCCCTGCCATCCAGGACAAAATAAGGGACAAGGTGGAAACTGCCCTTAACGGGCAAATTGAGGCAAAAACCACCATCGGTTATTTCAGGCTGGGGTTTCCAAAGAAAATAATAGTCCATGATGTGCTTATCCAGGAAGGGAAAACGGATACACTGGCCTATCTTGGTGAGTTTTCGGTCAACATAAAACTGTTCCCGCTTTTTAAGCACGAAATTATTGCACGAAAAATCAAGCTTAAAAACATGAAAGCAGACGTTGGGAAACTCATGGCACAATTCCCAACCGATTCAACAACTACGGAAGAAACACAAATCGAAGATACCGAAACCGGTTCATGGAAATTCAGTGTTGACAGGCTTTCCATAGAATCATCCTATGTGGAATACCGTGATGAAGAAGTGGGTTTCGACCTGACAATGGACATTGGGAAACTATTCCTGCACCTTGGTTTTATTGACCTTGACACGATTATCACATGCAAGGAGATCGAAATCAGTGAAACCATGGTAAGCTATGAATCCCTGTTTGTCCCCGATGATGATACTTCTACAACTGATTTTGCCGATATTCGTGTTGAAAATGCAGAACTGACAAATTCAGGTTTCACTTACATTGATTCTACCGGTGCCATTTTATTCAATACCAGTGGGGACAAAATTGATGTGAGCGGTCTTTTGATCGATATCACCAACGAAAGCGTTTCGCTTGACAAGGCTTTTGTGGAGAACACCGCTTACGCAATACAGTTTCTCCCAAAGGCCGACACACTCCCTGAAACCGATGATTACCTGAACTGGGGGCCTTCACTTTGGCGAATCGAAGGGAACGAACTGGAGCTGGACAGTTTCATGTTTGCGCTTGATTATGATGGAGAGCCTGACCCCGCCGGGCATTTCAACAACCAGCATATCGGCATTTCCAATTTAAAAGGGGTATTGTCAAATTTTATTTTGGATGAAGATATTATGCAAATGAAAATCCATGATTTGGGGTTTAAGGAAAAAAATGGATTGGATGTAATAAAACTCAATGGGGAATTAACACAGGAAGGCCCGCTTTTTTCCATAAAGGATATGGAAATAGAAACCCCTTTCTCCAATTATTTAATTGAACTCAAGACAAACATAAGCCCTACGAATTATATAAACCCCGGAGGAAAAGAACTGGATCTCGATTTAGGCATTTCCAGCAAAAACTGGAACGAGATCAATTTTTTTTATCCTTTAAAAGAGAGCCTTGATTTTTTGTCAGACGATTTCGCAAAAGGCAATTTCAAATTCCGTGCAAAAACCGGCGGCAGCCCGAACAACCTGAAAATAGAAGAATTCAATTTCTCCTACCTGGATTCCACCCAAATAATTGCCAAAGGAAATATCAAGGGGGCAATGAACCCGGACTCCTTGCAAATCAACCTGGATATTGAAAAACTCATGACATCGAAGCATAATATCGATTTTGCCGTTTCCCAAACCATTATGGATTCCGTTTTCCCCCTTCCATCCTACCTGATGGTTTCAGGAAGTTACAATGGCAATGCGATCGACCATCATTTCTCAGGAAAAATAAATTCTGATGTGGCCAATATCACTATTGCAACTACCGATGTCCATCTGGGCAATATCCCGGAATACAAAATGGATTTGACAGTTGATTTCAAAAACATATCAAAGCAGGTGAACATGGATATTGCCGGAGGTGCACTTTCAATAAAAGGGGAGTTCATCGGGAACAGCCTTTACGGCGCCAACGGAAGTATTGGCCTCAATATCGACAGTATCGAATACAAAAGCTACAACTACAAAGACATTCATGTGGATGCTGAAATTGCCGATGGGAATTTTGGGGCAAAACTGAATTCATTGGACAGCAACCTCCGGTTCATTGCTTCTGCCAATGGCGACCTTTTTGAAAACAGAAAAGATGTCCAGATGGACTTGGAACTTGTTAACGTGAATTTGAAGGCCCTCAACCTTCATGAAGAAGATTTCACCATGAAAGCAAAGGCATCTTTCGCGGCAGCCTTAACAAATGAAAATTCCTTCGACATCAATACCCATATCAATAACCTTGATTTTTATTTTGAAGACACGGTTTACAATATGCACCCTGCAAATTTGCACTTCTTCACCGACAGTTCACAAACACTGTTTACGATCGAAAGCTTTTTCTACAATGTGGATTTCAAGGCCGATCAGTACATCCTTGATGTGGCCGGTTCCTTGGCCGGTCTGCCCGGATATTACTTTGCCGATACGGAACAGGATTCAATTGATTTTGATTTGCCGGAGTTTCAAATCGCCGGCAAACTCGGATATCCCAAAGCCTTTGCGCAGCTTTTTTTTCCTGACATACCCTCTTTTGAAAAACTGGTCATTGATGGGAATTATTCCAGGACGAAAGACGAATTGGTTTTTTCCCTTTCCATTCCCGGATTGGAATACGGTTCCGTAAAATCGGACAGCTTAAAACTTGATATTGAAGGAAATTCCAATGAATTGGATTATGCTTGTTCGGCAAATCTGAATATCGATGATTTGCTCATTGGCAAGCTTTCCCTTGACGGGAAGTTCGATAACTCGGAATTGATTTCAACAATCGGTTATTTCGATTCGTTTCAAAATGAATACTTGAGCATCACGACCCAAATTGACACTCTTGAAGATGCGATCATGGTGCACGTAATCCCCGGTTCCCTTGTTTTCAGTTACGATAACTGGGAAATTGACCCCATCAATAAAATCACCATAAACGACCAAAATATCATTTTCGAAAAATTTGAACTGAACAGCGGTAAGCAAATGATTTCCATTGGTTCATACCCAAAAGAAAACCCA
>JAADJA010000093.1 GCA_013151015.1 Chlorobiota bacterium
CAACCATTCACTAAGCCATATCCGCCGTTTCCTAAATCATGCTTGAAACCGCCTCTCCCATGATGTATTTTTGTTTCATAAAACTTACGGTCATGAAAACAAAAACGCTTGTCATATTTTACCTGATCTTACTCTTAACAGGGATAGCAATCAATTGTTCCTCACAAAACGTTTTGGACGAAGAGGCAAGGGATCAATTTAACACAGACGGAATCAACAAACCAGGAATTCGTTCAAATAAGAGCTATGGCATGGTTAATTGTTTTGACAACCTGAATTCGATTTGTTCATTGTATTACAGTGGAAACGCAAAAGCGGCCTAATCCGGGCAACACGAAAACAAAGCGCTGATTACCCAAATCCTTTTAAGGAAGGACATTCCCCCGGCAAGGTTAATGGCCGGGGGAATAATAAAGATTTCTCATTTCATTGACACAATACGTTCTTATGATTCCTAATTCTCAATTTTTCCCGGGCGGATTTTTTCTGCCCGGGTTTTTTCTCTTTATCTTTTCCCTATCTTTGTACTGTTCTCTTTGTTTTATGTTAATAGAGGGGAAAGAGAATAAAGTGAGGGTATTTAAACCATAAAAAAAGAAATCATGGTCATAGTTACAGGTGCAGCAGGTTTCATCGGGAGTTGCCTCGTAAACAAACTCAATAACAAAGGGATCACCGATATTGGGATAGTTGATGATTTTTCCAACGAACGAAAGAACAAAAATATTGAAAACAAGACCTATTGGGATAAAATTGACCGTAAGGATTTCATCGATTGGATAAAAACAAACCACCAGAATGTGGAGTTCATTTTTCATATCGGGGCACGTACAGATACCACTGAATCCGATGTGGAAATTTTCAACAGGCTCAACCTGAATTACACCAAATCCATTTGGCAGGCTTGCGCAGAATATGGGATACCCCTGGTATATGCGTCTTCTGCCGCAACTTATGGGATGGGTGAACATGGCTACACCGACAATCATGATATTGTTGAAGCCCTGAAACCTTTAAACCCTTATGGCGAATCAAAAAACGATTTTGACAAATGGGCCTTGAAACAAACAGATCAACCAGGGTTCTGGGCCGGGATGAAATTTTTCAATGTCTATGGCCCCAACGAATTCCATAAAGGCCGGATGGCTTCCGTTATTTTCCATGCTTTTAAACAGATTAAGAATACCGGGAAAGTAAAACTCTTCCGCTCCCACCGTCCCGACTTTGAAGATGGCAAACAACTACGGGATTTTATTTATGTGAAAGATGTAGTGGACGTTTTGTATTTTATGATGGACCAAAAACCGCAATCTGGCTTATACAACCTGGGAACAGGGAAAGCCCGGAGCTTCCTGGATTTGGCAACTTCTACCTTTCGTTCCATGAACCTGGAGCCCAAAATTGAATTTATTGACACGCCCCTTGACATTCGCGATAAATACCAATATTTTACCGAAGCCGAAATGACCAAGCTTAAATCAGCGGGTTACGACAAGGCCTTTTTTGAACTGGAGCAGGGAATTGAAGAATATGTCCAGGGATACCTGGCTCCGGGATTGTATTCGTAATTAAGTTTGACTTAAATCTCACTCCTAATCTCCAATAAAAACCGTTTCATCTTCTTCAGTGTCTTTACCACTTCAAAATTATCTATGGTTTCCTGTTTGTTTTCGCGGAGTTTGTCTTTTGCCCCCTGGAGGGTAAAGCCCCTTTCTTTCACAAGGTGGTAGATGATATGGAAATTGTCCACATCGTTTTGGGTGAAAAGCCGGTTCCCTTTTTTGTTTTTCTTTGGCTTGATAATATCAAACTCCTTTTCCCAAAAGCGGATAAGGGAGGTATTCACATCAAACATTTTGGCAACTTCGCCAATGGTATAAAAAAGTTTTCGGCTTATGTCTTTATCCACTGCCATCTTTAGTCTAAGGTCTGGCCGGGGCGTGTGGAAAGTTCCAGTAGGGTTTCGTATTCTGCGGGCGTAAGATCATTGAAGAAATAATAAATCGGGTTAGCGGTTTTCCCATTTTTAATTACTTCATAATGCAAATGCGGAGCGGTTGATTTTCCCGTATTCCCAACCGTTGCTATCACCTGTCCCCTCTTTACTTTTTGCCCCCTCTTAACTTTAAAATTATGGATATGCGCATACATTGTCTCATATCCAAAACCATGGTCGATAACAAGACGGTTGCCATATCCCCTGCGCGATTTTTTTATTTCCTTCACCACGCCATCACCCGTGGCATAAATTTCAGTTCCGGTAGGGGCTGAAAAATCCAGTCCCGCATGGAATTTACGAACTTTATAAATGGGGTCGGTACGGTATCCGTAATAAGAGGAAAGCCTTTTCAAATCCTTGTTGTTGACAGGTTGGATTGCAGGGATGCAAGCCAACATTTCCGACTTGTTCTTTGCCATTTCAAAAACTTCATCGTAGGATTTAGACTGAACGATCAGCTCCCCTGCTATCTTATCCAGTTTTTTTGCCGTTTCGATAACGATATCGGAATTCTTATAGCCTTCGAATTTTGCATATCTGTCAACACCACCATAACCAGCCTTTCGAACAGAGCTTGGAATCGGTTCGGCCTCAAAGATCACCCGGTAAATATTGTCGTCCCTGTTCTGTATATCATCCAAGACATCTTCCATGATGTCCAGCTTCTCACCCATGATCTGATAACGGAGCCTAAGTTCTGCGATCTCGCGTTTCTGCATCTTTTCCTTGGGGGAGTCAATAAAAGTATAGGCAAGGACAATCACAACAGTGGCAAACACCATTCCCATAAAAACAACCCACATGACTTTCAACAGCCTTGCTTTCAGAGTTATTTCAACTTCCTCAAACTGGAGTGATTTTTTATTGAATTTATATTGGGATTTCGACTTAACCATTCAATGATTATATGGATAATTCAAGCTTTTGTTACGAAATAGTAACTTAATTGCACCGCAAAATTAAGGAAAAAAATTAGTTTTGCAATCTTTTACTTATTGCACAATCAACTATTCATTGTTAATAATTGTTAATCATGACTTCAAAACAGGTACGACAGGTATTCTTTGATTTTTTTGAATCGAAGAAACACGAGATATTCCCTTCGGCTCCCATGGTGGTAAAAAACGACCCTACCCTCATGTTCACAAATGCCGGCATGAACCAATTCAAGGATATTTTTCTGGGGAATTCGGAAGCCCGTTATCACCGGGTCGCCAACTCACAAAAGTGCCTCCGGGTTTCGGGAAAGCACAATGACCTGGACGAAGTGGGCCACGATACCTATCACCATACCATGTTCGAAATGCTCGGGAACTGGTCGTTTGGTGATCCTGCCCGTCCGACAGGTGGGTACTTTAAGAAAGAAGCCATCCAATATGCCTGGGAATTGTTGACGGATGTTTATAAAATCGAAAAAGAAAACCTTTATGTGACGGTATTTGGTGGCGACAAATCCGATGGATTGAGCATTGATCAGGAAGCTTATGATTACTGGAAGGCAATACTTCCAGAAGAGCGGATTTTACGTGGTTCCAAAAAGGACAACTTTTGGGAAATGGGCGAATCGGGGCCTTGCGGGCCTTGTTCCGAAATCCATATTGACATCCGGGACAAAGAAGAAAAAGAAAAAATCCCCGGAAAAGACCTGGTCAATATGGATCATCCCGAAGTGATCGAAATCTGGAACCTCGTTTTTATCGAATTTAACCGAAAATCGGATTCTACACTTGAAAAACTGCCCAGCCGCCATGTGGACACGGGGATGGGATTTGAGCGTCTGAACATGATCATTCAGGGAAAGAAATCTAATTACGATACCGATATTTTCCAAAATATTATTGCAGAAACTGAAAAGTTGTGCGGGAAGGATTATGGCAAGAATACTGAAATCGATATTGCAATGCGTGTGGTTGCCGACCATTTAAGGGCAGTGGTTTTTGCCATTGCCGATGGACAATTGCCTTCCAATGCAAAAGCCGGTTATGTGATCCGCAGGATTTTAAGGAGGGCGGTCCGATACGCATACACCTTCCTTGAAATGAACGAAGCTTTTGTTTACAAGCTGGTTCCGGTGCTTGTTGCCCAGATGGGGGATTTCTTCGCTGAAATAAAGTCGCAGCAGGGACTGATCGAAAAAGTGATTGCCGAAGAAGAACAATCTTTCTTAAGGACACTTTCCCTGGGGATCGGTAAATTCGAAAAGTATATTTCATCACCAAAACAGGATAAGGTTATTGACGGGGATTTTGCCTTTGAACTTTATGATACTTTCGGGTTCCCCATCGACCTGACCCGGTTAATGGCCAGGGAAAAAGGATGGAAAACAGATATGGAGGGCTATTACCATGGACTTGAGGCCCAAAAAGACCGTTCGCGCAAAGCTGCCGAAAAAGACACGGAAGATTGGGTTATCCTGAAAGAGGGAAAAGACAAGACCGAATTTATGGGTTATGACAAGCTTGAGGTAGAAGTGGAAATAATTCGTTACCGAAAAGTAAAAGAAAAGAAGCGTGAATTTTATCAGCTTGTTCTTGACAAGACACCTTTTTATGCCGAATCGGGCGGACAGGTTGGCGATCGCGGGACATTGGACAATGGAACCGAAAAAATCTTTATTGAGGATACCCAAAGGGAAAATGATTTGATTACCCACATCACAAAAAAAATCCCCACAGATTTGAGTGGGAAATTCAAGGCAGAGGTGAACCATGAAAAAAGGCTTCTTACCGAAAACAACCACAGTGCCACACATTTAATGCACGCAGCTCTTCGGAAAGTGCTGGGCAACCATGTGGAACAAAAAGGATCGCATGTGGACGAAAACCGTTTGCGTTTCGACTTTTCCCATTTTTCAAAATTGAGCCCTGAAGAACTACTGAAAATCGAACAAATCGTAAATGAAAAGATCAGGGAGAATATTCCTTTGTCGGAAAAACGGGACATCCCCATGCAAACCGCAATCGACATGGGCGCCATGGCACTGTTCGGGGAAAAATATGGCGATAAAGTGAGGGTGATCACATTTGATGAAAACTATTCCGTGGAACTGTGCGGTGGCACACACGTGCCTTTTACCGGACAAATTGGGTTTTTCAAGATTATTTCAGAAAGCGCCATTGCTGCAGGCGTTAGAAGGATAGAAGCCATAACCGGGGAAAAAGCCGAAGAGTTTATTTACGCGCATTTCAATATCATCAACGAACTGAAGTCTATTTTCAAAAACCAGAAAGATGTACTGAAAGGGGTGGTTTCCTTACAGGAACAAAATGCCGCTCTCCAAAAAGAACTGCAACAGTTCCAAAAGGAAAAAGCCGGTCGCTTAAAAGAGGATTTGAAAAAAGAAACCGAAGAAGTGAACGGGATGAACTTTATTGCCAAAAAACTTGACCTCGATGCCAATTCCATCCGCGATCTTGCTTTTAAACTGAACAAGGAAATCGAAAACCTGGTTTTGGTCCTTGGTTCGGAAAAAGGTGGAAAGGCACAACTCACGGTAATGATTTCCGAAGAACTCGTAAAAGGGAAAGGACTGAACGCCGGAACAATTATCCGTGAAATAGCCCGTGAGATAAAAGGCGGCGGCGGCGGACAGGCCCATTTTGCCACAGCCGGCGGGAAAGATCCGAATGGTTTGTCAAAAGCATTTGCGAAAGCAAGGGAAATAGTGGCCTCCTATTAAATCAACCCAACAGCGATGGAGCATGCTCCATCGCTGTATTATAAAAAGCTGTATTACAAAAAACAAATTTTATTCATTTCTGCACCAATACCTTACCGCTCAAAACCTCCCCCTCTCCCGCACGTGCGGGATCAAGCCTATAAAAGTAAAAGCCGTTTTCCAAGTCCCCGGTGTGCCAAAGCGTTCTTTCAGATGTTACCGGCAATCTTGCAACCTGTTGCCAAAAACGTTTACTATCGTGACCGTTGCCCCATCAGCGCCACCCGTCATATCGTCTCTTGCGCAAAAGCTTCAGCGACAGCGTAAACCCCAGCGCATTGCCTTGTGTGCCGGAGTGAGCCTGCCCGCCACCTTTCGGGCGGGACATCCCTATGCTATTATGGACACCGTTTGTTCTTTGGGTTTTGCCGGCAGGGTTCGTATTTGTTGGGGGATTTCCTGCCTTGCCGACAGGCAGGCTCACCCTTGCGCCCATACCATCCCCACGGTTCGGAATTACGGTGGGTTGTTTTATTTTTGTATCACCACCTTTCCGCTAATGACCTCCCCTTTAATTTCTGCCCTGTAAAAATAAACCCCGTTTTCCACTTCATCGGTATGCCAAACAGTCTTTTCTGACGTAACCGTCAATTCCGAAACCTGCTGCCCGAAAACGTCAAAAA
>JAADJA010000147.1 GCA_013151015.1 Chlorobiota bacterium
TTTTTTAGAATACGTCTTTTGCTTTTTCAGTCGATTCTTTTTCTTCTTGATTTTTTTCGTTTTCAATTTTCTTTCTTACTTCAGGTAAAAATATTGAAACATTAATAGGATAGTTAGTTCCGTTATCCTGAAGTCTTACTTCAATTGTTTTTGTGCCCACAATCCAGCGATTTATTAAATATGAATATCCTTTATTTAATTTATATCTTGGTTCAATACTGTAATGTAAGTCAGGCTCTCCATATTTTTGTTTTATTACATTTGAAATGTATTTTGTTTGACGAGGAACATCTCTATCAAAATTCTCCCAATCAGTTAAAACTCCTTGTATATACAATTCATATAATTTCCCTTCATCATAAAAACCAGTCATTTGAAAATATTCATATTCACCAATGAAATCGTCATAATATGGTTTGCCTAAAAATTTGTCAGGTCTTCTATTTTTTTTACGAAATCGCTTTATCAATGTATTAACTTCGTTTTTTGTCATACCAAATCTTATTTCTCCAATAACTTTATTTTGCTCGATAAGTAATATACTATCTTTTTTCTTTTTCTCTCTTTTTTCCTTTTCAATATTCAACAAAGTAATACTATCTCGCTCTATTTGTTTTTGGTCAATTTTATCAATACTCTTTTTGTTTGGTTGATTACAACTTAATGTTAACATTCCTATTAATGCGATAATTAGATATTTATTTTTCATGGTTTTTCAAAATGAGTTACAACTTGGAATGTGTATGCAGTGCTTTTATCTTTTTAATTTTAATAATTCAATTTTATGCATTCTTGCATAATCTATAATCATTTGATTTTCGATTTCTTTTTTTAAGTCATTAATTTGTGTATAGAAGCCTACTGCTATTCTTATTCTCTCGTCTGTCACAAATTCTTTATTCAAGAAACTCTTTTCAGGATTCAATGGCATAAAATCTGAATTTAACAATATAAACTCATTAATTTTTGATAGTATTTTTCTCATTTCATCACTATACCACATGGTTGCATGCATTGCTCTCCCAAATCCAAGAATGAATGAACTGTAATGCTTGCTATCCATTAAAAATAAATGATATTTGTATCCTTTTGTTGTATCGCCAATGACCCAATACATTGGTCTTAACATCAATTCAATATCTTGATATGCATTTAGTCTTCTGTCAATAAATCTTTTATTTATTTCTTTTTTGTACTCATTTTGTTTTATAAACCAAGTAATAAATCCAGTCAAACCTGCTGAAAGTAGTGAACTTGATAAAATCAAAATGATTATTTTTTCAGTTTCCATTTTTTTTAAAATGTGCTACAACAATTATATATATGCAATATTACATTTATTTCTTCATTGTCATAATGTTTTTGGGAAAGCGGTTGTTAGTGGGAGCACAACTTGGTTTCCTTTTCATAAACAACAAAGATACAATTAACCCCGGATTAAGTAATAGGGCTTTGTCATAAGAAATAAAAGTGCGGTTAAACAGAAAGTTTTGAAACGAAAGGGGTTGTTATTGTTTGAGGGCCTTTTGATAAACTAATGCTGAAAAGGCTTAACGACAATAGGGGGTAAAAAAAACCGCCCCAACCGGGGCGGCCCATTTACAAACCAGCTATTGATATGTCTGATAAAGACGAAGGGTTTGATAAGAAGATGCTAAGAACTTTAAGGTTTAAATTCGATTTCAAGGTTATTGATGGTAGCGGGGTTATATGGTGTAAGACCTGCAATGATGTTCAACAAACTGTTGTAATCGGGGCTTGGCGCGGTTCCGCCTTGTACAAAGCCACCATGGTCGAAGAATCCGGGGGCTTCGGTATTGTAAAGGTAAGACTGGACGGTTGTGCTGTCGATCCAGGGCCATACATCATAAATTTGCTCGGTGAACACGTTTTTGATGGAGTTTTCCACAAGGAGTTCGTACCTGTCGGATGAGTTGAGCACATTTGAAGGCAAGCCTACTTCGGCAACGCCTATGTCGGTGGATTGTTTGCCGGCTGCCGTGAAAGCCCAGTCGAAACCTACATCATCATTGAAAAACTTAGCATTTGGATGGTCGGAGTTTCCATATATGCTGATGGCATCACCGTTTTTACCTACGAACATCCTCATTGTTTTCATGGCATAAGGGTCATCAAGCGGGTCGGCAAGGGGAAGTCCGGCGAGGGTAACGATCATGTGGTGCTCGTAGCCCAATTCGCCTGCTTCGCTGTAATCGATCCTGTACATGGTTTCCTCGTACATGGGCTCGGTCGTGCGATCAAGGTTGTAAGGGTTGATGATGGCCGTCCCTTTAACGGGGCTGCGGTTCCAGAAAATCTGAAGGGCCGTGCTGCCGATATCTGCCGAGGCCTGGCCTTCATCGGTTATGGTCATCTGGAACTCGTAAACCTGTCCCTCGAAACTTGGGTCTTCGGTTATCACAACATGTTTTACCCTGCCGTCATCGTCCGAAACAAAGTTGAAGCTCATGGGTTCGTTCAATTCGTTTACACTGATGACAGTGATGATCTCATTTACGATATCGGCTGCATTTTCGCCAATCCAGATGAAAGTCCGGGTATGTTGGTAAATGTCATCGCCCTGGAGGGTGTCGCCATTGGTGCTTTTTAAATAGTCGTCCCCGCTGAGGGAGCTTGGAATATCCACTTTGAAGTTGGATGGGAGGATACCTGTTTTTTGCTGTGGTTCTTCTACATTGTCTTTTTTGCAAGATTGAAAAGAGAATCCCAGAACAAGAATTACAATTACTAAAAATCCATTTAATTTTTTCATTTTTAAAAGTTTTAAAGGTTTAACAATTTTTAAATTCAATGCTATTACACAAGGAAATTGTTTTACCCTTATCCCGGTTTGGTTTTTTTTTGAAAAAAAGGATTAGGGGGACTTGTTTGCGCTGTGCCCAGCCCTGAAGGGCTGGGAAACTCATGGCTGGGAAACTCATGGTTGGGAAACTCAGCGCGATTGCTGATATGGTTGCTTTGTGGATTGGATTTCCCGGATATTTGTATTTCCCAGGCATTTATGCAGGGTTTTATTTCCTTGGAAGCGTAAACGTAAACCTGCTCCCTTTCCCGGCTTCAGATTCTACCCAGATCTTCCCTTTTGATTTTTCCACCAGTTCTTTTGAAAGTACCAGCCCGATCCCCAGGCCCGTTTCATTGGCGGTGCCGTTGCGTGAGATATTCCCGCCAAGCGAAAACAGCTTTTCTGTTAACTCCTTTGGCATTCCAATGCCCGTATCGCTCACATAAACTTCCACATGCTTATTTGCATATTGTACCCCAAGGTCTATTTTTCCTTCCTTTGCCGTAAATTTCACGGCGTTCATCCCCAGGTTCCTTAAAATGGTTTTCACCATGTTTTTATCGGCATGGGCAAAGATTTCCTTTTCGCAAATTGTTGAAAGCCGAATGTTTTTGTTTTTTGCAAAAACCTGCAACGTCTCCTCAATCTCAACGATCAACTCTTTCATGTTTATTCTTTCCGGCTCGCATTTTAATCTTCCGGTTTGCGCCCTTGCCCATTCCATAAGGGTTTCAAACAGTTTATGGGTTTGGGTCGAGGTATCGTTGATCTTTTGGTAGATTTCATGTTTTTCTTCCTCCGAAAAAACAGATGGATCTTCGATGAGCAAATCACTGATCCCAATAAGGAAGGTAAACGGGTTTTTGATATCGTGCGCCAGGATCGAAAATAATTTGTCTTTTGCTTCGTTCACGCTCCGCAGTTTTCTTTCGGATTGTTTAACGGCTATTTCGGCCAATTTCCGTTTGGTAATGTCACGGTTGTATTCAATGATTTTTTCAAGCTCCCCTTTTTTGTTGAACACGGGGAAACTGTGGATTTCAAAATACCTTTCTTTTTTATCGATCAGGATTTTAATGTTTTCGGCATGAAATGCCTTTTTCGTTTTCGTGATTTGCTCGATGGAACACTTACAGTTCTTGCCCGCACAAGGTTTGTCTATCTCCCGTTTCACTGTTTTGCACCGCATGGACATAGGGATGGTTTCTTGCCGGGCCGCTTTGTTCGAAAGCTCAATGGAATTGTCTTTTGGGTTTATTACATAAAAAGGGTGCGTGAGTGAATTGATCACTTTATGGATGAAATCAAGGTTCTTCTTTTTCGTGTGGTAGAGCTTCAGCAAAATCACAATGGTGATAGTGGCCCCGATAACCGTTATGATAAGGAAAAGCCCAATAGTCCTTTGTTGATTTATTTTCAAAATCTGGATTCTGTTGTCATCTATTAGGTTTTTGTTTTCCGCCAAATGCTCGTTTAATTTGTTCAGTGCGATAAGCTGGGCTATATGCGATTCGCTTTTTTCATTGAATATGCTGTCCTTGAGTTCGGTAAATAAATGATGGTTTTTCAGGGCTTTTTTATAATCCCCTTTCTTTTCATAAAGTTCCGATAAATTGAGGTAATTGTTTTTCTTCAAATCAATGGCATCTATTTCATTGCTGATTTTCATTGACTCCTCAAGGTAGTTGAGGGCTTTTGAATATTTGCCCAGGGAAACATAATCGGCTCCAATATTAGTCATCACATTGGCTTTTCCGTACTTGTCCTGAATCCCCTCTTTGAGTTTGAGCGATTTATTATAATAGGATAGTGCCTTATTATGGTCTTTTAGGTTGGAATAATACAATCCGATATTGCTGAACAAAATAGACAGGTCTTTTTCGTTTTGAAGGATTACGGCGATTTGTTCGGACTTATCATAGTATTTGAACGCCGAATCAAATTCCATATTTCGGTGAAAAATTATCCCAAGCGCCATGGAGGTCCTTGTCATCATCCCCGAGTCGTGTTCCATCCTGGCAGTTGCCAAAGCGTTTTTCAAATATTTTTTGGCGTCATCATAACGGCCGAGCTCCCCATAAATATTACCGATACTGATTTGCGCTTTCGCAATGGACTTTGCGTTACCAATAGACTGTAACAAATCCAGGCTCTTGAAATAGTAGTCCAAGGCTTCATCGTACATGCCCGTCATTTTATACCCGATGCCCGTATATCGGTACGAATAAGCAAGCATTGCCGAATCGCCCAACTTTGACGAAAGTTTGATAGCTTCTTTACCGTAAAAAATACTTTTGGATGGGTTGGTCTTAAAGTATTCCCAAATCAAATCGTGGTAAAGGACAATCCTTTCATGGTCATCGATTTTGTCGAGTTTGTTTTCGAGCGTGTCGGTCAAAGCATTTGACAATGCCGTGAAAGTCGTGAGCAAAATGAATATCTCAATGAAAACGGTTTTCAGCAAATCCATTAATTTTTTAGGATAAAAATGTTATGCTAAGAAAACAAGTTAACAAAAGGAATGTTCAGATACCAAACCCTTGGGGCTTTTACAAAAAACGGATCTCGTCCATCTATGTAAATAGTTTAAAATTATAATTATGTATCTTCTCGGCCCTTCATAATCAAACAACATCAATTTGTTAAAAATTTGTTAATTTTTAGTTTCCGGCCGCTTGTTATTTAGAATCGTTCTAAATTTGCCCCGCTTTTCAAAACTCAATTTCATGTTTAATTTAGAGGTTATTAATACGAATTTTCAGAATATTATGAAAGGGCTTGCACTTGTCCTTTTCGGTTTCATTTTCACTTCATTTGCTTTTGCGGACGATGTTCCCCCTGCCGAATTGGGCATCTATGAAAAACTTGATTCCTACCTGCCGGACAACCTTGATTTTGTTGATGAGAACAACAACCCTGTTAACTTAAAAAAAGATATTGACAAACCTACGGTTATTGCACTTGTGTATTATGAATGCCCGGGTTTGTGCAGCCCATTGCTGGAAGGCGTGGCCGAGGTAATCACCAATGCGAAGATTGACTTGGGAACCGAATACCAGGTTTTTACCGTGAGTTTCGACCCAAGTGAAAAACCGGAACTTGCAAGGTCAAAAAAAGACAATTATGCCAAACTTGTAAAGGGCAAGGATGTCGAAAATGGTTGGAGATGGCTTACCGGGGACAGTGCAAATGTCGCGCGCCTGCTAAATACCCTTGGCTACAAAGTGAAAAAGGAAGGGGATGAGTTTATCCACCCGGCTTCCATTATTGTCATTAGCCCGCAAGGGAAAATTACCCGCTATTTGCACGGGACTTATTTCCTGCCATTCGATTTGAAGATGGCCGTGGTGGAGGCTTCGGAAGAACGGTCGTCGCCAACGATCAACAAAGTATTGAAATTTTGTTTCAGCTATGATGCCGAAGGGAAAAAGTATGTTTTCAATGTCACCAAGGTGGCCGGAACGATTATCCTGATGTTTGCCGGAGGGCTGTTTCTCTTTTTGGCCTATGGCAAAAGAAGGAAGACAAAAGATTTTAGTACGATGAACAGTTAAATCCCAAATAGATTATTAAATATTAAAACTTTACAGAATGACAGAAGAAATTACGGGGCACAAGAATTTTTTTGAAGAGAAAAAAGGATTGGCGTCCTGGATATTTACGACCGACCACAAACGTATCGCTCTCCTTTATTTGTATTCCATAGGCTTCTTTTTCCTGGCCGCCGTGTTTTTGGGTTTCCTTTTGAGGCTTGAATTGATTGCCCCGGGAAAAACCATCATGGAACCCCAAACCTATAACCAGATATTTACCTTGCACGGTGTGATCATGATTTTCCTGTTTATCATTCCGGGCATCCCGGCCATCTTCGGAAACTTTTTCATCCCCATAATTATCGGGACGGATGATGTGGCTTTTCCACGGATTAATTTGGTTTCATGGTATTTGTACATGACAGGGGCTTTTTTGGCGCTTGGCACTTTGTTTTTTGGGGAAGGCCCTGCCGATACCGGTTGGACGTTTTATGCGCCTTACAGCGTAAAGACGGGGACCAATGTGAGCATGTCGGTTTTGGCCGCATTTATCCTTGGGTTTTCATCTATCCTTACCGGGCTTAACTTCATTGTTACTATTCACCGCTTACGGGCTCCGGGCATGACCTGGTTCAGGATGCCGCTAATGGCCTGGTCCACTTATGCCACTTCCTGGATACAAATCCTTGCGACCCCGATTGTTGGTATCACTTTGCTGATGATCGTGGCCGAGCGGAGTTTTGGCATCGGCCTTTTTGACCCTTCAATTGGTGGCGACCCGATCTTATATCAGCATTTGTTCTGGATTTATTCGCATCCGGCGGTTTATGTGATGATATTGCCGGCCATGGGCGTGATTTCCGAAATTATCCCAACCTTTGCCCATCGTACTATTTTTGGGTACAAAGCCATTGCAATGTCGAGTATGGCCATTGCTTTTACGGGCTATTTTGTTTGGGCGCACCATATGTTCACCACGGGGCTCAGCAGCACGGCGGCCTTGATTTTCTCCCTTGCGACTTTCTTTGTTGCCATTCCCACTGCCATTAAGATTTTTAACTGGGTGGCCACCCTTTACAAAGGCTCCATTGATGTAAAGCCCCCTTTGCTTTATGCCATGGCATTTGTTTTCCTGTTCCTTATAGGAGGGCTTACCGGGCTTGTTAACGGGGCAATTGCCGCTGATATACATGTTCATGATACCACATTTATCGTAGGGCATTTTCATTATACCATGTTCGGGGGCGTTGGTATTGTGTTTTTTGGGGCGATGCACTATTGGTTCCCGAAAATCTGGGGAAAGATGTATAACTTCAAAATAGCAAATATCGCTTTTGCACTTATATTTATTGGTTTCAATGCCTTGTATTTCCCTATGTTGATTTCGGGCCTGCAAGGATTGCCAAGGCGATATTACGATTATCCGGCAGAGTTCCAATTGACCAATGTTATTTCAACAGTGGGTTCATGGATACTTATCGTTGGGATAATATTGATGATCTACAATTTTTTCAGGGCAAAGAAAAGAGGGGAGAAGGCTCCACGGAATCCCTGGGGAGGTTTGGGACTGGAATGGCAAACACCATCACCGCCACCTTTGCACAATTTCGATAAAATGCCAGAGTTGGTCGAGGGAGGCCCTTATAATTATAAGGACAATTATTAAAACAGGTATAAAGAACTAATTATAGCACATAACTTTTAAATTATATCAAATAAGAATGGAACATTTAGTACTGCCCAATTCCGGCCTGACAAGGGATGACGAAGGATCCAAACTGGGGATGTGGTTGTTCCTCTATACCGAGGTACTCCTGTTTGGTGGATTGTTTATTGTTTATACCATGTACCGGTTTTTATATCCCGATTCTTTTTTACAGGGCTCATACCATTTGAGTATCCCCATTGGGACAATCAACACCATTGTGTTGCTCACGAGCAGCCTTACGGTTGCAATGGGGATAACCGCTCTGCAAAAAGGGAACAATAAACTGGCCGTTTGGCTGATGGTAGCAACCATATTTTTTGCATTGGTCTTTATGGTGAACAAGTATTTTGAGTGGAGCGCGAAAATCGAGCATGGCCTGTTCCCCGGAATGGATGCGTATATGCAACTGCCGAGGGGCGAGACCCTGTTTTTCTTCCTGTATTTTTTCATGACCGGATTACATGCGCTGCACATAATTATCGGAGCCGTGGTGATTGGCCTTGTTACAATGGAAATTAAAAATGGCAAGCAGTCAAGTTCCAATTTTGCATATACCGAAAATGCCGGGCTATATTGGCATTTGGTGGATTTGATCTGGATTTTCCTGTTTCCGCTTTTCTATCTAATACATTAATCAACTAATCATTGCTAATCGAAATATATTTATTTTTTTCAGTCACCTTGAAGTTGCATGATCAGTTATAAATCAATATAAAATGGAAGTTCAAAAACAACATGATCAGGAAACCGAAACACATCAGCCTCATATTTCAAGTTACCGTGATCTTATCGGTATCTGGATCGGATTGATGGTCCTTACGTTGATGACAGTTGCGGTTTCGGTTTTGGGTGGGCGTTTGGCAACAATGGCAGTAGCCATGGCCATGTTTATCGCCACCGGCAAATCCTTTATTGTGGCCAGCCGTTTTATGCACGTGAAATACGATAAACCTGTTTTTAAGGTTCTTGGTGCAATCGTGATGGTTTTGTTCGTTGCCCTTTTGCTCTTTACCATTCTTGATTACGCCACCCGATAATATTTTGAAATTAATTAATTGAACATATAATGAATTCACCCGCATCGAATTTTGTAGAAGGAGTTGACTTTTCGCTTTGGTTTATCCTTGGGATTTCCACATTTTTCCTCGTTGGAATTACGGCCGTTATGATTTATTTCGTCATAAAGTACCGAAGGAGCAAAAACCCGAAGGCTACCAATATCGAAGGCAGCAACCTTGCCGAGATTACCTGGACGGTTATCCCCACGATACTTGTACTGTTTATGTTTTGGTACGGATGGACAGGTTATGAACCTATGTTGAAAGCACCGGAAGGAGCCATCGAAATAGAGGCCCATGGGCAAATGTGGTCATGGTGGTTCGTTTATCCCAATGGAAAACGTTCCGATTCCCTGGTAATCCCAATAGACAAACCCGTGAAACTGAACCTTATTTCACACGATGTAATCCATAGCCTTTATATTCCTGCCTTCAGGGTAAAACAGGATTTGATGCCCGGTAAGGACAATTGGATGTGGTTCGAGGGGAAGAGGCTTGGGTCCTATGATATTTATTGTGCCGAATATTGTGGCGAAAGGCATTCTTATATGTTGAGCAAAGTGAACGTGATGCCCGAAGCCAATTATGAAAAATGGTTCAATGAAAAAACAACAGCTCCCGCTGATGAGCATCCGGGTCTCACCGTATTGAAAACAAATGGCTGTTTGGCCTGCCATTCATTGGATGGAAGTAAACTGGTCGGCCCTTCCTTTAAAGGCCTATGGGGGAAAACCGAAACCGTTCTCACCGATGGGAACGAGCGGGAATGCGAGGTGGACGAAAACTATATCAGGGAATCTGTTTTTGAACCCAACAAAGATGTGGTCAAGGGTTTTGGTAAAGGATTGATGATCTCTTACAAAGAAACTTTGGGCGAGAAAGAAATCCAGGACATTATCGGTTATTTTAAAACATTGAAATAATGAATGGCAAAAAAAACATTCTCAGGGCATTTATGGAATTGGGCAAGGTACGGATTACCTTTGCCGTTGCCCTTACCACCCTCACCGGATATGTTTTGGCGAAGGGGCAATTCGATAGCGAAATGATATTGCCCGTTCTCGGGATTTTTATCCTTGCCTGTGGTTCTGCGGCCTTAAACCATTATCAGGAAAGCGATAAGGATGCAAAAATGGAACGGACAAAAAACCGGCCTATCCCTTCCGGGAAAATTTCCCCGAACCAGGCACTGCTCTTTTCTGCAAGTTTTGTTGTACTGGGCTCATGGCTTATTTATGTGGGTTCGGGATTTTTGGCCATGCAGTTGGGGTTGCTTGCCCTTATTTGGTACAATGGCTTTTATACGCCCTTAAAGAAACGGACTTCTTTTGCCGTAATCCCCGGAGCAGTGATCGGTGCCATTCCACCCATGGTGGGTTGGGTTGCCGGAGGTGAAAGCCTTGCAGATCCACGTGCGGCCATTATCGCATTTTTCTTTTTTATCTGGCAGGTTCCACATTTTTGGCTGTTGCTGTTAAAATATGGGAAAGAATATGAAAAAGCAGGTTTCCCATCCCTTACGAGCAAGTATTCCGAATTAAAAATTAAATATACGACTTTCGTCTGGACATTGGCAACTGCGATTACCGCATTGATGTTGCCCTTGTTTGGGGTAATTAGTTCAACATTCTTTTCCATACTCATGGCGGCAGTTGCCATTTGGCTCATCTTTGTATTTACGGCCTTGCTGCGCAAGAACCAGGGTGTTTTCAATCCGACCTATTATTTTATGAAGATCAATTATTTCGTTCTCTTTGTCATGTTGTTTTTGTCAATTGATTCTGTTTTGTAAAGACAGGATACTTAGAAATATCCAAAATAAAACAAAGGAAAATCAGGTCGGGTTTAAAAGATTATTTTTTCTATCTTTGCGCGCTCAATATCAATAAGAATTGTTTATGATAAATAAGGTAAAAGGGAGCCGGGAATTTGAATCCACAAGTTTTTTGGTATTCTTGCATTATTGGAGAAAGCCGTTAATTATCATACCCCTAATAGCTTTGTTGGCTTCTGGTATTTTTTCAGGCCCCACTTTTATTACACCCAAATACAAATCAACTGTAATTTTATTCCCAACATCCACAAACTCTATCTCGAAGGCATTATTAACTGAAAGGGCAGGGGAAAAGCAAGACGTGATGCAGTTTGGGGAAGATGAACAGGCCGAGCAATTGCTCCAGATTTTGAATTCGAATAAAATCAGGGACAAGATCATCGACAAGTACAACCTGATGGAGCATTATGATATAAAGAAGAATGCAAATTACCGCCACACCAAACTTTATGATGCTTATGCCGAGAACATAACTTTCAGGCGGACGGAATACATGGCCGTTAAAATTACGGTTTTGGACAAAGATGCACAAATGGCAGCCGATATTGCCAACGACATTGCCAACCAGCTTGATTCCACAAAAAATGAAATTCAGAAAGAAAGGGCGATAAAAGCCTTTAAGATTGTGAAAACAGAGTACCTGAAACAAAAGGCCTATATTTTCATGATGGAAGATTCGTTGACCAAGCTTAGGGAATTGGGTGTGCACGATTATGAATCACAGGCCGAAATGATGAACAGGCAATTGGCCATTGAACTGGCCAGGGGAAATAAGTCAGGAATAAGTGCCCTTGAGGAAAAACTTGAGGTCTTGGCAAAATATGGCGGGCCCTATGTCTCTATCCGTGATGCGCTTGAGTTTGAAAAGAAACAATTGAGCGTGGTGAAATCAAAGTACGATGAGGCTAAAATAGATGCCGAAGAAGTGCTCCCACAGAAATTTATCGTGGACAATGCCTATAAGGCCGAAAAAAAATCT
The DNA here is from genome assembly GCA_013151015.1 of Chlorobiota bacterium. Classification (GTDB taxonomy): domain Bacteria; phylum Bacteroidota; class Bacteroidia; order Bacteroidales; family JAADJA01; genus JAADJA01. The sequence goes on from JAADJA010000147.1 coordinate 11,919, forward strand.
TACCCGATCAGGTGGATAATTGTATTGGTATCGGTCGTTTCATCCTTTTTGCTTGTCGTATTGGTACTGGCTGTGTTTGATAGCCTTTCAGGGCAAACTAAAAAAAAAAGCCTGAAATAGACCTTGGTTTCCTGAACATCGACAAGTACTACGATAAGCTTGTCGGGGTTTTTGCCCTTGAAGAAGATAATGTTCAGAGGGAAAAGGTAAAACATAAGTATGACCCGGAAGAAAATAAAGTACGTAAGGAGAATACTTCATTTTTAAAATTCGAAATAGACATGGAAAGTCAATTCTATCAAATAAATATTTTAAAAGTCTTGATTAAATGGAAGATGCACCTCATTGTTATCGTTGTGGCAGCAGTTGTGGTTTCTGCAATAGTTTCCGGTTTTATCACGCCCAAATTCAAATCCTTTGCGGTGGTTTATCCTTCAAATATTTCTTCCTATTCCGATGAAAGTGAAACCGAGCAGATGCTGCAAATTATGCAATCGCACGATATCTCCGACCAAATCATTGATAAATATAATCTTTCCGAGCACTATGATATTGATACCTCTTATGAACATTACTACTCGACAATGGTGTACGAATATTCACAGAACGTGAGGATCAGCAAGACCCCTTACGAAGGCGTGAATATCGAAGTCTTGGACAAAGACCCTGTATATGCAAGGGACATGGTAAATTCCATGATCGATTTGTATAATTTGAAAGTAAGGTCGTTGCACAACGAAAAATTTAGAGAGGTGGTGGCGATGTACAAAAGGGCCCTGGATACGAAAGAAGCCTATCTGAAAAGCCTTGAAGACAGATTGTACGTTTTAAGTACGCAGTATGGCTTGCTTGATTATTCAGTTCAGTCGAGGGAGGTAACCCGGGGATATTTAAAGACAATTGACGGTACAGGTGGCAACAATGTCAATACAAAAGAGGTCCTTAAACTAAAGGGGAATATTGAGAAAAGGGGAGGGGAGCTAATTGTCCTAACAAGACAAATTGAGGACGAAGCTTCCAAATATGTCGATTTGAAAAAGGAATATGAAATGGCACAAATGGATCTCGACAGGAATTATACCTATACAAATGTAATTACAAAGCCTTTTGTGTCAGATAAAAAAGCCTATCCGGTTAGGTGGTTGATCGTTGTTGTTTCTGCCCTTGCAGTGTTTTTCCTTACATTCATAGTCATCCTGATTGTAGAAAACAGGAGAGGGCTACTTCAGAATTCTTAATTTTTTACATTTTAATATAATCTTACAGTGACCGAAAAAAGCAAGCTGATATGGGTTTACATGATAAGCGCCTTGTACATTGCTTTCAACACTGTACTATTTGTAAATAATTTTTATTGGGGGGCTTTATTGCCTTTGGTATTGTTTATCGCACTGGTTTATTTTATCTCCCTTGATAAAATCCTTCTCCTTATCACTTTTGTAACGCCCTTGGCGATAAATGTCCGTGACCTGGATATGGGCTTTGGTATTTCATTGCCTTCCGAACCGTTGATGGTAGGTGTTTTGATTTTTTTTCTGATCAAGGTTATTTACGATTATTCCTATGACTTCCGGATTTTGAAACATCCGGTCACACTGGCCATTTTTGCGAACCTTATCTGGCTGCTGTTTACCAGTATTACGAGCGAAATGCCTATTGTTTCATTTAAGTTTATTGCTTCTCGGCTTTGGTTTATCGTACCCTTTTATTTTGTTGCGATATTACTGTTCAAAAAATTCACCAATATCAAGTTGTTCCTTTGGTTATACATTATACCCTTTGCAGGCGTCATACTTTATACCATATTTAACCATTCCCTGCGTGGGTTTGATGAGGAATCGAGCCACTGGGTGATGACGCCGTTTTATAATGACCATACGGTTTATGGGGCCATACTTGCCATGTATATCCCTGTGTTGATGGGCTTTTCATTTCACAGGGATTATAAAGCCGGCACAAAAATTATCGCCCGTGTCTTTTTGGCCCTTTTTGTCTTGGGTGTTATATTGTCGTACGGAAGGGCTGCATGGATAAGTCTCGTAGCGGCTTTGGGTGTGTATATCGTGATTTTGTTGAAAATCAAGTTCCGTTGGTTGCTTTTGGGTGTTGTGGTTTTCTTTGGGTTGTTTTTTGCTTTTCAACAACAAATCCTTGAAAGCCTGGAAAGGAACAAACAGGACTCTTCGGCCAATTTTGTGGAACATGTCCAATCCATTTCCAATATCTCGTCAGACGCATCCAACCTTGAAAGGATCAATAGATGGCAATCAGCAATCAGGATGTTCGACGAAAGGCCATTCTGGGGATGGGGCCCCGGGACTTATCAATTCCTGTATGCCCCCTATCAGCGTTCCAAAGAGAAAACAATAATCAGTACAAATGCAGGGGATATGGGGAATGCCCACAGTGAATATATTGGCCCGCTGGCCGAAAGCGGTGTGTTGGGCATGATTACTATAATTGTGATTTTTGTATTGATTATTATTACCGGGATCAAGGTTTATCGAAAATCGCAAAAAAAGGAAGTGAAGATGTTGGCTATGATTTCGCTCTTGGGCCTGATAACTTATTTTATACATGGCTTTTTGAATAATTTCCTGGATACCGACAAGGCCTCTGTGCCCGTTTGGGGCTTTATGGCCATTATTGTTGCCCTTGATATTTACTATTTGGATGATGGTCAAACTAAGGAGAACTAAGGCTTTGCGTATTATTTGCCGGTTTTTTTTATTCTTGTAATTGGTTCTTAAAAAATTTATATATTTGCACCGCATTTAGTTCCTAAATGGATTTCGCAAAATTTTTCTTTCTTTTGTAAAATTAAGCAATCAATTTATTGGAGTTTGATCATTTGAAAATGAGAAGCCCCTACTGAAAGAAAATTCATACAAAACAAATAATTAAAGCAGTATTATTCCGTTAATTGATAATACAATAACTACAAAGACTACAAAGCGAAGCAAATCACTTTGAATACATTTCAAACTTAATAAAGTATTTCCCTGAGAAAATAGAAATATACCCCTTGTTATTATCCAAAATATATTTAAGAATAGCAAACAAACCTTTTTAAAATAAACAATTCATGTACGATATTATTGAACTAAACACGAAGTTAGTTCCAGATTTAAAAGAAATAGCTAAAAAGCTTGGAGTTGAAAAAATTGAAGGCCTGAAAAAACAAGACCTTATTTACAAAATCCTTGACCATCAGGCACTCCATCCCACGACCGAGGTTTTAGAAGACGAGAAAAAATCGCGTGTCCCTAGACGACGACGGGTGAAGTCAGACCAGAACCAAAGGGTCGCTTCATCCCGGAGAGGGGAAAAAAGTGAAAGTACCGGCTTTGCCCCAAAGGATTCAAAGCCCGTGCAAAAAGACCTCTTTCCAAACCTGAACGAAAAATCACAAGCCAAGAATGCCGATAAGGAGAAAAAGCCGGATGTGGAAAAAGAATCGGTTGAACCCACAGCCAAATTAGAAGGAGAGACAATTTCACAAGTAACCGAAAATAAGGAAGAAGTGGTTAGCGAGAGAGAGGAAGTGGTGCAGGAAAGGGTTCCAAAAACACGTGTGCCCGAGAAAAAGAAAGAGGAATTTGCTTTTGAGTTTGAAGGCATGGTCTCCAGTGAAGGGGTGCTTGAAATTATGCAGGATGGATATGGGTTTTTACGGTCGTCGGATTATAACTACCTCAATTCACCCGATGATATTTATGTGTCACAATCACAGATTAAGCTGTTTGGCCTAAAAACAGGTGATACGGTAAAAGGGACCATCCGCCCACCAAAAGAGGGGGAAAAATATTTCCCGCTTATCAAGGTCGAGAAAATCAACGGGAAAGATCCCGTGGATGTGCGCGACCGTATCCCATTTGATTATCTTACCCCTTTATTCCCGGAAACCAAATTTAGTTTGACCGGGCATAAACAGGAAACACCTTCAACCCGTGTTATTGATATGTTTGCCCCAATAGGCAAAGGACAAAGGGGATTGATCGTGGCCCAGCCTAAAACAGGTAAAACGGTTCTCCTGAAAGAAATAGCCAATGCCATTGCGGAAAACCACCCGGATGTTTATTTAATGGTGCTTTTGATTGACGAACGCCCTGAAGAGGTTACCGATATGGCAAGGAACGTAAAGGCCGAAGTAATTGCTTCTACATTTGATGAACCCGCCGAAAGACATGTGAAAATCGCCAACCTTGTTCTTGAAAAAGCAAAAAGAATGACAGAATGTGGCCATGACGTGGTTATCCTTCTTGATTCGATTACCCGATTGGCACGTGCTTATAACACAGTGGCACCTGCATCAGGGAAAGTGCTTTCCGGTGGTGTTGAAGCCAATGCACTACAAAAGCCAAAACGCTTCTTTGGGGCTGCAAGGCAAATTGAAAATGGCGGTTCGCTTACTATTATTGCCACAGCATTGACCGAAACCGGTTCAAAAATGGATGAAGTTATTTTTGAAGAATTTAAAGGGACCGGTAATATGGAGCTCCAACTGGATCGTAAGTTGTCGAACAAAAGGATTTATCCTGCGATTGATATTGTTGCTTCCAGTACAAGGAGGGAAGACCTGTTGATCGAAAAAGAGCAGTTGCAACGTATCTGGATACTGAGGAACCACCTTGCTGATATGAACCCATTGGAAGCCATGAATTTCCTGAAGGATAAAATGCGCTTTACCGATACCAATGAGGAGTTTTTGATTTCGATGAACGGATAGAGACCTTTGCAATGGGCACTAGCAAAGCTCTCAATTCAATAAATAACCAGGGAAGAAAACTTCCCGTTACAATAAAAAAACCTGCTTGTTTTATTTCAGGCAGGTTTTTTATTTGGGTTTTGTTAATGTCAATTGTTGTTCAGTACTTTTTCAGCTAATAAATTCAAATCAACCCCATCAAAGTTCCCTGAACTCATCATCAGTAGGTTTTTATCCCTCCAATTGGTTTTTAATAAACCGGCCAGCAATTCTTTCGAATCGGTATAAACCTGCAGTTTGGGATTGTCAAATGCATCTTTTACCTGCTCAGTGGTAATGGGTTCCAACCGCTTTAGTTGCAGGGCATGAGGGCTGAAAAAAACTTTTGGGAAATCCACATCGTCCATACAGCCTTTATAATGGCTCAGGAATTTTTCGCTAAGGCTGCTGTAAGTATGCAGTTCCATGCAAGCCACAAGTTCACGGTCGGGGAATTGGTTCTTTACTGCTTTGGCCGTTGCAAGTAATTTTGAGGGTGAATGGGCAAAATCCTTAAAGACTGTCGAATGTCCGTTTTCCCCCAGTTTTTCAAGACGTTTGCCAGCACCGGCAAAAGATTGGATTGCCGTATAAAAATCCTCATCAGAAACCCCAAGCTCATTGCAAATCAATCGGGCGCCGTTCATATTGGCCAGGTTGTGTTCGCCAAAAATCTGTAAAGGGATTTTTTCCCCATTGTGAAAAATGCTGGTAACCCCACTATCAATGTTGTATTCAGGCAATCCGTATGGTTTTTTACGGATGTCTTTTCTTGAGGCCCCGCATATCGTTTTTACGTTCTTATCATCTTCAAAGTAAATCAAGGCACCATTTTTTGAAATAAGTGCTGCAAATTTTTCGAATTGCCACACATAATTTTCAAATGTCGGGAATACATTGATATGGTCCCATGCAATGCCACTGATCAAAGCTATGTCAGGCAGGTAAATATGGAATTTGGGCCTGAGGTCCAAAGGGGAAGTAAGGTATTCATCCCCTTCCAGGATCATTATTTTGGCATTGTCGGTCAATTTCACCATTACTTCAAAACCTTCCAGCTGTGCGCCCACCATGTAGTCGCAAGGGATATCCTGATGTTTCATAACGTGCAAGATCATGGAGGTAATCGTGGTTTTCCCATGGCTTCCGCCGATTACGACCCGGGTTTTGTTTTTCGCATGTTCGTAGAGATATTCAGGGAATGAAAATATTTTCATTCCCAATTCTTTTGCCTTCAGAAGCTCGGGATTGTCGTTTTTCGCATGCATGCCTACAATAACGGCATCAAGGGAAGTATCAACCCGGTTTGCGTCCCAGCCTTCTTCTTTTGGAAGTATCCCGTATTTATCCAAACGGCCTCGCGAAGGTTCAAAAATCTCATCGTCCGAACCGCTTATATCATAGCCTTTAATTCTTAATGCAATGGCCAGATTGTGCATGGCACTCCCGCCAAGGGCAATAAAATGAATTCTCATATTTGCTTTGTTTTGTGAATACAAATGTATAATTTTATACTTAGGGAATGAAAAAATCCGTTAAATTTGCCCGCTATATGACGGAAATCCAAATTAAGGAATATTGTAATAAATTCAGGAATGCTTCTGCTGAAGAGGTGTTGGGTTTTTTTCTGCACGAATATAAAGGTAAAATAGCATTTGCCACCAGCCTTGGGGCCGAAGACCAGGTTTTGACACATATGATTTCTTCACTTGAGCCCGAAACTAAAATATTTACACTGGATACAGGGCGGTTGTTCCCTGAGACATATGAACTTATCGACAAGACCAACAGCCGCTATAAATTCAAAATGGATGTTTGTTTCCCCAATAACCGTGAAGTGGAAGAAATGGTAAAGGAAAAGGGGATCAACCTATTTTACAAAAGTGTCGAAGACCGGAAATTGTGTTGCCATATCCGAAAAATAAACCCTTTGCACCGGGCCACAAATGGAATTGAAATTTGGGTTACCGGCCTGAGGAGGGACCAGTCTGTCACCAGGCAAGATGAGACCCTGATCGAAAAAGATGAGAACAATCATGGAATGGTAAAATTGAACCCTTTGATTGACTGGAGCGAAGGCCGGGTCTGGGATTTTATCAAAAAGAACAATATTCCCTACAACAAACTGCACGATCGGGGCTTTCCAAGTATTGGTTGCCAGCCGTGTACGCGTGCCATTGAACCCGGCGAAGATGTCCGTGCCGGAAGATGGTGGTGGGAACTGCCTGAAAACAAAGAGTGCGGATTGCACCAACGCTAAACTATGCAATGTTGGATTTGTCACCGACATTGTTTTACCGAAAGAAATCAAGTCCAAACGGATAAATATTGCAGCTTTAATAGTTGATTTCTCCCGGGCTCCGAATTTATCGAGAGTCCTCGTTTATCAGGACATCGCTGATCCCAAGAAACTTTTCTTTTGCAAACCTGTCAAGAACCGGTATATTAATATCTCCCCCAAGAACTTTTGATTGCATTGATGGATTCAACAAATAGGGATTTGTTTGCGACTGGAAAAGTTGTAATCGTAGTTCCAAAAAAAGCGGTTTCTCGTTTTTATTTTCCTTATTGACTTTAACAGATATTTAACAATCTTTAACTTAGTGGCAAATTGTTAAAAATCTGTTAAATCCAACAATTGATGCCTTGTTCTAAATTTTATTCTTTATGTTTGTGAAGTAAGTATAAGGATAAACCTTTTCAGCACAATATATTTAGTTGGGTTTTTGAATGGACATCGAATTCATCGAGCATTAGTTTACTGATGGAAATCAGGTGCTGATGCTATCGGTTCAGAACGTTGCTGTATGATCTGGCAGCAACAGTATCTGACCGGGTTGCCCTCCTGCCATAGTGCAATGCAAGCAGGTTTTTACAATCTGATTTCGTCCATAATTGCTGTTTTTGTATGGGTTTTCTTATTCCTGCCTTTGTCGGCATACAGGCAAATTCAAACAGTAGCAGTATTGATGTAAAGTTATCCCCATCCCACATAGCTACTGATCCGTATTTTCATTTTAGAATCATACTAATTGTTACTGGTATTCTTGAACAGGGGGCGCTTATCGCAATGATTAGCTGTTGTGCAACTTTTAAATAACTGTTAAAATCTACTATTATGAAAAGGACATTTATCACCTTAGGTTTTTTATGGATTGTAATTAATGCTTTCCAAGTCAATAATGCTTTGGCACAAGAGTGTTGCCCTGAATTTGAATTAAGGGATGCGGTGGAAATTTGCCCGCCACCGGAAACGTGTAAAGGTGACGACCCTGTTGGACAAGGGTTTCGTGGATTTACGGCCTGTAAAGAAAGTGTCCATACCTATACGGTTTTTCCGAACCTTCCCGGTTATACCTATACCTGGACTGTTACTAACGGCACTGCTGCGAATCCAACGGGAAACCCAAACCCTGTACTTTGGGGATTGGGTAGCACGGGATTTATAAAGGTAATCATCAGCAATGTTGCCTCAGGTGGAAATTGTATTGATAGCCTGATGATGGAGATTTGCTTACTTGACGGGCCTAACGCAGACTTTATTTTAACGCCCGATACTGTTTGCCAGAACAGCTTGGTGAGTTTTACAAACACATCTTCAGGGGGTAGCGTTTATCATTGGGATTTTGGGGATGGGACCGATACAACCGCGACCCACCCAACTCATACCTATGGTTCGCCGGGAACTTATATTGTTACCCTTACCGCAACCGATATGGGTGCAGGCGATACAATTTATTTCCAGGGGTCTGACTTGCCTGTTATAGTCCCTTGCGGATGCTCTGACACAATTTCAAAAATTGTGGTCGTTTTACCCGGCGAAGGTCCCGTGATAACAACTGATTATTGCTATGGGACAGTTTGCCCGGGCGACACATCTTCGTTCTGCACACCAATAGTTTGTGGGACATATAACTGGACTGTAACCGGTGGTACGGTAATATCAGGTGCTGGATCGAGTTGCATCGAAGTAAAATGGGACAATACATACTCGGCCCCAACTACTGTGAGCCTTAAGTTGCCCAATTGTGGTTCGGCACCTTGCCCTGGAATAACGACAATAAATGTCCCGGTTCTATACCCAGACCTTCCAATTATTGGCCCAACAAATCTGTGTGCCGGGGCCTCGGGGACCTATTCTTTGCCTCTATTGCCGGGTACTTATTATACTTGGGCCGTTACCGGGGGAATGTATTCGTTTAACCAACAAGACCGTAATACCCCGGATGTAAATATCACTTTTAATTTTTCGGGCACATATTGGGTGAAATGTGATTATGACAATCCGTTGGCCGGATGCAGTGGCGTTGACTCAATTCAGGTCAATGTATTGCCACAATATACGATCTTCGGTGATGATGTTGTTTGTGAAGGCAATACAACCACCTATTTTGGCAGTGGGGGTGCAACCTGGTCAATTTTCCCTGCTGGACCTGTGATAGTAGGAAGTGGATCTTCTGCCTCGGTTACATGGGTACCTGGAACTTACACAATAACAGCAATCCCAACAAACCTGCCTTTATTTTGCAACAGTATTGCGTCTTTTAATGTAGAAGTTATTCCATTGCCCGTGCTGAATGGAATAACCGGGCCTGACAGTATTTGCCCTGGCGATAATTATACCTACTTTATTTCATCGGATGTATCAGGTTTCCCTTTTAATTGGTCAATAACAAATGGGTCCGGGTTTATCCATTCCGAAATGGGTGCTGACAAAGATTCCGTGATAGTGGAATGGACCGGTGCAGGCCCTTGGGAACTCAGTGTTTATCAGGAAACGGAACTTGCGTTTTGCACATCGTTGACCGAAACACTTACCGTAAACCCATATTTGCCACCTGTTATAACTGGCGTGGGTTCAGCTTGTGTTGATGCGACAGAGGTTTATTTGGCCGGGGGCTCAAACCCATACGGCGATTTCCAATGGTCGATAATGCCTGCTGGACAGGGGACTATCCTGAGTGGACAGACAACGGGTTCGGTTAATATTTTATGGCATGGCCCGGCAGCAACGGCAACCTTAAGTGTTACCACATGCTCCGGTACCGATTCGTTTTTGGTTACCATTAATGGCCCTCCCACGGCCATAGCAGCTTACGATATGTTGCCTGTCTTTTGTCTTGGTGATTCATATGTTTTGACCTTGTCAACACCTTCCGGGCCATATACTTATCAGTGGTATAAAGACGGAACCCCAATAACTTTAGGGACTTCTTCGAGCCTTGCTGTTAACATAGCTTTATTTGGCACTGCCGGGACTTTTCAATATTATGTAGAAGTTACCGAAAACGGATGTACCTCTAAATCAAATATTATAAATGTTGTAATAGAGGATTGTACTGTAATCGGTCCTGGTGGCGGCGGTGGTGGTTGCGACGCTTATGCTTTTTTCAGGGCTTATGTTGTTTGCGACACCGTATATATTGTTGATAAATCCTGGGCCGATCCACCATCGGTCATCACCGGATATAGTTGGGCTGTTACCCCTTCCGGCACTTTTTGGCCAAGCAACACCGACCCTAATCCAACATTATCGGTTCCTGTGTCGGGCCCATATACAATTACCTTGACTGTAACCTCATCTTCAGGCTGTACTTCAGAATGGATTGAAGTGGTTGATGTGCTTTTGCCAAACGCCGGTTTTATATTCCCATCACCTGTATGCGCAAACTCCCCGGCAACATTTACGGCCAATCCAAACAATCCAAATTACTTTTATGATTGGGATTTTGGTGATGGATATACATCCTCAATCCCGGTTACCGATCATGCTTATGGAATACCAAGCCCTCCGCCATATAATGTAAGTTTGATAATTCAGGACTCAATGGGCTGTGTGGCCATTGCATCAAATTTAATTACGGTTGATTCAGTCCCATCTTGTTCGATAGTCTCTGATACGCTTATTTGCCCCGGTGATTCTATTCCCCTTACAGCTTGTAGCGGGATGGCCACATACCAATGGTATAAAGATGGGAACGCAATAGCTGGTGCAAATGCCATGACCTATTATGCCGGCCAACATGGCGAATACTGGGTCGAGGTTTCCAATACCTATGGTTGCTATAATAATTCTGATAGTGTGTTTCTGTATATGAACCCATTGCCCGTAGCCAATATTACAGGCCCTAAAACCATTTGTACCCTCGCCGGAGCTGTGGATCCGTTTAACCTATATACTGTTTATAATGCCGATTATAGTTATGTGTGGAGCAGTATCCCAGGAGGTGTTGTATTTACCCCTCCCAATGCCAACTCTACGATGGTTGGCCTTACGGTTACCAGCTTTCCTACGATTTACCAGTTTGTGGTTGAAGTAACGGATGTAAATACAGGTTGCACAAACAGCGACACTTTGTGCGTTGCTTTTTTTGAAACGCCAACACTTACCTTGCCTTATTTATCGGTTTGTGAAGGGAGCCCGGTTACGTTGACGCCCAATCCCAACGATCCGGCAATGTACAGTTATCAATGGAACATGGGTGCAACAACACCCGTAATAATTGCTTCGACACCGGGTTATTATGGACTGACCATGACCGATAAAGAAACAGGGTGTTTTGTTCATGAAGATGCAGGCTTTATCTATCCAAAACCTGATTTGAGCCTGTTCCCGATAGGATGTGAAAATATTTGCGACAATGATACTTTGCATTTATATATCCCCTTGGCGCTAAATGCTATCTATCCAAATGATACATATCCAAGTGCTTACCCTTGGATAAACTGGTATATCGATGGTGATTACGGGACTTCCATTGGTACGGGCGAAAACCTTGATTACACGGGTGGTGCTTCTGGTAACCATCAGTTTTCGGTAGTGGTGCAAAATAGTTTTGGGTGCAGCGATACATCAGATGTTTTCTATCTTGCCATAGATACCGTATTATCAATTATCGTCTCTTCGGAAACTTCTTGCGGTTGCGACACCACCATTTCTTTTAATATCGTTGATGCGTCAAGCGGCAATATTGTCGGTCATTATAATGTTGATGATTGTGTTGACACATTTTCGATTTGCGTAAACGATAAACTTATTTATGATATAGTGGTCAGCAATGGAATTGTAATCAATAATGCCATTGTAAGTGGTGTTGTGACTTATCCAGAAGGGGGGCCGCCGTTTTATATTGCCGACGAAGGCCTCTGTTGCTTTGCTGCGGTAGATTCGCTTTTTGTCCATATCAACTCTTCGGTTATATATACAAACGATGTGACATGGGACAATAAATATTATTTGGCCGATAGCGTAATTGTAACAATGTCGGCAGGATCGGTGCTCGATATTACAAATGTTGATGTGGTTTTTGGAGAATGTGCGGGGATTGTTTTCCAGGACAGCAGTTACCTACGGACAAACAACTCGGTTTTCAGGCCCTGCAATATCAACGGCACATGGAAAGGTTTAAGGTTTGATGGAAGTGGTGAATTTGACAATATAATCAATGAGTCAACTTTTAAGAATGCCGAAGTGGCCCTCTATTTTCAAAATGGTGCAGATGGGGTAATCTCGAACAACCTCTTCTCCAATTGCAATTATGGGATAAGGGTCGAGGGCAACAACGATTTCAATCACCCTATCAGTGGGAACCGTTTTGTCACCGAATCGTTTTACCCATTTTTTGAGTGTGGGGGCAAGTACACCTTCGTTGACAATTCAAGTACGTATGGGGTTTATTCCACTTCATCGAGGTTTTTGGGCCAGGTTTCCCATAATGAATTTGTAAATACGTTTGGTGTAGGCTATCCACGGACGTATGGTGTTTACCAGATGAATGGTGGTGGGTTGTTTTCCGAAAATACGTTTACGGATATAACATATTCCATATATATTAATTCGGCTTTGTTCCCAACAAATATCGAGAACAACGACATCGAAATAAATATTCCGGCAATATTCTCTCCTGCGGCCATAAATGTTAATAATTGCGTAAACCCCATAGTTGAGATCAACAACAACAATATTGTCAACAACTCCAATCAATACAATAGTTTTTCTGCTGTTTACGCCAGGTCTTCTTCCAACATCAGTATTGTCAAAAACTCTATTGATGGGTTCAGGTATGGGGTTATCGCTGTATGGGGAAGGAATTTCCAAATATCAAACAATGAGATAAACGAATGTGATGTTACGGGGATTTATTTTCTTAGCCCTTATGGCGATCAGACCCCCAATTATATTACATGTAATACCATAAGGATGAGGGATTACGACAATACACGTGGACTTTTTGCCGTAAATATCCCAAGGTCGAGCGTGGTTACAAACAACTGCATCACCGATAGTTATACGGCAATGGATTTTCGGTCGTATGCCGGATATGTCGATTTGCCTTTGATCAGGAACAACTTTTTGTATAACTACAGTTATGTCGGTATCAATGTTTGGGGACATTCCGGGAATATTGGGACTAACTCCGATCCCGGGATGAACACACTTTATAGCAACAACAATTCAGCCCTTGATATAAATAGCCAAATGACCATAACAGCGGCCGATAATTTCGGGATGATCAATTTAAGCGCAACGGTTGTGGTTACAAGCAATAGCCCCTTCTATTCAACAGCTTCGTGTGGCCACCAAATATTTGAATTGCCATCGCAGGGCAACTTAAACACGAGTTACACATGCGATCATTTTGCCAATATCGCAAAACCTCTTGAAGGTGGGTATGGTGTGTTTAGCTTGATTGAAAATTATGAAGAAATGCTTTTGTCTGCAAGCAATCAATATACTTTGGCAGAAATGATTTTGGCTTCGGTATCATCACCTGATTTGGGAATGTTGAACAATATCCTTGACAACACAAATTTGACGGAAAAAGAAGAAGCCCAACTTAAATATAAATTCTTTTACAGGAAAAGCGATTATCAAGGGGCAAGGGCTAACTTGGATTTGTTTGTCCCTCAAAATGATGATGAGGCTGATTATAAAGCCTTGCGGATGTTTGATTTGGATTTGATTGAATCTGGATGGGGAGGGTTTACGGATAGTGATGTGCAGTTTGCAGAGGCCGTATTGGACAAAGGGACATATAATGCCAACTTTGCGGTTTCGCTCTTGAACAATACAGATACTTACCGGGATTATATTTCTGATGAAATAGAATTGCCCGATGTTGAAAAAAGTGGGAATATTAAACAATTAACCGATGGGGAGAGCTATTTGAATATATTCCCCAATCCTGCAACTGATAAAGCTTATATCGAATTGTTACACAATAACGGGCTACCGGGCATTCTGAAAATGTTTGATGCAAGCGGCAAAATGATTACCGATTTCAACGTAAAATTCGTTTCGGGCGGAATCGAAATGGATATCCGGCAACTTGATGATGGCTTATACTTTATCACCCTTTCGGATATTGAAACCGGGTTTTTGAAAACAGGCAAACTTGTTAAAATGAAAAAATAACAACATGAAAAACATAAATAGATTCACGTTGGCAGTGCTATTTGCCTTTTTCATTGGTGCACATTTCCAAAGCTTTTGTATGCCACAAGCAGCAAGCCCTATATCGTCACTCGATAATTCACCGGAACTGCAAAACCCTGTTTTCGACAATGAGGACTTTGGGGATGCACCGGAAAGCCCAAGCGGGGCTTACCCAACAACCTTGTTTCACAATGGTGCAAGGCACACGATTGTCCCCGGGGTCTTTCTGGGAAGCCAGGTCGATTTTGAACCCGATGGCCAGCCCGGTATCAATGCCGATTGTGACGATACAGATTGCCTGTTCCCTTCATTGGGCGATGATGAGGATGGTGTTGGAATGCCATCAACTGTTTCGGCAGGGGCAACGGTTGACCTGAGCGTTACGGCTTCGGTCGCAGGTTTCCTTGATGCATGGATGGATTTCAACCTTTTAAACGGTTGGGCCGATGCTGGGGAACATATTTTCATGGACACTCCTTTAACGGCCGGCCCTAACGCCCTTTCCTTTGTTGTTCCCGCAAATGCTGTTCCCGGGCAATCTTATGTGCGGTTCCGGTTCCGGGATA
>JAADJA010000208.1 GCA_013151015.1 Chlorobiota bacterium
CCTTTTTGTAAACCACATTGCCCATCATGTTTGTTATTTCAACGGCAAAGCCGGAACTTTCGCCATCATCGAAACGGAGGGTGAAAAGGCCTCGGGATGGGTTGGGATAGATATGGAAGTTTTCCTGATTACTGGGCGAATTGCCAAAGCCATTATCTTCAACATTATTTACTTCTCTTGCAAAATACATCGAATCTGGCAATTTATTGCATGGCTCGCTTTGGTCCAATGGTGGCAAGTTCAACCTTTTTGGTTCATCGTAATATCCCTTATATTTCTTCTTGTTGACAATTTTCGCAACAAAATGGCTTCCCGCTTTTGCCTGAAAACCATGGCTCAAGACAATTTTTTCACCAGCAGAAAACGTAATGTTCGCACCGCTTGAAATAACACACTTTTGTTTTACAGGATTAGGATGACCCTTTTCATAATCAACATCTGTTTTAGCTTTTTCATCTGAAATTGAGCCATACATCTCTTCGTAAGCATAAAAAACATGTTCATCACCACTTTCAAATTCTGAAATATTCACGGTAATATATTTACATTGGTTCAGTCGTTCGGGAAAACCGCTCCAATCATAATGTTGGTTTCTGAATTCTATTTTCATTTTTTCTTTTGCTACACAAACAAAGGGTTCTTGGAAAAAAAATGAACGTCTTAAAAAGGTGTATTTATTTTCAGGTATCATTCCCGGTTTTCTTATGACTACTGCATTTTCTTTTACAATCATGGCTATAGTCCCCAAACTCATGTACATATCAATGTAAGGTTCGGTATCGGTATGTACATTTGTTATGTAGTGTGAGACAAAATAATCAGGGAAACTTTTATCCCCCCAATCCACTTCATGGAAATATGCCGACATTTTTAATTGTTGATAATTATTTGGATCAGCTCTCCAACCAACATACAGTTTATTATTGTTGGCGTTTGTGTTTCGTACAAAAGTAACCCTACCTATTTTGCTCCATCCCTCTTCGCAATTAGAGCAGGAAGTACAATTCCAATTTGGCTAACATATATCCCATTTTTTCCCTTTAACCTGATAAAGCTCGTTCCAGATACCAAGCCCAAAAGAATATCTTCTTGCAATGGCATTTGTTTTTATTGCTTGATCACCAGACATTGTCGTTCCTTGGCATTTTCCTATGTCCTTTGTTTTGTTAGGATCAGTTGCCGCCATACCAGTTGGTTCTGGAAAAATTTGTGCGAACGAAATCGTGCTAATCATTACTAGTATATATGTTATATCCTTTTTTTCATTTTAATAGTTTTTTAGGTTAAAAATTAATGAAGGCGTAAACATCATAACTGGATCATTTTTAAAACTTTCTTTCTCTTGCATTGTCCCTGTTAATATCTCAACTCCAATTTTCATCCTCCAAAAATTATAATAAACTGAAGATACGATTCCATAAAAGGGTGAAACTTCAATAGCACTGCTTGGAAATGAAAAAAACAAACCAATATCATAATCTAATTTATGCTCAAATTTGTTATTGTTGAACACATTTCTTGTAAATACTTTAAGCTGGAACAAATCAACATACCTCCTAAAATAAAAACCAATACCTAAATGGAAACCAGCCCCAATTAAAAGTTTGTCATTGAAATTTTGGATATGATTATACCCAAAAGCCATTGGCAACGCATAACTAATCTCATTTATTCCGCTTATCTTCGTTTTCCCACCTTGATTATCAATATCTTCTTGTGAATATGCAAAGGAAGCAATCAAAATAGAAACGATAATTAAAAATTTGTTTATTATCATAACTATCGCTTTTCCTTTAATTTGTCAATCTCTTTTTCCAACCCAATCACATATAACGTCAACTCCTCCACTTTTTGCAAAAGCAAAGCGTTCATTTCGGCAATATTTATTCCCTCTTCAAGAACAGTTTTTTCTGAGGGTATTTCAGGCAGGTGCCTATGCTCCTTTATGAAAGTTTCGACTTCGCACAATGGCATGAGTTTATACTCTTTGTCAAATACTTTGTCGGGCCACCAACCTGACATGACCTCAACCTCTTGTGCCCATACCTTGCCATTGACTTTTAAATCGACATAATGTTCGCTGCCATAGGGCTGGCCAATAACTATTTCTTGTTGAGCGCCCCCTTTTATGTTCATCCTTATAAAGCCATCTGTCCTGAACTCAATATCGCCATCCTGGAAAGTGGCCAATTTCAAAGCCCTTTCACCCGGGTTTGCCCCTTTCCACAATTCAATTTTGGCAGCATTTGCATTATTGCTGCCCATGATTGTCAATTTTGAGCTTGGCCCGCTGGTATTGCCATAAATTGCATCATTGACACGTAACGAACCGGCCACATCAAGTTTGTGTTGTTGTGGGTTGATCCCTATCCCAACATTTCCTGATTGCCGCCAGATATTGTTCCCGCTTATTGTCCAGTCGTCATCGCCACTTGGTGGCATATCTACCCAGCTTGCGTTGCCGTTGGCATCCGATTGTAGGATACGGCCGGTGGACTGTGTCCCATCTGCGAGTACAAGCCCGGTGGATTTTATTGTCCCCCCAACTTCCAGTTTTTCACCGGGAATTGCGACTCCTATCCCCACCTTCCCGCTATTGGCATTGACCAGGTTCCCGGCCTGGGTCACCGTCCAGTCGCCATCGTCCACAGCAAGGCTCATCGGATCCACCCAGCTTGCAAGGCCCGTGGCATCGGACTGGAGGATTCGCCCGGTTGCCTGTGTGCCATTGTCCAGCATCAGCCCTGTGGACTTCACGGTGCCGGCAACCTCCAGTTTTTCGGCGGGGTCGGTCACACCAATGCCCACGGCGCCCACATTGAACACAAAATCGGACCCGGAATAAAAATCCAGGTCACCGGACGGCTTGGCCGTAATACGGTTGGGCGAAGTGTTGGGCAGGGTTTCCCCGAACTTTATAGTGGCATATTTGCTGCTGCCCCCAGGTTCCAGCATCAAATCAACGTTTTCGCCATTGTCGGCCTTTATGTGCAGTTTGGCCTTGGGGTCGGTCACGTTGCCTATGCCTATGCGGCCGGTGAGGTTGTAGGCAGGTGACCCACTGACAAAAAAGGTTGGTTTTGTGCTGCCCAAACCAATCATCAACGAATTGTTGACCGTGTTCACCAAACGTTCGTTGGCACCACTTCCTTCGCCGGTACCTATCACAAACCCAAAATTTGAATTACTGGTAACATAATTTCCTATTGCAAACGAACTTGTCCGTTTGCTCTCGGCATAAAACCCGAGTGAAAATGACCTTAAATCTTCTGACAATGACTTATAGCCCAAAGCTGTTGATATATTGCCAAGTGCTTGCGACTGGTATCCGCTTGCAAATGAATGTTGGCCTGTGGCAGTGGTTTGATAACCAATTGCACTTCCATTGTTGCCGGTTGTTGTACCATCGCAATTTGTGCATTGTCCGTTGCTTTTTATTGCGATAATGGCCATAAGGAAAGTGATAATAATGGACAATGGTATTTTTGTTTTATATGTTTCCATGATATTTATTTTTGAATTATTTGAAAAGAAAAATTATTGTTTAATGAATTTGCCTGTTTCCAACACCCCCTTTTCCCCAATTAGCTTCCAGGCATAGGCGCCCCTTTTTAAAGGGCTAACATCAATTGCAGTCACAACCCCGTTGACGTGCGTAGGTGAACCGGTCTGCGTTCCGTTCAAATCGAAAAACATGAACACTGCATTTCTCAATGCCGTGCGTAAATAAACCGTATTTTCCGGTGAGGGGTTTGGGTAAACTATTGCACTTTTTAATTGGACGGAACTGTTTTCATCAATTGCAACATATCCGTCCGCATCAAGTTTCCATGCAAATCCATCGTGCTCAAAATCATTTGTGTTTTCATCGTAGCGCTTACCAGTGATTATAACGCCACCGTCATGGGTCGCCGCCATCCCATACGACCTGTAATAGGCATCGCCCCCAAGGTATTTTTCCCACAACAGGCCCATTTCCTGATCCAATTTGGCAACATACACCCAATTATCGGCCGTGTTCCAATAGCCCGGTGGCACATAAAAGGCGCCGCCAACGTATATCTGGTCCGGGTACACATAGTCGATGCAATTGTCGGTGGACGGATAAACTTGAATGTTTTCGTTATATATGCCTTCGGTGAGCCTGTTCTCCACCAAAACATTAAACCCGGCATCGAACTTGAACGCCCCAAGGTAATCAATAGAGTTATTGCCCTCATATACCCAGTACTGCCCAGCAGCAACAAATGTATTGCCGGGCAATATTTTGGCAGAATAGGGATCGTGGAACGCATAAGAGGGGTACCCATTATATTCCGGGTAGTAAAAAGTGTTCAAGCTGTCATAGGTCGTTAAATCGAGGACCAAACAGTTAAAGCCACTGCTATCTCCTGCATATCTCGTTTGGTGCAACCAAAAAGCGGTCGAATCAGGGCTATAGGTCAATGCCCATATATCGTAGCCCAAAACTTCGGGAAACCCCTTGAACTGCAAACTGTCGCCAATGTTATTGAACCGAAAAAGGAACATTTTGCTGGGCGGGCCATGTGACGAAACACCCGCAAAAAGGATTTCTTCGTTGTCGAGTTGTAAAAAATGAGCCCACCGCAGGGCAAAACCGGGAGGGGCAAAATGGTATGTCCTTTCCCAGTTAAGCTCGAAACCGGGAGTGATTGAGGCCAACCATATAAAATCCCCTGTTGCAACCGTACCTCCCTCTTCCAATTTATAGCCCTTTGCACAAACTATGATGTTGCCTGTTGTTTGGTCATAAAACAATTGGTTGTACAAAAGTAGGGTGTCCTGTTTTTCATATTTCCAACTAAGTGTATCCCCAGTAGGTGATATTTTATAAATGTAGTAGCGCACCGTTTCAGGCCACTGGGCTTGATAGTCCATTTCCGAAACTGCTGCATAAGAATAATTATTGGGCAAGTTGATAATCATATTAGCTGAATTGTTATAATTGCCGCCAATTTCTATGTAAAAAGAATTTTGCCCTATAAGCGTAAAGCATCCCAAGGCAGAAATCAATACAACTGCCAATGTGGTTTTTATTGTTTTCATATTTACACGGTTTTAATGTTGGCAGGCAAAGGGGATGCATAAATGGAAATTATTAAACCGAAATCATCCACTTTGCCAAAACCAAATTTTAAATAAGGCTTATTCAATCGGGGTGGGAATGGTGTCGGTCACCTCGCACATCAATATCCTTTTGCCCATGATTATTTCCAGTTCGTGCCAAACGATTTCATTCTCGTCTTCAGGTGCCCCTTGTGCATAATCATCCACCTTGAACTGTTTCAGTTTCCTTTGGTACTGTTCAAGGAAGCCGGAAACAATCGATGAATAGGAGCTGCGGTAAAAAGGCATCTCTATGTTTGCTGAAAGGCATTTTACACTGTCGTCCCAAACCGGGGTAAATACTTGGTTGGAATAATATAAAAGATAGTCGAGGTAATTGTCATCTTCTGTTTCATCGTTCGTGTTCAGGTAATCATTGATTATGTCATTTTGATAAATGTTTTCAGTTTCGATATCAAAAAACATATAAATGCAATTTTCCGGTGGTGTATCTGTAAATTCCTCGTTGATCCAGAATTGAAGCCTCTGACCGGCATCTCCCTCAAAAATATTGGAATTGTCACAAGTGCCATAATTAAGGCCATACCACCAGTCGTGGGGGATGTCAACTGTTCCATTATTGCCCTTAACGGCAGAGGTTACCTGTACTTGTTTGTCGCCATTGACATCCGTCAGTTTCAGGTCAACGGCCGTAAGGTGCTTGCCGGGCAATTGCACATCATTGTATTGAGAAGCGACCTCCTGCACGATTTCATTTAGTTTTCCGGCTATTTGATCCGTGGTCAAAACCGCAGCATCCGGTATGTCAAGGGTGCTTGTCCTTGTTTCGACATCGCCCGGGGGCAAGTTGTTGTAGCCATAAACAAAGTTCAGAGCCGCTTCCATGTAAAAAACAGCGGAATCGGTTAGCATTTCCCCGCCATCCTTGTATTCCGGGTGTTGGTGGACATAATCCATTCGTTGCTTGAATTTCAAAACCTTAACAACGAACCCGTCATTTGCGTTTTCCTGAAACCGTTGTATTTGGTTTGTTTGTTCATTGACTTTTTCCTTGGTGCAGGAGAAGAAGCTTATCATTGCCCCTGCCAATATAATGCTTGTTAAATAAATTATTCTTTTCATACTGTTAAAGGTTTATGTTTTTTTGATATTTTTTTGATT
>JAADJA010000026.1 GCA_013151015.1 Chlorobiota bacterium
TATAAAATCCCCCCCAATCCCCTTCACTTCCAGAGGATCCCCAATTCCTGTTTCGGTACATGAATTCAAGCTCGGCCGAATACTTATTGCCAAGTGCTTTTTCAAGGCCCAATGTGGGGTTAAGTGCAACTATATCCTGAAACAGCCTGGTCTTGACCACTGTTTTGCTGAAAAACTGTGCATGACCGGCAAATTGTGAAAAAAATGAAAACGCACATATGAGCAGGACTTGTTTCATGATTTTATTTTCTCTTTGTATTCTTGTTTTAGCTGCCCGTTGGTATCAAACCACTCCTTAAGGCCAAAGTAACCGGATCTTGATCCTTTTATGCGGTATCTGCCAACCTTGTTGCTTTTTTTATCGAGTTGTGACATACTTCTCGTAACGGCGAGTTTTGTTTTGTCGAAAAGTTTGGCTTCAATGTTGAATTCTTTCATTGCCCGTTCGGTCAGGGTTTTTATGGGCATTGGCTTGTCTTCCGCCCTTAGCAGTTCCAAAACATAATCGGACCATCTGGATCTTGTGGTGTTTTTTTCTGTTTTTCCCTTTGGCGGGGACGCGTCTTTTCTTGCTTCCTTTGTCTTCGTCCGGGGTGTCGCTACTTTCCGGTACTCTTCCTTTATTTCCCCGTTGCTGTCGAACCACCGTTTTAAGCCTACGTATTTTTCCCTTGATCCGCTCGAAAAAGTCTTGATTTTTGTGTTCCGTTTCCGAAGCCTGAAAACTACGTTTAAAATGGATTGTTTTGTGTTTTTCCTTTTCTCTTCGGGTATTTTGCCAAATGTCATTATCTCGTTGGTAAGCTCATCATAGGTCATGGGCATGTTTATATGCCGGAGCCGTTTGATAATAAGGTCTTCCCAAATCGACTTAGGGCCTCTTTTCTTTTTTCTTGCCTTTTCTTTTGTTGGTGCCGGGATTGGGTTGCTTGTGCCCAAGTCTTCCTTTTGCCCTTCTGTTTCGCTTATTTGGATTTGTATCGATCGTCCCTTGCTGCCAATGTTGTCAAGGACGTTTTTGATGTGCTGAAGCCTTTTAAGGGTTTTACTTAGTTCTTCTTCGTAAAATTGCCTCATTTCCGTAAGCTCTGTTTCTGGTAGTTTTACTGTTGCCATGATTTTTTTATTGTGATTTGAATTTTAATACTTCGGTAATTTTTTCTCGCGCAATGCCGCAAAGAGCGCAACGTTTTGATATACAAGAATGTGCTTAACAAATGTGCTAAATTGCAAACATATAGCAATCAATAATTTGTAATTATTTACCGACCTGTTGAATTTGCAAAGGTGTTTAAAAGCTGCAATATATCAAAAATATTTTTTTTAGCTTAGAGTCTCATTGTCCACTGGGCTTATCATAAAATCCTTTTTATCAACCTAAGTTTATGCGAATACTGCTTTAGTCCTTCATTGTAAATCCCCTGATGATCAATTTTGTCGATCCTTACTTTCCCCGAAGCATGAATGATTTTTCCTTCCCCCATAACAATTCCAACATGTGTGATAACCCCTTCTTCATTGTCGAAAAATGCAAGGTCGCCAGCTTGGGCCTCACTGATAAAAGTCACGGCTTCTCCCTGTGTGGCCTGTTGCGAGGCATCCCGTAGGAGTTTTATCCCGTTCGTTTTGAAAACCAATTGGGTAAAGCCCGAGCAATCGATCCCAAAAGGAGTACAGCCTCCCCAAAGATAAGGCGCATTAATCAGCGATTGTGCCATTTCCATGATTCCGTTTTTATCGGGAGAAGGTGGAAAAGGGGAAAGTTCGCCCTCAAATTCATAGCGTTGGTTCCCAATGGAGAAAATCTTATCGTTGATATTGCGGATGGAACTGCCCAGTAAAATAGGGAACAATTGCCCGGTGGAAACAACTTTTATCACATCGATCAAATCGCGGTTGTAACCGCATTCCGCATAATTCAGGCTATGGAACACTTCCTCATCGACCGGGATTATCATCTTTGTATCCACCCAACCTTCATAATTGTCATAAACCAACCTTACATGCGACCAGCTTCCTTTTTGCTCGTTTACTGTCAACAATTCACCAAATAATATTTGTGTTGTCATTTCCGATTTTTCGGATGTTTCTGCCCTTACCGGTATCACACTTAAATTACATATTCCCATTTGCATGTTTTTCTCTATTTTATTGAGATTCAAAGATAGGGATATTCCCAAACGATTTTAAACAAAATTGTCTTTACAAATATTTTTACCCCTTAAACAATAATGAACGCTGTTTTTCGTCCTAATGCTATATCTTTGCCGCTGTTTTTTAATATTCGATTAATGATAAAATCAATTTCCCTAAGCCTGTTTTATTTCCTTCTTATTTTATTTGTGGTTTCTTCCTGTACAATTGATGATGAAATAAGCACCGACCCTTCGTACAAACTGGGTTTTTCGACGGACACCATTATGTTCGATACCGTTTTTACTACGGTTGGGTCCACCACCCGTTTTCTAAAAGTATATAACCGAAACGACAACAAAATCAATATCACCAAAATCGGGCTCGCCGGTGGGAACAATTCACAGTTTGAACTAAACATCAATGGCGAACCTCAATCTTCCGTGAGCAACATTGAACTGTTAAAGGGCGATAGTTTGTTTATTTTTATCAAGGTAACAGTTGACCCCACCAATCAAAACACACCTATGGTATTGACCGATTCCATTGTTTTTTCGACAAATGGGAATATCCAGGATGTTGATCTGGTGGCCTGGGGACAAGATGCATATTACTATGTGGGCAATAAACATATTGATAGTTTAAATTATCCGTACAGTATTGTGGCAGGCGAAAATGAAAACATCTTTTGGGAGGACGATAAACCACATGTGGTTTATGGTTGGGCAGTTGTTGATTCTGCCGGGATACTGAACATTGGCCCGGGGACGGATATCCATTTCCACCAAAATTCGGGCCTATGGGTTTACCGTGGTGGCAATATCCAGGTGAACGGCGAAAAGGACAGCCTCGTTGTTTTCCAGGGCGACCGGTTGGAACAGGAATACCAGGATTTGCCAGGGCAATGGGACCGGATTTGGATCAATGAGGGAAGTGTGGACAATGTGTTTAATTATGCGGTTATCAAAAATGGCTTTATCGGTATCCAGGCTGAAACTTTAGATAGTTATCTTGGAAATAAATTGATAATAAAGAATACGGTTGTGAAAAACATGACTGCTTTCGGGCTGTTTTCGTTTGCTTATGGGGTTACTTCAGTAAACAGTGTTTATGCAAATTGTGCTGCCCATGCTTTTTTGGGTGTAGGAGGGGTGTTTGATTTCAGGCATTGCACCTTTGCAAATTACTGGTCGGGTTCCATCCGCCAGGTCCAATCCTTTGTACTTGCGAATACTTACGAATTTGGAAGTGGGTTTATAATCCAGAGCAACCTTGCAGATGCTTTTTTTGGAAACTGCATTGTTTACGGTAATTTGGACGATGAATTTTATTTCTCCAAAACCGACGATTTGGATTTTATATTTAAATTCCAGAATTGCAACCTGAAAACCGAAATGGATATAAGCAATACTGATTTATTTGTTGATTGCCAAAAGAACACGGATCCCCTTTTCGTTGATTACACAATTGATAACTATCGAATTGATACATTGTCACCGGTAATTGATGCTGGCAACATGGAGGTGGTTAACCAATCGCAGATTGATATTGCAAATGACCTGGATGGAAATTCCCGTATTTCTGATAACGGCCCTGACCTTGGGGCTTATGAATTTGTTCCTGAATAAACCATTGGCGGATCATTCACTAAAAGTGTGGGGTTTCTTGTGAATGGAAAGCCGTGCCGTTGTCCCGTACATACGGGATTGTGCGAGAATATCTAGAACCTCAAAGGCTCGGTAATCACCGGGTAATCATTGGCAAAGTAGGAGGAAGACCTTACAAGGTGGATTAAATCGAATTCAAACTTCAGGCTGATTTCATGTGCGCCCCCGCTGCCTTTCATGCTGGTAAGGCTCAAATCATAACTGTACATCAATTTTAAACGCGAATACTCGTTCACCATGGGGATTTTTAACCCGGCAGTTAAAATCAGGGATTGGAAATTATAAATAAGTGACTGTTTGTTTCTGTACCAGGCACCAACATAAAGAACAGATTTGGAAGTGTTCATCCCGAGCGTAAAAGTGTTGAACCCCGCCTGGTTTTCATATAGTATGGCAGGATTGAACCGAAAGCCTTTTTTCGCATTGCTTTGCTGGAGGATAACAAAATCAGTATGCACAACATACCTTCTTGGAACCCTCATGTCCAGGTTTGAAAATGATTCATTGGGCTTGAAAACATGGTGAACTGCAAATCCAAAAGTGGCACTCACATATCGTTTCTTATAATTGACCAAACCCCCAAGGCTTAAATCGGGATAGGAAACCTTTTCGTCACGGAAACCCCCAAAGGAGGATACGGGATAGTATAATCCATGCCTGTCGTCCAACTGGTCGCTAAAAACAAAATTACTGGCATCAATTTGTTTCTGCACATAAGTGGCCGTAAATCCAAACTGACTAACAAGGTATCGGCTATGTTTGATTCGCGCAGATCCCATAAGGCCGATCATACTCCGTTTGATATATCCGCTCCCTTCCTTATTCGTATTGAAGATAAGCCCAAGTCCGCCGGCTCCTGGCATCGAACGTTCGGCCAGGTCCATGGAGAAGTTGTAGGTTTTTAAATCATTGGCATATTGCGGCCATTGGTTGCGGTAATTCAAGCGGACTTTTAAACCCGGAAAATAACCTGTGTAGGCTGGATTGTAGAATGTGGGCGTATTGTAAAACTGGCTGTAGAAAGATTCCTGGGAATGCACCCTTCCAAATGACAGCACCATCATCAATAAAACAATATGTCGGATTTTTATCTTCATCAAAAGGGTATAGCCGTTATGATAATATTCCACTTTTTAATTACATCGTTTTCTACTCTGATTTCAGAGTATTGTTACAAAAATAACCTTTATTAGTTGCCTTTTTTCAAAGGATTCAGTTTTTCTTTCAAATAATGGCCTGTATATGAATTATTAATTTTCGACAAATCCTCTGGTTTTCCTTCAAATACAATATTGCCTCCATTTTTGCCACCTTCCGGGCCAAGATCAATAATCCAATCGGCACATTTTATCACTTCCATATTGTGTTCCACGACCAGGATGGTATGCCCCTTTTCGATCAAGGCATCGAAAGCGGTAAGCAATTTCGAAATATCATGGAAATGCAATCCGGTTGTGGGCTCGTCAAAAATAAAGAGGGTAGGGGCTTCTGAATTCCCTTTTGACAGGAAAAATGCCAGTTTCACCCTTTGGGCCTCGCCACCGCTCAACGTATTTGAAGGTTGTCCGACACCAAGGTAGCCAAGGCCGACATCCTGCAAAGGTTGCATTTTTTCAACAATCCTGTTTTCGGTGGCCGATAGTTTTTGTGGGGATTTGAAGAAATCTATCGCCTCGTCAATTGTCATGTTCAGGATGTCATCTATATTTTTTTCATGATATTTTATCTCCAGCACTTCCTGTTTGAACCTTTTGCCATCACAGTTTTCGCATTTCAGGAAAATGTCGGCCATGAACTGCATTTCAATCTTTACGACACCTTCACCCTCGCATTCCTCGCAGCGCCCACCTTCGATATTAAATGAGAAATAACCGGGTTTGTACCCTCTTACCTTGGCTAATTTCTGACTGGCAAAAAGTGCCCGTATATCGTCATAGGCTTTTACATAAGTGGCGGGGTTTGACCGGCTTGACCTTCCGATGGGATTTTGATCGACCATTTCAACTTTGGAAATACGTTTGATATCGCCACGTATCTTATCAAATTTCCCTGATTCGTTTCCATATCCACCATATATTTTCTTTAGCGCTGGAAATAAGATATTCTTCACAAGTGAGGTTTTCCCGGAACCACTCACACCCGTAACAACGGTAAAAGCATTAAGGGGGATTTTGGTCGTAATCCCTTTCAAATTGTTCTCACGGGCTCCTGTGATTTCAATGAACTCACGCCAGTTCCTCCGCCTATCGGGAAGTGGGATTTCTTTTGTTTTGTTGAGATATTGTGCCGTAAGGCTTTTTTTGTCGATTAAAAGCTCATCGAAGTTTCCCTGGAAGACCAATTCCCCGCCATTTCTTCCTGCCAATGGGCCAATGTCGATAATTTCATCCGCTTCTTTTATAATTTCCTCTTCATGCTCGACAACGATTACCGTATTGCCATTTTCCCGCAATTGCTTCAGGACTTTAATCAATCGTTTGGTGTCCCTGGGATGCAAGCCGATACTTGGTTCGTCGAGGATATAGAGCGAGCCCACCAGGCTGCTCCCAAGGGAAGTTGCCAGATTGATGCGTTGCGACTCTCCACCTGACAGCGAATTTGACAAACGGTTCAATGTAAGATACCCCAATCCCACATCCTTTAGAAAATGAAGACGGTTGCTGATTTCAATCAAAAGCCTTTTGGCAATCTTCTTGTCATGCTCATTTAGTTCAATATTGTCGAAAAAAAGGATTGTTTCATCGATGGGCATCAAAACCACCTCATTTATCGATTTGTCGGCCACCTTCACATAAGAGGCATCTTTTCTCAATCGTGTCCCCTGGCATTCGGGGCAAGCAGTTTTTCCCCGGTACCTCGAAAGCATTACCCTGTACTGGATTTTGTATGTTTGTTCTTCTACATAAGTGAAGAAATCATCAAGCCCGTTAAAATATTTGTTCCCCGTCCATAATAAATCATATTGCTTTTTGGACAACTCATAAACCGGTTTATGGACCGGAAAATTGAATTTATAGGCATTGCGGATAAGTTGATCGTTCCATTCGCTCATCTTTTCGCCGCGCCAGCACATGATTGCCTGTTCGTAAACCGACAGGTTTTTGTTGGGGATAACAAGGTCCTTGTCAATCCCGATTACATTTCCGAAACCTTCGCATTTTTTACAGGCACCATAAGGGTTGTTAAAGCTGAAAAGGCTTACCGTGGGTTCTTCAAAGGAAATTCCATCAAGCTCATATTTGTTCGAAAAAACATGTTGGCTGGTTTTTCCTCCCGATCCTGTTCCGATAATACAGTTCCCACGGCCTTCATAGAATGCAATTTGTACAGAATCAGCAATTCTCGACCGCATTTCATTTTTGTCTTCATTGATTATTATCCGGTCAATTACGATATAAATACCATCTTTGGGAGAAACCTTTTTTTCTGAAAGGGCTTTGTCAATCCGTATTATTTCATTGTTGATGCGTACACGGTTAAAGCCTTGTTGCCGCAGAACAGAAAGGGATTGTTTTATGCTTCTCCCATTTTTATTCTCAAAAGGACAATATATTAGGATATTGGTCCCGGTATTTTGAGAAAGGACGAAACCAACCACCTGGGAAACCGTGTTTCGTTCAACCAATTTCCCCGAAACGGGCGAAAAAGTTTGTCCAATACGGGCAAACAAGAGTTTAAGGTATTCGTAAATTTCCGTTGAAGTCCCCACTGTCGATCTTGGGTTCCGGGTATTTACTTTTTGTTCGATGGCAATGGCCGGTGCAATCCCTTTTATATAATCTACTTCCGGTTTGCTCATCCTTCCCAGGAACTGTCGCGCATATGAACTAAGGCTTTCAACATAGCGCCTTTGGCCATCTGCAAATAGTGTGTCAAAGGCCAACGATGATTTTCCTGAGCCGGATAAGCCAGTGATCACAATCATTTTATTCTTGGGGATGGCAATGTCGATCCCCTTTAGGTTGTGAACCCTCGCACCCTTGATAATTATGTGTTCCCGTGGGTTATATTCCGATAAGTCTTTTTTGCCCATTATAAGTTTTGTGAAAAAACAAAGGCCAAAATTATTAATAAAAAACCCTTGAACCGGAATTATTTTTATGCGTTAAAGGTATCGTGAAATATATTCGTAACAAAAAAACTTAAAAAAAATTTGCATAAACATCAAAATTATTATAGTTTTGCATTATTATTGCAATAAGAACAAACAATTCAATTCATTCACCCATAAAAATTATTTGCCTATAGATCATATATACCTTTAAGTCTTTAACTAAATAATGGAGGTAAATATGAACGCTCAATCCTTAAGCGACAAGGAATTAATAGGTAAGTATATCCGAGGGGATCACAACAGTTTCGAGGTTTTAATCAATAGGCACCAAAATCGTATTTATGCCTATATCCTTATGATCACGAAAAACAGGGAACTGGCCGATGACCTATTTCAGGACACATTCATTAAAGTTATCCGAACAATTAAAGCCGGTTCATACAATGAGGAAGGCAAGTTTTTGCAATGGGTGATGCGCATAGCCCATAACCTGATTATCGATCATTTCAGGAAATCGAACCGTATCCCGGTTATCGATAACAGCAAAAACGAAAATTTCAATATATTCGATACCATCAATGTAATGGATAAATCGGTGGAAGAACAAATGATTACCGACCAGATTCATAAAGATGTGCGTAAACTTATCGAGTTGCTGCCCGACGAACAACGGGAAGTGCTTTATATGAGGCATTATGCCGAGATGAGTTTTAAGGATATTGCCGACGTCACAAATGTGAGCATAAACACAGCTTTGGGCCGGATGCGATATGCCTTGATCAATTTGAGAAAATTAATTGAAGAAAAAAACATTATCCTCACAACATAGAGCCACATTTTATTTTCTGCATCCCTTGTAATAAATGATGATTCAAGGTGTTTTTCATAAATCAGCTAAAGTGATCCCTAAAGTTATCGATATGGTTTTCTAAGTTAACGGGAAAATTTTTCACATAGGCCACATACTAAATT
This sequence comes from Chlorobiota bacterium, assembly GCA_013151015.1. GTDB lineage: Bacteria > Bacteroidota > Bacteroidia > Bacteroidales > JAADJA01 > JAADJA01. Next base: position 8,827 of record JAADJA010000026.1, read on the forward strand.
AAGATCAGCTTCCGTTTAGGTTGTTGATTTTCTTAAATTAGTATTAATTAAAAGTACCTATGGAAAAATTCTTTACTAAAAATGATTTAATTCTCTTTGCTTACAATGAAACAACTAAAACAGATGATGAAAAACTGTTTAAATCAATGCGAACAAATACCCAATTAACGGACAACTACAAGTCAATACTTTCTATGAAGTACCGGGTTGAAAGTGTATTGGTTTCACCGCAAAAGAGGATTGTGGACAACATTATGAATTATTCGAGGGCGCTGTGGATTGCCCAGACAGAAAACTCCGGTAATTTCAATGTTTTGATGAATTAACATTTTCTCTATTTACAAAATGAACCCTGGTCTCAATGATTTGACCAGGGTTTTTTATTTGTCTATCAGGAGCAAGGCATTTCCAATGCTGCAATCAAGGCATCTTTTCTTATTACAGTAACTGTTCTTCAATTGGAGAAGGGCTTGCGTGTTAAACGCCGTTTGTGTGCCCATTCCCATTTCCTCCCATTTTTTAACGATCGAATTGGATTCGCCGGGGATTTGGTCAAGGAACTTCAATGCCCGGTCAATATATTTTTGCTCGTTTTTTATCCGGCCATAAATAAATACAAAAGGGATAATCGTATTGATGGCGATAAGGTGGATGGCCGCTTTCCCGAGTTTCTTTTTTCTTTTTGTGGACTCTTTTCCAAATGTATAGTGGTTGTCCCAGTAAGTTGATGGCTTTACGTCAAAAAGGGGGAGCAAGTTCGAAAACTTTTCACATTCAAGGATATTGGAGAAAAGATGGGAGGATTTAAAAATCAGGTCGGCAAATTCCGCAATTCTGATCGTGGGGAAATTGGAAGGCCGCAAGCGCATGAACCGCCATAGGTGCGGGTCAATGGGGATAAGGCTGAATTTTCGTTTCAGGAATTCATATTCTTTTTTCAAGTCAACGAAATATTCATCATTACAATTACCTGAAAGCAATCCTGCCTGGCCAAACAATAAAGCTTCTATCTGATGTTTGTTGTTTTTATGCTTTCCAAGATAAATCAGGGGCAAGGATTGCGATAACAATTCAAAAGGGACGGCATTGACCTTAAAGCCAAAATTGCGGGCCATAAATTCATAAAGGGTTTGTTCCCAGTTGTTGCCGTTAAATTTGAGCCTTTCATCTACCTCTGTTGCTTTTTGCTCAAGGCGTTCCACCAAAAGCCGATCGAGCCAGTTGTTGATAATAAACCTGTCAACCTCATGGATATGTGTTTGACATGGGATCCCTGTTTTTGCAGTCATAAAAACCTGATAGCGTTCAAATAAAGCCCTATTGATAACCCCTTTCATTTCAACAACCGGAATGCTTTCCCCGTTTTTCCTTTTTATGTTCTTGTCATTTTCATAAACCACATGTAAGATAATATTGTCATAAGCTTTGTCGTTTTGGTGCTTGTGCGCAAACCAATCTGATGATTTGATATGGATTTCCACATTTCCTGCCCAAAGTGTTTTTCCGATTTTTATTTTTGCATTGAAAAAATCAGGGCCTGAATTGAAATTGTGCTGCCCGGTTTCGAGTATGGAAATTTGTTCTCCTGTAACGAGCTTAACGGGAAGCCCATAAAGTTTGAATTTCCAGATGTAATGGAGGAATTCTTCTGTCATTGTGAATAATTTGGGATAAAAGTATTAAAAAATCCAATTGCCCCCTATTCTGCTTTAAGTGCTTCCAGTTTTTTCTCCAGCCCTATCACATAAAGTGTAAGTTCCTCTATTTTTTGCAACAGCAAAAGGAATTGTTGTTGTGCGCCTCTGCAAAAAACCCAAGTGCCACCGACCAGGGTTGATGCGACAAGGCTTTATATCCAATTGCGGTTGATTCATTGCCGGGCGCAGCTGATTGGTAACCGCTGGCAAAACTGTAACTGCCCGTGGCATTTGTTTGGTAGCCTATGGCACTGCCACCGTTGGCCGTAGTGGCGCCATCGCAATTGGTGCATTGGGCATTGCCCTGCAATGTAAAGAACGACAATATGATTGTCATTAATAGTAGTGTTGATATTTTTGTTTTATCTGTTTTCATAATTTTGTTTTTTTGCTATATGGAAATAATATTTGTAACTTGTTGTATTCAAAAAGAATAGCCAATGCTCGCCCCACCAAACAATTGAAAAGGGTGATCGAATAATAAAGCATAAGGTCCCTCATATAACACAGGTGTATATCCAAGCCTGAATATCAGTCCTTTTTCCCCAGTATATCTGAAACCTATTCTTGAAAATATCACTACCGAAGATTCACTCCCCCATTGCTTATCCCTATATCGGTTCTGATTATAGAAAATGCCATAATATAAAGTTGCACCCATACCAATCTCGAAATGAAGTCCTTGATTGCCAAAAACAGAAAGTAATTCCAAAGGCAATGTAAATACATGATCATCGTAATTATTAGGGAGAAACCCAAAACCAATCCTTACCGCTATGTGGTTTTTTCTTGGCATTTTCTCATACTCGTTAAAAGAGTCTGTTAATATCCGTTCATAATTTATTGAAAATGTATATGCACTATTTCCCAAAAACTCCAAATAAACTGAATTCCGTTTATGCTCAATAACTGCATTATCTCCATTTTGGGAATATAAAAGTATAGGTAAAAATACAAATAACAATAGAATTTTATTCATTTTAAAAGTATTATAGATAGTTAACAAATTATTTATTTACAAACAATTTTGCTCCTAATTGCACCATTTTGCATAGATACAGAAAGTAGGTATAATAGGTAAAGTGTTTTCTTCATATCAATAAAATTAGATTGTCAATAAACGCTGAATTCAAGTCACAAATGCAACTTTTCGATTAAACAATAAATTTTTAGGATTATCATGCCCCACAAGCCTGCGATAAAATCCGAAAAAGCTTTGTCAAAACAAGTGGTACAGGAACAAATCTAAGGTGCGAAAAACGTAAATGCCTGATACAGTAGGGGGCGATTGATATGTTGTTTGAAAGGGTTTTGGCTTTTTTCGTAGGTGCTTATATCAGGGCAATTCAGAAAAGGTTACGCAAAAATATATAAAGTTTTTAACAAAGGACGGCATTTCTTTTTATGATTTTGGTCTTGATCAAGTTCAAGAGTAGATTATATGTATTTTAGCAAAATTAAAAAAATAGAGTTGTATGGTCAACAATTTTCATTTGGACAGCCTTGATAAAAGGATATTGACTTTTCTGACAAAAAATGCCCGTATGCCATTTCTTGAAGTTGCACGTCAATGCGGTGTTTCTGGGGCCGCTATTCATCAACGGGTGCAAAAAATGATCGAGGAAGGTGTTGTAAAAGGATCCCAGTTTGTTTTGGATACAAAAATGCTCGGTTACAATACCTGTGCTTTTGTGGGGATCCAGGTGAACCTTACACAGGAAACCACACATGAGGAGGTGTTCAGGAAAATCAGCGAAATACCTGAAATAGTGGAGTGCCACCATATTACGGGAAAGTATTCACTTTTGGCAAAAATACTAACGCATAACAACGAACACCTGAAGCAATTACTGGTCGAGAAAATCCAGTCCATTAAGGAGATCACAGGCACCGAGACATTTATCTCGTTGGAAGAGGGTTTTTTGAGGCAGCTCCCGGTGGAAAAATAGGCTGTTGATTTGAAACTGATTCTACCGAACGCACGAAATTATTTGTATTTTGTTAGGGCATTAAATATCAAGTAGGCAGTTTGCAATATGCAAATTTGCATAATAACAATTTAATGGGGCAGGGGGGGAATGATTAAAATAATGCTGCAAATACGCAAATTGCTATTTTTGTATTAGCGGCGATATAATTGGCTGGTGATAAACCGATTGGAAATGTTTAAACAGATAAAAATGAGAAAGACAACAATTAGATTTGCCTTTATGGCACTTGGCCTGATCCTGCTGAGTACGTACCTGTATTCACAGAAAAGTTATAATTATGACGAACTCGATTCCTATATAGAAAAAGGAGTTGAGGATTTTAACGTTCCCGGTTTTGCAGTGGGCATTGTTAAAAACGGCGAGGTTGTTTTTCAAAAAGGATATGGAGTGAGGAACACCGAAACAGGCGAAGCGGTCGATACAAAAACGCTGTTTGGGATTGCATCCTGCTCAAAAGCCTTCACGGCAGCTTCAATGGCCATTCTTGTTGATGAAGGAAAAGTGGATTGGAACGATAAAGTTATCGATCGGCTCAGCTGGTTCAGGATGTACGATCCAGCCATTACCAACGATCTTCGCATTGACGATTTGCTTTGCCACCGATCGGGCATGCAGACTTTTGATGGCGATTTGCTTTGGTATGGGACAAACTACAGTAGGAGGGAAGTGGTGGAACGTATCCGGTACCGTGAGAATAAATTTGGCCTGCGCCAAAAATTTGGGTATTCCAATGTGATGTTCATTACAGCCGGTGAGGTAATCGAAGCTGTGTCAGGCAAGGCATGGGAAGAATTTGTCACTGAAAAGATATTGCTTCCAATTGGCATGAATTCCACCACTACCACAAATTCCGGTTTTGACAAATCCATGAATGTTGCATGGCCACATATAAACGGGAAACCCCAGGAATTTATTAATTATGACAATTCAGGCCCCGCAGCTTCGCTGAATACATCCACCGAAGATTTCCTCAAATGGGTTCAGCTGATGTTGAACAAAGGGGTTTCAGGGGAGGATACGGTTTTTTCGGAAAAGCAATATTACAACCTGACGCAACCGCATACTTTGTTAAATGCAGGTAGGGCTGAAAAGCCGGGAGGGACACATTTTGTGACTTATGGATTGGGTTGGTTCATGCAGGATTTTGAAGGGGTGAAAGTTGTCCAGCACGGAGGCGGGTTGCCGGGCTTTCATTCCAAAGTCGTTTTTGTGCCTGAAGACAGTCTGGGGTTTGTGATCATGGCAAACCAGATTTCACCCTTGGTGGAAGCCATTTATAAGAAAATCCTGGATTTTTATTTGAGTGACGGGCAAAAAGACTGGGCCGGTTTGTACCTTGATTATGATATAAAACAGGAAGCAAAGAAAAAAGAAAGGGAAAAAGAGAAGCTGGAGTCGGCAATAAAAGGTACTGAGCCCACTCTCGAACTTACCGGTTATATCGGTTTTTATGAAGACGAAATGTACGGAAAGGCAGAAATCTCAATGAAGGACGGAAGGCTTTATGTAAGCCTGTTGCCCGCAAAGGAGATGTTCTCGGCAACATTGGGGCATTGGCAGTACAATACATTTAGTTTTCGTTTTAATGATGCTTTTCTCCCTACGGGTTATTTGACATTTTCCATTGGCGAAAACGGAAAACCGGATTATTTCACCATTGATCTCGAAAACCCCGACTTCCATTTTTACAAACTTAAATTTGAAAAAGTCCATTAGGTTTACTATTTTTGTGTTCGGATATAATAGATGTTCTTTTACCGAAATAAAATCAAAGTATAATTTCCGTATCAATCAGAAAAATCGAAACAAATGAAAATCAAAAACTTACTTGCCGCACTTGCCATTTTAATCTTTTTTGGACAACAAGGGTTTTCCCAGGACTTAATTGTCAAAAAGAACCAGGACACGATCTTTTGTAAAATCAAAGAAGTCGCAACGGACGATATCAAATATTCACTTCCAGAATATCCCGATGATTTGCGCTTTTCAATTGAAAAGGAAAAAGTCAATAAAGCTGTTTTTTCAAATGGAAAAGAGATGGTGTTCGTTAATGAGCTTTCAAATCCCGAGAATTATATCGGTCAAAAGAAAAATGCCATCAAAATTGATTTCATGTCGCCGTTAACGGGCAATACGACCTTTGCGTTCGAGCATAGCCTGAAACCCGGCCGAAGCATCGAAGGTACACTTGGGATTATCGGGTTGGGAATTGATCCAAACGAGGTAGGTCCGCGAGGGGCATTTTTGAAATTTGGGATGAAGTTTATCAAAAGCCCTGATTTTTATTTGCGCGGAATGCGTTATGCCCACATCCTAAAGGGTGCTTATGTAAAACCGGAAATCTCCCTCGGCTATTATTCAAAGCTTTTTGAGTATCATGATTATTCAGGTTCGTACAATTATATTTATTCCATAGAACGTCAAAATGTTTTTACGGGTGCATTTCACCTTGATATTGGAAAACAGTGGGTTTTTGATGATGCCTTTCTCCTCGATTTCTTTTTTGGGCTTGGATATGGTTTCGCAACTTATCCAAAGAACTCTTACAGCGACCCAACTTATCAATTCGGGTACATAATACTTTCAGAAGAGGTTCCCATTAGCCTTAGTGCTGGTTTGAAAATTGGTTTTTTGTTTAAATAAAACTGGTTCGGATAAAATAGGAAAACGCCAATACCGTACAAACGGTATTGGCGTTTATCCTTAATCTGGGCAGGTTACAGTAAGTCCAGTTCTTTTAAACAGAAATGGATTTTTTCAAATGTCCGTTCGATATCATTGTCCAATCCAACCGAGAAGCGTACAAGTCCTTCCGACATGCCCATCTCTTTCTGGATATCTTCGGGTACTTCGGATGAAGTGCTTTTCCCCGAACAACTGAAAAGTGTCTTGAAATAGCCGAGGCTAACGGCAAGGTAACCTACCCCTTCGGCTTCCATTTTTTCCATCAGGGCATCGGCACGGTCCGAAGTTGCCATGTCAATGGCTATCATTCCCCCAAAACCAAATTCAGGGTTCATCATTTTTTTCAGGGTTTCATGACCTGCGTTTTCGGGCATCCCGGTGTAATTTGCGGGAAGGCCGATTTCCTTGAATTTTTCAGCAAGGTACATCGCATTTTTGCTGTGTTGTTTCATCCGGATGTGCAGGCTGGCCATGTTCTTTAATATCTGTGAGGAGCGCAAGGGATCCAGTGAAGGGCCCAATAGCATGGAAGTCCCCATATTGAGATCGATAAGTTCGTTGATGAATTCCTGATCGGCACAAATTGCACCGGCAATCAAGTCATTCTTGCCATTGATGAATTTCGTGAGGCTGTAAACCACAATATCCGCTCCCTGTGATTTTGGGGCAACGATCATGGGCGTAAACGTATTGTCAACCACCAGTTTCAATCCATGTGCTTTCGAGATTTCTGAAAGGGCAGGAATGTCCGAAATCTGGAGCAATGGGTTTGTCATTGTTTCAGTATAGATGATTTTGGTATTTGGCCTGATGGCATTCTTCACCACCTCCAGATCAGTAATATCCACAAAACTGACATCAATATTGAATTTCTTTAAATAGTTGTTGAAGAAGGCAAATGTCCCTCCATAGGTTGTTATGCTCGATACGATGTGGTCACCGGCATTGCAAACCTGTAAGATGGTGTTTGTAATTGCGGCCATCCCCGAGCCTGTGAGCCATGCACCCTCGGTCCCTTCCATTGTGGCCATTGCTTCAGCGAGGTATTTGTTGCTGGGGTTCCAATGCCTGGAATAAAGAAAATAGTCCTCCGTTTTCCCGTGAAAAGTATCTAACATGGCTTTTGCCTGTAGAAAAGTATAAGTGGCCGAATCGGTAATGGACGGGTTTACGCCACCAAATTCGCCAAATTGCAGTAAGTCCTGGATTCTTGTTGCCGGATCAAATTTCATAATGTTTTTATTTTTCAGGTTAAATATATCTATTGTTAATGTGGAATCAAAATTAGGGATATTAATGCGTATTCGTATGATTAAATGATGAATATTTGAAAATCATCACAAAATACTTTGATTAAAAACAAAATCGTAATAACAGGTGCCGGGAAGTGTTGGTTTCCCTTTCAATTTATAAATGGCTGAAGATTTCCCGTATTAACTACTTTTGTTTTTGAATTATGAATCATGAATGGAAAAACATCCTCGATTGGTTTGATACTGACCTATGTGCTGAAGCACTATGGTGCTCACGCATAAGGGGATGATTAAAATAAGGCCGCTAATTATTATTAGCTCATTAGTGGCGAAACAATCAGGCTAATCAGAAAAAATTAAACATATGAAAATTGCAGTTGTAGGTGTCACGGGTTTGGTAGGATCAATTATGTTAAAAGTCCTGGAAGAAAAAAAAATCCCGGTAACGGAATTGATACCGGTGGCCTCTGATAAATCAAAGGGGAAGAATGTTGTGTTTCATGGAAAACAAATCCCTCTTTCATGCCTTGCTGATGCCTTGGAAAAGAAACCCGATATTGCTTTGTTTTCAGCGGGCGGCGGTGTTTCGTTGGAATGGGCGCCAAAGTTTGCGAATACCGGGGCTTATGTAATTGATAATTCCTCCGCATGGCGGATGGACAAAGGGAAAAAACTCGTTGTTCCCGAAATCAATTCCAATATCCTTACAAAAGACGACCACATCATTGCCAATCCAAATTGTTCGACCATACAACTTGTGATGGCCTTGAACCCTTTGCATGAAAAATATCGGGTTAAACGGCTTGTAATTTCGACTTATCAATCCATTACAGGGTCTGGGATCAAAGCTGTCCGCCAAATGGAAAATGAAAGGGAAGGGGGTTCTTCCGAAAAGTTTTATCCCCATGTAATCGATAAAAATTGTCTGCCCCATTGCGATGTTTTCCAGGAAGGTGGATACACAAAAGAGGAATTGAAACTGGTGAACGAAACCCATAAAATACTCAATGATCATACCATTGGGATTACCGCAACTGCTGTTCGTGTGCCAGTTGAAGGCGGTCATTCCGAAAGTGTGAACGTGGAATTTGAAACGGATTTTGAGATGGACGAAATCAGGGGGATTTTAAGTAAAAGCCAGGGGATCGTTTTGCAGGATACCCCAAATGAGAACCTTTACCCCATGCCCGTAACGTCATATGGGAAAGATGAAGTTTTTGTGGGAAGGCTTCGCAGGGATTTCTCACAAAAAAATAGCCTCAATATGTGGATAGTTTCTGATAATTTAAGAAAAGGGGCCGCCACCAATGCAGTCCAGATTGTGGAGTACATTATCGGGAAGGGATTTGTATAAAGCCTAAAGTAAGAACGGTTGTTGAAAAGGGATTGTGCGAAAAAATTAAAGGTTATAAGTTAGGTGTTATGCGTTATGCGTTGTTCGCAACGTGGAATATACATTAAGACTTTTAACCCATAACTTTGAAACGCATAACCCATAGCAACAAATGCCAACGGAATTTTCGTATTTCTGTTTTGTTTTCTATTGATTTTGAGTCAAATTTACTCAACCACAAATTGCGCTGTGTTCCTGCTTTTTTGTTCCATCAGGGTTTTTTTCCCTTCCGTCATTTTTGTTATGCTCTCCTTGGTGTAATGCCGTATTGTGATCAGTTCAAGATTCGAATTATAGAGGGTCCTGAAATCGGCCTTTAAGGTTTCTATCAATGCCTTAAGTTTTATTTCTTCCACCTTATCGCAACAGACCGAAAAACTTATAGCGGAATTTTGCATCATGTTCACCTTTACATGATAGGTGTCCAATAATGTGAAAAAACGGCTGATATGTTCTTCCAAAATAAAAGACAAATCTTTTGGGCTTATGGAAATCAACATTTGTTTATCCTTAACGATATAAACAGGGAAATCAGGTTTGTAATTGTTCAGCTTGCAAATTTTGGAACCCTTTGCACCAGGATTGTTAAAGTTGTTTACAAAAATCGGGATGTTCTTGTTCTGAACGGGTTTGATGGTTTTTGGGTGGATGATCTTTGCCCCATAGAAAGAAAGTTCGATGGCTTCGCGATAGGAGAGTTCTTTCAACAGTTTGGCTTCTGGAAAAAGCTTTGGGTCGGCATTGAAGATACCATCCACATCTTTCCATAGGATCACTTTTTCCGCATTCAACATATTGGCCAAAAGTGCAGCGGTATAATCCGAGCCTTCGCGCCCAAGTGTCGTGGTGTTCATTTTCTTATCGGCGGCAATAAAGCCCTGTGTCACGAATATATTCGTTGTATTAAAATCAAAACCTTTGCTTACGTTTTTACGGGTATGTGATTCGGCCACTTTTGCCTCCCGGAACGAAGAATCGGTCTCGATAAAATCCCTGATGTCCATCCAATTGTTCTGAAGGCCTTTTGACAGTAGAAAATGTGAGACGATTTTTGTGGAGGCCAATTCCCCGGCGCTCACCACCTGATCGTAAATAAAATCGTAATTATTTCCTGAATAATCTTTAAGGATTTTAAAAGCGGTATTGAAAACTGATTTTATTACAGAAAAAACAAGCTTGTTCTTTTCATTTGCCGGGAACAATCCACTTGCAATTTCAAGATGTTCTTCTATCAGCGAGTTGGCACTTTGTTCCCAGGGTTTTCCTGCCATTTTCAAAGCCAGGATTTCCTCCAGCTTATTGGTTGTTTTTCCAATGGCCGAAACAACAATGATTTGTTCACCGGCTATGTTGTGTATTATCTGTGGGAGCTTTTGAATGGATTCGGAATTTTTAACTGATGCCCCACCAAATTTGCAAATAATCATATTATCTTGTGTTTTAGTTTACAAAAATAAACAATACCGCTATTCAATGGTTATTTTTGATAATTTCGCAAAGTATTAATTTTTAAGATTGTTCATATGAATTACGATGTTATTATAATTGGAAGTGGCCCAGGTGGTTATGTAGCTGCCATAAGGGCTTCCCAACTTGGGTTGAAAACTGCCGTGGTCGAAAGGGCCGAATTGGGCGGCATTTGTTTGAACTGGGGCTGTATCCCAACAAAAGCATTGTTGAAAAGTGCCCAGGTTTTTAATTATATAAAACATGCCGAAAACTACGGTATCGAAATAAAAGGGGAGGCCAAGCCTGATTTCCCGGGAATGGTGAAACGTAGCCGTGATGTGGCTGCCGGAATGAGCAAGGGGATCGAATACCTTTTCAAGAAAAATAAAATCGACCACCTGAAAGGATTGGGGAAAATAAAACCGGGCAAAAAAGTGGATGTTACGGACGATGCGGGGAAGACCACGGAATTTTCCGCAAAACATATTATTGTTGCCACAGGTGCACGTTCCAAAGAATTGCCAAATTTGAAGCAAGACGGGAAAAAGATAATTGGTTACCGTGAAGCAATGACACTTCCCAAACAGCCCAAATCAATGGTTGTGGTGGGTTCCGGGGCAATCGGCTCCGAGTTTGCCTATTTTTATAATTCCATAGGAACAGAAGTCACACTTGTTGAATTTTTGCCAAATATTGTCCCTTTGGAGGATGAAGAGGTTTCCAAGCAATTGGGAAGGAGTTTCAAAAAGGCGAAAATGAAAGTGATGGTGGGTTCTTCTGTCGAGTCGGTTGATACGAAAGGGAAACTTTGCAAGGTGAAAATAAAAACAAAGAAGGGCGAAGAAACAGTAGAAGCCGAAATTGTACTTTCCGCAGTGGGGATTTCAACAAATCTGGATGGGATTGGCCTCGAAGACGTGGGCATCAAAACCGAAAAGGACAAGGTTGTCGTGGATCAATATTACGGTACGGGCGTTGAGGGCTATTACGCCATTGGCGATATCGTTTCCGGTCCTGCACTGGCCCATGTTGCATCGGCTGAAGGGATTTGTTGTGTGGAAAAAATTGCCGGATTAAACCCCGAACCCATAGATTACGGGAATATTCCCGGATGTACCTATACTGTTCCCGAAGTGGCTTCGGTAGGCATGACCGAGAAACAGGCCAAAGAGGCCGGTTTTGAAATCAAAGTGGGAAAGTTCCCCTTTACCGCATCGGGAAAAGCCAGTGCCGGTGGAAACAAGGATGGTTTTGTGAAAGTTGTTTTTGATGCCAAATATGGCGAATGGCTGGGCGCCCATTTTATCGGTGACAATGTAACCGAAATGATTGCAGAGGCTGTAGTTGCCAGGAAACTGGAAACCACGGGCCACGAAATCCTGAAATCCATCCACCCGCACCCAACCATGTCGGAAGCCGTGATGGAAGCCGTGGCCGCTGCTTATGGGGAGGTTATACATTTATAAAATTGAGTATTTGACCACAAAGACACGGAGACACAAAGATGGTGTATTTTTATAATGGTTTTGTTTTTCTCATATGAAAACATAAATCTGACGATAGATTATAAAAAAGCAAAATAATCAATAAACCCAAAAATGCTGTTCTAATTAGGATGAGTAGTTTGTGATTTGAATTAGATGGAAATATCAAAAACCAAAATAGAAGGACTATTGATCATAAAACCCAAAGTTTTTTCGGATTCACGGGGTTATTTTTTTGAATCATTCCGCCTGGATAAATTTAAGGAAATGGGCATTGAGCTGGATTTTGTACAGGACAATGAATCCAAATCGCAAAAAGGGGTGTTGCGCGGTTTGCATTTTCAGAACCCTCCCTATGAACAAGGGAAGTTAATTAAAGTCGTGAAGGGTACAGTGCTTGATGTGGCCGTCGATATCCGAAAAGGTTCACCGACATACGGACAATGGGTTTCCCATGAACTTTCTGAATACAACAAAACCATGTTCTGGATACCGCCCGGTTTTGCACATGGGTTTTTAACCCTTGAGGACGATACCATTTTTCAATACAAATGCACGAATTATTATAACAAAGAATCTGAAGGGAGCATCCGTTGGAACGACCCGGACCTGAATATTGATTGGGGAACCAGTGAACCTTCTTTATCCAAAAAAGACACCAAATCACCTTTTTTTCGTGATTTTAAAAGTAACTTCTAAAAATGAAAAGAATCCTAGTATTTACGGGCTTGACAGGAATAGCCGCCTTGATTATTGCCATCTTTGTGTTCTCCACAACCAAAAAAGAAGAAGTATCCAATAAAAGTTACCGTGACGCTTTTCGGGACAATTATAAAATTTTCACACCCGAGGTCCCAAACTCCATAAGTTTTGCCGGAGAGGAAGCACCGATCAACCTTATCTATAATAGGGAAAAACTGGACAGGGAATTTTTAATTAACACGTACTGGCATACGTCCACTATTTTGTTGTTGAAAAGGTCGAACCGGTGGTTTCCGGTTATCGAGCCTATTTTGAAAGAGAATAATATCCCGGATGATTTTAAATACCTTGCCCTGATCGAAAGCGGGTTGATGAACGTGAAATCCCCGGCAGGTGCGAGCGGATATTGGCAATTCCTTGAGAAAACGGGCAGGGAATATGGGCTGGAGGTAAACAAGGATATTGACGAACGCTATAATGTGGAAAAAGCAACGAGGGCAGCATGTGCCTACCTGAAAGATTCCTATGAGGAGTTCCAGAACTGGTCTTTGGTGGCTGCCGCTTACAATGCCGGAAAGAAGAGGATATTTGAATCTTTGAAAGATCAAAAAGCAGATAATTACTACGACCTTTACCTGAACGATGAAACTTCCCGCTATGTTTTCCGCATCCTCGCCATTAAAACAATTTATGAAAACCCTGTTAAATATGGGTTTTACTTACGTGAGGCCGATCTTTACCAACCTATCCCCACAAAAGATATCGAAGTAAAACAAACTGTTCCCGATCTCGTGGATTTTGCCATCGAACATGGGATTACCTACCGTGTCCTGAAGATTTTCAATCCCTGGTTACGTTCCGATAAACTGCCGGATGAATCCAAAAGGCTTTATTATGTGAAAATCCCGAAGGACGGCTATTTGAAAGGGGAGAAGCTTCAAAAACAAATCAAGGATTACGAAGCTATTTTCAACGATACGATCCGGGTGGGTGAACTGGATTGAGGATTGTGCCCGCCATAAATAAAGCACCGATTTTCAGATCACAACAGGAGCCAGCCTATAAAACCGTGAACTTATAAATTGTTCTTTGCTTATACTCTTTTCCGGGCCTTAAAATAACATCAGGGAAATTGGGCTGGTTGGGTGAATTGGGAAAGTGCTGCGCTTCAAGGCAAATCCCGGCAAATTTTTCATATGCCCTTTCTTTCTTGCCCACCGTTTTTCCATCAAACGCATTGGCTGTGTATAATTGTAATCCAGGCTCTGTCGTGAACATTACCAATCGCCTCCCCGATTTGGGCTCATATAATTCCGCAACTTTCGCAAACTCCCCCTGGTTGTTCAAAACAAAGTTGTGGTCATATCCATCCTCCATCAGTTCTATATCTTTCCCTAAAGCTTTTTGCTTCCTAAAATCCAAAGCCGTTCCATCGAAATCCTTTAATTCCCCTGTCGGGATATAATCTTTGTCTGTTGGTGTAAACTTATCCGAATCTATCCACAAAAGGTGGTTCAGGATATTTTTATCCTTCATTCCGGAAAGATTGAAATAGCTGTGGTGGGTTAGGTTAACTGGAGTTGCTTTGTCGGTCGTTGCAATGTAATCAATACAAAATTCGTTGTTTTCAGTCAGTGTATAAATGACTTTCAGGTTTAGGTTTCCCGGATATCCTTCATCCATATCAGGCGAAGAATACGATAACATGATTTTGGCTCCTTTGTCGTTAACCCATTTTTCTGCTTTCCAAATGGCTTTGTCAAAACCTTTGATGCCGCCGTGCAAATGATTGGCTCCGGCATTCCTCGCAAGCTTATATCCAGTATTGTCGATCTCAAACCGGGCTTTGGCCATGCGATTTGCACATCTTCCAACGATTGCCCCAAAATAAGGGAAAGGATTCTTAAGATAATCTTCAAGTTTGTCAAATCCCAAAACCACATCATCAAGATTGCCGCTTTTATCAGGTGTGATAATTGAAGTTACGATTCCCCCGTAGTTGGTGATTTTAACTTCCATCCCATTGTTATTTGACAGGGTGAAAATATCGACCTCCTCGTTAGCTGTCTTTCCGAACGATTCTTTTGTAATCTTCAAAATATTACTTTTTCCCCTGATATTTTTTTGCTTCCTGAAGGAACTTTGCACCGATTTTATAGGAAAGCGGGTTGCCGTAATCCATGGCTTCCGGGTGCCATTGCACGCCCAATAAATAAGCCTTTCCGTTGGTGTCGATCAATTCCACCGATTCGGTGAGGCCGTCTTCGGTTTTTGCGATGGATTTCAGCCTTGGGGCAAGTTTGTCCACACCCTGATGGTGGTTTGAATTTACCGTTCCCGAAGTGGATTTGGTGATGTTATTAAGGATAGAATTTACTTCAATATTCACTTTGTGTGATGAAGCCTTGTAGTTTGGAAACCGGTGTATTGTATTCGTTCCAATATCGGTTGGGATATCCAAATGCAGTGTGCCTCCAAAATAGGTGTTCAGGATTTGTTCGCCCCGGCAAATCCCCTGGATAGGCATTTTTAGTTCAAGGGCTTTTGCTATCAAAGCATACTCCAAGGAATCCCTGTATGGGTCAGGCAAATCACATCGTAATGAATCAAATTCAACACCGTAACGATTGGGTTCGATATCTTCCCCACCGGTCAGCAACAAAGCATCACAGTCCTTTAAAACCTGCAAGGCCGAATCAATTCCAAGGTGGTACATGTCTAAGCAAACTGCCGTAGAATCAGCAGAATGTATCCAAAGGACATAGTTTTTGTAACTCATTTCGGGAACCGCTTTGGAAATAGCAATTTTTAACGGCTCCAACTTTTTCGTTTCCGTAGGCTGACAGGCAATCAGGGAAATAACAAGCAGGCCATATATGAAATGGGAAATTGTTTTTTTCATGCGGTTTGGGTTTGAGGGATATTCTTGTAAACAAAAAATAAAAGCAAAGCGGACAAAACAAGGATAAGGGCCAGCAGGTACAATATAGACGTGACCCCAAAGGAAGGGATCAAATAGAAGCCTGCAAGGAAAGTCCCCGTTATGCTCCCCAATGTAGAAATTGCGTAAAGGTTTCCAACAGCAGAGCCGCTTTTGTCCAGTGTTTTTATCTTGAGCCTTGCGGCAAAGGGTGAGACCATGCCCAACAAAACTGATGGAACGCTAAAGAGGATAAAAGATGCCAACAGGGAAATCAGCTTCACATCGCTGAAAACATTCAATAGCATGGCGAGCAAACCATCTTTGACCAATGTGGAAATGCCGATAAACAGGCCCGCAAAAAGGATTATCATGGCCAGGAGTTTAAAATCTGGATTTTTGTCCGCTATTTTACCTCCATAATAATATCCCAGACTGAGACATAATAAAATAACCCCTATGATACCTGTCCACACAAAAATGGATGTCCCGACGTAAGGCCCCAACATCCGTGATCCAACGATTTCGAAGGCCATCACCACGGCACCGCAAACAAACACGATTATTTCAAGAAAGAATTTCCTCATGGGTTTTTCAAAAGTGCAAATTTATGGATTATTAAAGCCATATTGAAATAAAATATTTACAAATCCGTATAGTCGCCCATTATAGTTTATTCCGAAAGAAACCGTTGCTCATCACAGTTTGAAAGTGTGATGAGTTTAAGCATTTTTGTTTTAACGCAGTCAATGCCGTCCGTTGGTGTTGTCACCAACGGAAAACCAAAACCAGTAGGGTCGAAGCCTGCTTGTGCGCAAGCGGACCCGACTGGTTGAAAAATGATCGTCAATGTCGGTTTCGATCAAAGCGAAACCGACAATAGCTCTGTACAAGCTGTCGGGACACTTGCTCTGCTGGCCATTTTCAACCCACCTGGTTTTTGCCCTATTCCGATTTTTTATATAAATACCGGGTGATGAAAATCCCGTTGCTGTTGCCGCCACTGCCGCCACTTCCAGAGTAAACCCCTGAGGTTACGTTGTACAGTTCCCAGCCTTCACTGGTCAGGTCGGTTATTTTCTGGGTTATTTTCACGTCATTGTCCTTTACGTTCCCAAAATTGATACCGGCCAAACTGAAAAAGTTCTTGAGCTTGATTTCTTCCATTTTTCCGTTTTCGTCCTGGCTTATCATCCTTGAACGTCCCAAACCTCCCGGCACAACGGATTCGATGACGGTTACCTGATACCATTTTTCGGTTGGTGCAGGGCTTTTGAAACTGAACAATATCCCGGCTGAGGCTAAAATCACAATTGCTATTGAAATATATATTATCTTTTTCATCGTTTTATGTTTTTATTTATTCGACACCCATATATTTTAAATCAAATTTGAAAATCGCATTGATGGATTCCATTTTGGTTTTGTCCAAAACAATGTTTTCCACCGATTTTCCTTTTAATGCCCCGGGATTTGAGGTTTTCAGGAACTGGACCTCTTTTTTCTGTTTGGAGTACTTTTTTTCCCCACCGTCTTTCATCCCCCAGGTACGGCGGACCAGTTTAATACGGTTGCCTTTTTTCTTAAAGGTGAAATTGGCGCCATAGGAAAATCCGTTTTCACGGTAAATCAGAATCGGTTTTTCTTCATTGAGGAAAAGGGTCTCTTCGATATCTGTACCGACATCAACGGCTTTCCCGTTTACCTCGATAATAAAATCGTGCAGCTTGATCGTTGCTTTTTCCTGCGAAAACGACAACAGGGGCAATATGAGCATCCCTATCGTCCAAAACATGTTTTTCATAATTGTTTTTTTAATGATTGAACTTATAAGATTAAGTTTTATGGATAATTTTTACAAATGTAAATCCATTTTTTTGAATTGAATAAATATTTGAAAATTATTGAACTTCCTTTTGCCGGGGATTATTACTTTTGAAAAAAACTTTCAACAATGTCTTCAGCAAATCGAAAACAAGTTTCGGCCTTTAACAAAACCATTTTAATTGTCAATATTTTTCTGTTTGGCATCACATCGTTTATTTATTATATGGACGATATGCACATTGTTGCTTATGCCCTTGGGGGAGCCGGGCTTGTAAACATTGTTTGGTCATTACATTGTTTGGTCATTGTTTAAAATACCGGTAAGGAATATCTTTTTCGTAATCCTGAATTTTATTTTTACGGGTCTTTCGATTTATCTTGCGGTTGACCTTCAGTTGGACGATAGCCCTTACTTCGCCATGCTTTGGTTTGCCTTGGCCCTCGTTTACCTCGTGATTGCTTTTTTGGTTTTGATAAAAGTGAAGGCGAAAAAAAACGGGATTGAAAAAGAGGATGTTGAAATCCTAAAAGATGAAAACCTGTCAGGGGAAGAAGTAGAGGAAGAAGATGTTTCTTTGAACAATAGCCTTGACGTATAAACCCCAACTCAAAGAAAATTCTTTCAGGTCGCTACCGTATTTGTCCTTGCTGGCACTAAAAAGGTTCTAGGGTTTCAATTCCCTATGCTTTCCATCACAAATATGGCCTTTGTCAGAATACTTGCACAAACACCAGGGAACCATTTTGCTTTCTTCGATTGTAACCTTTGCCGGTTTGAAACAGCTATCTTTGTGCTCGCCGTCACAAAAGGGTTGATTGATGCTTTTTCCGCAAGTACAATAAAAATAAACACCTGGCTCCATATCCATTTTTTTCGACCTGTATCCGGCAATTCTTGGTTTTTCCATTTTTATTGATGTAAGATATTATCTGATTATTAAAAAAACAAAACCAAAAACCATTGGTTTTGTTCAACCCGGATTATGGGAAAGCAAAGGACAGGGCCTCAATGTTAATTTTCTGTAAACTATTCCATTATCATAAAAATATATTGCAATTATAGCTATTTTTGCAAATTGTTTCAGAACAGGATAATTTGACCGAAAATATTTAGAACAATAGAATTTATGAGCAAAATTGAATTTGATAAATCCCAGCTTGTCAACCTGGAAGCTTCCCTGAACAAGGAGTTGTTGCGCTCCAACCGGGCGGGTTCGTATGCAAGTACAACAGTGGTAGGTTGCAATACACGAAAGTACCATGGGCTTTTGGTTGCACTTCAGCCCCAAATCGACCGGGGGCATCATGTCATGCTCTCAACGCTGGATGTAACCCTTATACAACGAAATGCTGAATTTAACCTTGCCATCCATAATTATGGCGAAAATGTTTTTGAACCGGGGGGGCATAAATATATCCAGGGTTTCAGTTCCGATCCCATTCCCAAGGTTACCTACCGGGTAGGAGGGGCCGTGCTTACCAAGGAGCGTATTTTCGTAAACAAGGAAAACCGTTTCTTGATCCGGTATAAAATCGAAAAAGCCAATTCGCCCGTTAAATTAAGGTTCCGCCCTTTGCTTGCATTTCGGAGTGTCCACAGTTTGAGTAGCAAAAACGATTATGTGGATACGGATTATCAGGCCATCCATCGAAAATGGGATTAAAGTGAGGATGTACGAAAACTATTCGCCCTTGTATTTGCAATTTTCAAGACAGGCAGCTTATTCACATATGCCCGATTGGTATTATGATATTGAATATCCGAAGGAACGTACGCGCGGATATGAGTTCAGGGAAGACCTTTATTCCCCGGGTGTTTTTGAAATCACATTGAAAAAAGGCGATGTGTTGGTTCTTTCTGCCGGTCTCGGTGAAACCAAAGCCGGAAGTTTAAAAGCTGCTTTTGCAAAGGAAATGAAGTTGCGTGTCCCCCGCGACAGCTTCAGGCACAGCCTTTTAAATGCGGCACAGCAATTTATTATTGAGCGCAATGGAAAAACCGAAATCATTGCCGGATACCACTGGTTCAACCTTAGCGGGCGCGATACGTTTGTTTCCTTGCCAGGCCTAACATTGGTCCAGGGGGATGCGGAACGGTTTTTAAGTGTTACGGATACCATGGTTTCCCGGATGAAAGGGGCTTTTATGCCAATCACGCACGACGGGAACCAACTCCATTATAATTCTGTGGATGCTTCCTTGTGGTTTATCAGGGCCTTGCAATTGTTTGTGGAATTTACGGGCGACCATCAACTGATCTTGAAGAAATATGGAAAGGTGATTAAGAAAATCTTGGGTGAATACCGCAAAGGGACTTCTTATCATATTTATATGCAGGAAGATGGTTTGTTGAGTGCCGGTGAAGGAAACGATGCCCTTACATGGATGAATGTGGTATTTGACGAAAAACCTGTCATTGACCGAAATGGCCTTGCCGTGGAAATAAACGCACTTTGGTACAATGCCATCCGTTTTTATTTGGAATTGCTCAGGGAAAGCAAAAAGAAGGATAACGAGGGATGGGGACAAATTGCCTCAATGATTGAAGCTTCGTTTACGCCCACGTTTTGGGATTCTGAAAATAAACGGATGGCCGATGTTGTCAGGGGCGATTATAAGGATTTTGCCACACGGGCAAACCAGGTTATTGTTGCTGGGCTTCCGTACTCTCCCGTTAATGAAACCATCCGGTATGAAATTTTGCAAACCGTTGAGCAGGAATTGCTGACACCACGGGGCCTGAGGACACTTTCGCCAAAAAACCACGATTACAAAGGTATTTACAAAGGGAATATTTACGAAAGGGACTTGGCCTATCATCAGGGTTCCGCATTTCCATGGCTGTTGGGCTATTTTGTCGAAGCTTACCTGAAATTGCACGGCAAAAGCGGATTGTCGTTTGTTAGGAAAATATTCATGGCCTTTGAGGAGGAAATGGCGGAACATGGACTTGGGACCATCTCTGAATTGTTTTATGGCAATCCGCCACACAAAGGAAAAGGCGCCATATCGCAAGCCTGGAACGTGAGCGAATTGTTGAGGATAGATTATTTGATAAACAAATACGATAAACAGATATAGGATTATTTGGATAAAAGTAAAAACAAAGTGTATTAAGGATAAAGAATTGTAATTCAGGAAACAATCATTGCCAGGGAGATTATCGTTGACATGATGGATTGAAAAATATTTGTGTCTTTAGTGTCTTTATGGTGAAAAATAGCAATATGAAAGTTTTAATGTTTGGGTGGGAATTTCCACCCCATATCACCGGTGGATTGGGGACAGCCTCTTATGGGATGACCAAAGGATTGTTGAAGCGTGGGGCCGAAATCCTCTTTGTGGTTCCTAAAGCCTATGGCGATGAGGACCAAAGGGCGGTACGCCTTATCAATGCAAGCGATATCGAAATAAATGTGGAGGACACGGAATTTCTGGAACTGACCAAAAACCTGACCTATATGGAGGTGGGTTCCAATTTAATCCCTTATCTCGATCCCGAGGAGTTCAGGAAATTCAGTCATGAAACGAAATTGGAAAAAGAGCTGCGCAAGAAATCGGTTTTTTCGAGAAAATATAAGTTTTCGGGCAAATATGGAAAAGACCTGATGGAGGAAGTTGCAAGGTACGCGCTAGTAGGAGCGGCCATTGGTGCCAACAATGATTTTGATGTGATCCATGCACACGATTGGCTGGCCTATTTTGCCGGGGTTGCCGCCAAAAAAGTGAGCGGGAAACCACTCGTTGTCCATATGCACGCCACCGAATTTGACCGGACGGGCGACAATGTGAACACCATCGTTTACGATATCGAGAAACGGGGGATGATGGCAGCCGACAGGGTAATGGCCGTGAGCAACCTGACACGGAAAATCGTAATCGACAAATATGGGATTCCACCCGAAAAAGTGGTGACCGTCCATAATGCCATCGATCCCATGGACAAGCCCGAAGTGCTGAACGTGAAAAAGGTGGTGAAAGAGAAAGTAGTAACTTTCCTGGGGAGGATCACTTTCCAGAAAGGGCCGGAGTATTTTGTTGAAACGGCCCATAAGGTTTTACAAAAAGACAGGAATGTCCGTTTTGTGATGGCGGGTTCCGGTGATATGATGAACAAGATGATACTGCGTGCCGCCAAATTGAAAATCGCCGACCGTTTCCATTTTACAGGATTCTTGAAAGGGGAGGCCGTTGACCGGATGTTCGCCCTTAGCGATGTGTTCGTGATGCCATCGGTTTCCGAACCTTTCGGATTGGTTCCCCTCGAAGCCATGCGCACCAATGTGCCCGTGATCGTTTCCAAGCAGTCGGGCGTGGCCGAAATACTGAAACACGCCATCAAAGTCGATTTCTGGGACGTGGACGGTACCGCCGATGCTATTTATGGATTGTTGCATTATAAGGCATTATCGGAAACATTTAAAAAATACGGCAAAAAAGAGGTGGACGATCTCAAGTGGGAAAATGCCGCGGTGAAGATCATGGATGTTTACAAAGATGTTGTGGGAAACAAAGAGAATCAATAGAAGTCCCCTTAAGTTGTTACGGAAACAACTGAGATAATATCAAGAAATGAAATTGGTTTGTTAAAAATGTAATCAATGGAGTTAAATTCGTGCAAATCAGTGTAATTAGTGTTTTAAAAATTATTTTATGCGATCAATTTGTTTTTATTTTCAGGTGCACCAGCCCTTCCGGCTGAAGACATATCGTTTTTTCGACATGGGCGTTGACCATCATTATTACGATGAATACCAAAACCGGACGATCATGCAGCGGATTGCCAAAAAGTGCTATCTCCCGGCAAATGCACTGATGTTGGATTTGATAAAGGAACATGGCAAGGATTTCAATGTGGCCTTTTCCATTTCAGGATTGGCCATCGAGCAATTTGAACGCTATGCGCCCGAAGTGCTGGAAAGTTTTAAAACCCTTGCCGCAACCGGAAACGTTGAGTTCCTTGCGGAAACCTATGCACATTCACTCGCTTCCATGAAAAGCCGTGATGAGTTTGAACGGCAGGTCAACTTGCACAGCAAAAGAATCCAGGAACTTTTTGGACAGGAGCCGGTAACGTTCAGGAATACGGAATTGATCTATTCCGATGATATTGGTGAAGCCGTGGCGGATATGGGTTACAAAACAATCCTTACCGAAGGTGCCAAACATGTGTTGGGTTGGAAAAGCCCAAACTTTGTCTATCGCCATCCTGTACGGAACGATGTGAAATTATTGTTGAAAAATTTCCGCCTTTCCGATGATATTGCTTTTCGCTTTTCGGACCAGGGCTGGGGCGAATGGCCTTTGACAGCCGATAAATACACTGCCTGGCTAAAGGATATCGACAAGGAACAACATGTCGTGAACCTGTTCATGGATTACGAAACCTTTGGCGAGCACCAATGGGCCGATTCCGGGATATTCGATTTTATGAAAGCCATGCCCGGGCAGGTTTTGAAAGAAACCGGATTTAAATTCAGTAAGCCAAAGGACATTGCAAGGGAAATAGATGCGGTGGACGAAATCCATGTGCCCAATGCTATTTCCTGGGCCGATGAGGAAAGGGACCTGACTGCCTGGCTCGGAAATGAATTGCAGGACGAAGCTTTTGGAAAACTATATTCCATCGAAGAAAACGTGAAAAGCTGCAATGATGACGAAATCATGCGCGACTGGAATTATTTACAGGCCAGCGACCACTTTTACTATATGTGCACCAAATGGTTTTCGGACGGGGACGTGCACCGTTATTTCAACCCTTACCCATCGCCTTATGAGGCATTTATAAATTATATGAACGTACTGTCCGATTTTATGATCAGGGTGGAGGAAAAATGCAATCCCGATATTTTGGACAAAATAAACAAGGCCACCGATGAAATGGCAGAAACGGCAAGAAAAAAGGTGGAGGGGTTTTCCGAAAAAGTGAAGGAGGAAGCTTCCAATGCAAAAGAAAAAGCTGCCAATAAGGCCAGGGAGACCTGGGACGATGTGAAGGATTACAGTTTGGAGGATATTGCTAAAATGTCGAATGAAGGTGTTAAAAAGCTGTTGAAGAAGATTGATACGGACGAGCTCGCCCATGTGATGAAAAATGCAGGTGACGAGGTACGCAACAAGATTATCCCCAATTTGACCAAAACAGCTAAAACCAATTTTGAGAAACTGGAGAAGGAAATAAAAAGCGTTAAAAAATCCGATATTAAAAAATATACCGATAAGATCGAAGATGAGCTGAAGAGGTTTTGGAAGAAAAAATAGATTTGGTTTGAGGTATTTTGCCACAAATGCAGAATAAGGGTTCGGGAATTCGTGGCTTTTTATTTTATTTTTTGTACATTAGCGACCGAACAAACTAAACCACACTTCATATGGACGTACAATCTGGAATTCTAATGGTTCTTTCCACGCTCGGCCTTATGGTGCTTTTGGCCTTGCTGATACTAATGCTGATTAAGCCCGCGCGCAGGTTAAAGGCTTTTGCGAATTTCAAACAAGGAAACGAACACCCTGATAAATCGGTTATTGGATTGAAGATTGAAAATGTAGGTAAAAAGCCAATGAGCATTGTTTTTTTCTATGCCCGTTTCCATGATCAATTGACCCACAAAAAAGTTATGCTCGACCCTAAGCATATTTCCTGCAAGTTGCCCTATTTCATTAAAAAAGGGGAAACCCTTAATTGTGATTTGGATATTGGGGATTATATAAAAACCCTTAAAGAACAGTCTTTTGATTTGAACAGTGTTAAAATATTGGTGGCAAATAGCCTAAGTATGGAATATGTTACAAATTCCCTTGAAATTAAGGGGTAAAGTGCATTTCTCAGTTGCCATTGTAAAAGTTGGGGATTATGCCCAATGAATGCACGGATGTTTCTAAAAATCCTCTCTTTTGTAATGATACGATTCCCCCCATGTCATAAAAATCAAAGGCTTATCGTAACCAATCTCCCTACTTCCCCCAAATCTGTCTGATCCCTATCTTCTCTGATAAGTCACCCAGTAAGGTTAACGATGGTCGATAGTATGTCCCATCTCATTTTCATGTCCCGTAATAATCAATACCGGATTAAAGCCTTTTGCCACCCTGACTATATCAGTTGTCCAGCAATTAGGCATAAGGACATCCACAACATGGTTATTGCCTACCTCATCTATCCATTCAAAGTCATCGGAATTAGATTGATCACCCATTTGCGAAAATGAAAGTCCCTCGGGTGTGATGACAAGATACACATTGTTCTCTATATTTTCCCCCTGATGACCCGGATAAACCACTACTTTTAGTATCTGTTTTCCACCTTGTACGGGAAGTGCTTGTACGCTATGGGGGAGTCTTTCAAGATGTGTGATAAACGTATGAATGGATTTATCTTTCCAAACCTCATATGGGTTTTGAAAAATAATTGAACAGGAGGTCTATGTGGTGCATATTCATCATGCAGGACACCATCAAGGAGCATTAATGTGCGTCTATCCACCGGCTCCGGCCAGTTTGGTGGATAATCAGAAAACACTTCACTTGCTTGATTTAGTAAAGCTTCTGCCTGATTATTAAGAAATTGGTTCTGTTTTTCGTTGAGCGCCGTATCGATTAGGGCAGAAGTATTGGCCTGGTTGTTTTGTGCGATACAACTAATGGTAATTAATACAAGAAGACCTACAATTGATAATATCTTATTCATGGTTTATCCATTTATAATTTCACTTTTCAAATCAGCCAATTTTTGTTGCTCGACCTTTTTCGCCTTGCGTACAAC
>JAADJA010000005.1:0-31970 GCA_013151015.1 Chlorobiota bacterium
GAAATACTTCCATCTATCCCCAGGTTTTCAAGCTTAAATTCAAATGAACCATTTCCTTTTTTAAGGAGATATTTTCCGTTTTTACCCTTAAATTCTTTTACTGTAAAATCATCACCTGTAAATTCCACGATCGCTTCCTGCTTTCCATTGGCATAATTGAAAACCCAATCACCCTGCCTGTTCCCATTTGCATATTTGCCTTCATACTCCAGGTTTCCTCCCGGAAAATATTTTGAAAAACGGCCATCCTTTTTGCCCTCTTTATCATAGCTGCCTTTGCAAATCAAAATGCTATCATCCGAGAAAATGGAAAATCCCTCCACAAACTTTTGTAATCCCACATCAATTTTACCCACCTTTTTATAGGCCGGGTCACAATTACGGGTAACTTTCCAATTTGTAGAGTAATAGATGGTGGTTTCCACAACCTGACTTTGTAAAAGGAGGGTGGAAAAAAGTATCGCAATGCTAAGGATTGTTTTGTTCATGAACGATTATTTGATGTTTTTTTAAAGGGCAAAGATAGATTTATCCTGAATAAAACCCTTGGCTCGCATCAATACTTTTTTCCTTTTCTGCCTTTTTTTGCTTTCTTGAACCTTGATGAAGAAAATTCATCTTTTTGCTCTCCATCGCGCTTGGGCTTTGATTTTTCGACCGATAGTTTAACCCCATCAAAACTGGCATTCTGAAAAGCCTGAAGGATTTCTGTTTCATAATTGCTGTCCACTTCAAAGAAAGAGAAATTCTTTAACAATTCCACTTTGCCGATTTCAATATTTCTTTTTTGCGTATTGTCGTTTATCAGGCCGATCAAGCGGGGAACGGTCAGTTTCTTGGTTTTCCCAACATTGATAAAAAAGCGGCTAAATTCTGTGGAGCTTCTTGAACCCCTGCCTTTTTCACCTCTTCTTTCCCTATCGCCATTTCTGTTTTTCCTGTCGCCCTTTCTTTCCCTGTCATCCGATCTGCTTGTGGAAGCATTGATGTCGGGGGCGTTCTTATAATAATCAAGAAAGCGGTTGAATTCAGCGGAGACAAAATGCTGTATCAGCTCTTCCCGGCTCAGCCAGTCCAGTTTTTTATAGATAACGGGGAGGAATTGTTCGATCTGTGATTCGTCCACTTTGATTTTCTCCACTTTATCCACCAAATTGAAAAGCTGCTTTTCGCAAATTTCTTTTCCAGTGGGAACATTTTCCTTTGTGAATTTTTTTCCGGTAATTTTCTCCAAAGCCTTTATCTTGTTCATTTCACGTGTGTGGATAATGGAAATGGAAGTGCCTTTTTTCCCGGCACGCCCTGTACGTCCACTTCTGTGAATATACACTTCATTATCGTCGGGTGGGTTATAGTTGATGATATGGGTTAGGTCGGTAACATCCAATCCCCTCGCCGCCACATCGGTTGCTACAAGTATCTGTAGGACTTTGTTCCGGAAACGGTTCATGACATGATCGCGCTGTGCCTGTGAAAGGTCGCCGTGCAATGCATCTGCATTATAGCCATCCTGCATCAGTTTGTCGGCCACGTCTTTGGTTTCGCGCCGTGTACGGCAAAAAACAATCCCATAAATCTTTGGGTGGATATCGGCGATTCGTTTAAGTGCAAGGTAGCGGTCACGGGCATGGACCATGTAAAATATGTGGTTTACATTTTCAGCTCCGGCATTTCGTTTTCCTGATGAAATTTCAACGGGATTGGTCATAAACTGTTTTGCAATGCGCTCGATCTCCTTTGGCATGGTTGCCGAAAACAGAAGTGTTTGCTTTTCCTTGGGGGAATCTTTCAGGATGGCATCCAAATCATCTTTGAATCCCATGGACAACATCTCATCGGCCTCATCCAATACGAGATATTCGATATTGGCAAAACTCAGTTTTTTCCTGTTAAGCAAATCCAGGACACGCCCCGGAGTGCCAACTACTGCGTGTGCACCCTTCTTTAGGTCCCCGATTTGCTTATCGATGCTCGTTCCGCCATAAACGGGAACGACCCTAAAGCCTTTTGTGAATTTTGAGAAGCTCTCGATGTCACGTGTGATCTGGATGCACAGTTCCCGCGTGGGACAAAGGATAAGCGATTGGGTCTTGGAGGATTTAATATCGGTCTGCATGATCAATGGCAAGCCAAAAGCTGCCGTTTTTCCAGTCCCTGTTTGTGCAAAAGCCACAAGGTCATTGTCGTTGGACAATAGGTGTGGGATTACTTTTTCCTGGATGGCCGTTGGGGCTTCGTAACCCAATTCTTCTACTGCTTTCAGTAGCTCAGGACTAATACCTGTTTCTTCAAATGTAATCATTGTAGCGTGTTTATTGTCTTTTCCCGGAACAAAATTGCCTGTGGGAGATTATACTGCCGTTGGAAGGATGTTCGATTTATTATGGATGTTTTTTAATATTGGCGGCAAAGGTAATCCTTTTTTGTTAATCTTCTCAAGCCCTTTCGGATTCCTGCCAATTTAGCTCTTTCGGATCTGCAAATCCCGAGTAGCTGCAAGGAATTAAAACTTCAAACCCACACCGGCCATGAAATTGAATTTTGCCTGCGGGAAATAGCCGTTCATTTCATATTCCGCATCATCGTAATAATAGCGGTACACCCAGGCATTGGTCTCGTATTCCGTATTGAGGATGTTGTTGAGGCTTAGCCAAAGGTCAATGCGTTTCAGCAAATTTGTTTTAATGGAATAGGAAATCTTTATGTCGTTCACGAAATAAGGATCAAGGCTGTGGTTCTTGCTGGATGTGTTGTCGATATATTGTCTTCCAACATAACGTGAAATCAAATTGATTTTCAGGTTTTTTGAAGGCAAGTATGATAAATTGCTCCCGGCAATAATATCAGGTGAGAAGGAAATATCCGTGGTGCCAAGGGAATCAATTTCCTGTCCCCAGGTGTTCCAGTTGTCAATATAGGAGACAAAGCCCTTGATTTTGTTTTGGCTGAACGTACCGTTCAATTCCCATTTTAGGTTGTTCAGGAGATTAATCCCGGCAACGATCTCTATCCCTGCCCGGTAACTCTCTGGTACGTTGACCATAATGGCATCGCCCACATTGTTGATCTGGCCTGTGAGCACGAGTTGGTCTTTGTAGTCCATATAATAGAGGTTGGCTTCCAATCCAATTTGGTTTGAATTGTATTTATAACCAAGTTCGTAATCTGTTAAGCGCTCTGGTTTAATAACCTGTCCCGGATCGGCATCGCGATACACCGATCGGTTGGGTTCCCGGTTTGCCATGGCAACGGAACCATAAAGGTTGTTTCTCTCGTCAAGGCTATAGTAAACACCGGCCTTTGGGTTAAAAAAACTAAAGTTGTGCCTCTGCGTTAAATCCCTTAGATCATCATGGGTTCCATCAATCCGGTAATTGACCCGCCGAAATTGCAAATCTGCATAAATATTGATTTTCTTATTTGGTTTGTAATTCAGCTTGCCGAAAATGTGGTTGTCGTCTTTTTTTCCGGTATTCATGTACCAGGGTTTATCGATAAAACTATTGCTTGCATGTTCGGCCCAAACAATATATCCGTAATGGTCGCCTTTGTAATAATATCCACCTGTCCCAAAAGTGACGTCTATTTTGTTCTTCGTATAGTTGATGGACAAATTCACGCCCATATAATCATTGTCAAGCCATTTTTGGTTGACCATATTGGTTTTTGTGATTGTCTCACTTCCGATAATTACATCCTCGAAGCCAAAGTCTTCATAACTCTTTTTGTTTTTATAACTTTCATAATATCCTTTTCCTTTGGTGTAAAACAAAGTGGAACTCAGGCTCAGGTTTTTGTTGAACTGGTGGGCATAGTGCAGCTGATAATAGTCTTGTTGGTAATTGTCGGTCTGGTTATCATAATAACCCGTGATATTGCCATTTTCGTCATACATTGCCCCACTGGGGTTGTACCGGCGGTTTGTTTTTAAGCTGTCTTTGGGCGTGCCGTACCATGCCTGATAGGTTTTTTCGCGACCGGAGGAAATGATGGCTTTCAGGATGTCTTTTTCTCCATAATAGCCTCCTGAAATGTAAAATGATCTGAGGTTTGAAGAAGCCCGCTCAATATAGCCATCTGAGTTTATGGCTGACAACCTTCCATCAAAAGCCCATTTGCCGTTGACCAACCCTGAACCAAAATTCAAGGTGTTTTTAAATGTGTTGAAAGAACCAGCTGCACTATTGACTTCCGCATAAGGGTCAGCATTGAGTTTTGTTGTCTGGATATTGATGCTGGCCCCAAAAGCAGCAGGGCCATTTGAAGATGTCCCAACACCTCTTTGAACCTGGATATTGTTTACCGAAGATGCAAGGTCGGGCAGGTCAACAAAATAAACACCCTGGGATTCGGCATCGTTTATCGGCACTCCGTTCATGGTCACATTGATACGGGTAATATCGGTTCCCCGGATGCGAATGCCCGTATATCCCACGCCACCACCAGCATCGGAAGTGGTAACCACCGAAGGCGTAAGCTGCAGAATGTAGGGCAAGTCCTGTCCGGTATTGTTTTCTGAAATTTGTTCCTTGTCAATTGTAGTGTAGGTCGTTGGGGATTTTGCCTGTGCCCGGCTGGCTTGAATGATTACTTCTTCGCTAATGATACTGCTATAAACCAGTTCAAAGTCCAATGCCAAATCGCTTTGGAGATCAACATCCCTTGCAATTGTTTTATAACCAATAAAGGAAACTTTTACGGTATGTTTCCCTGATTTTAGTTTTTTGAAAACATAGCTGCCACTTGCATCCGTTGAAGTTGATAAAAATGTTTCGTCAATTGTCACACTTGCACCGGGCATGGTTTTCCCGGTTTCTTTATCCGTAATAATCCCTGAAATGGAAAATTGTGCCAATGCCCAAATGGGAAAAACAATTGCAAGAAAGATAAGTGTTGACAGTTTCATAATTTAATGTTTTTATAGAGCCAAGACTGATAGAGCCAAGACTGATAGAACCAAGACTGATAGAACCAAGATTTCCTTTAATACTTTTTATTGTTTATTACAAAAGGGGAAAGCAAAATGAATAGAATTCGATTTTCCTACGCCGGCATTACCCGGATCAGGTTCCTGCTTTTTTGAATGGCAAAGCAAAGAGTCTGTTCTCAGCCTATTTTTAATGGAACGTTCCCACTTAAAAACAAGCACCCCTGTTGATGTGCAAAACTACAATTATTTTATAAGCGGGATAAATAAATATTTTCCTTTAATTTTGTTTCCAAAAACAGAACTATGGAAATATCAATAATCAATGGCCCAAACCTGAACCTTTTGGGAAAAAGGGAGAAGCCCATTTATGGGGAAACTTCGTTTGGGGATTATCTTGAAAAGCTAAATGTGGAATTTCCCAATATCCGGTTCACTTATTTCCAAAGTAACGTGGAAGGGGAAATCATCAACAAACTTCATGAAATTGGTTTTTCCGGTGATGGCATTATCCTGAATGCCGGGGGTTATACACATACTTCGGTTGCTATTGCGGATGCGGTAAGGTCTATCGAAACACCTGTTGTGGAAGTTCATGTTTCAAATATATTTGCCAGTGAAGGGTTTCGGCATATTTCACTTGTTGCACCGGCCGCTTCGGGGTCTATTATTGGCTTTGGCTTGGATTCTTATCGCTTGGCAATATTGAGTTTTTTATAAGTTACTAAGTGAAAGATACGAAATAATTTCCCCATTTAGGCAAGTTCTTTTCACCTTTTACTTTGTTGGAAAAACATTAAATAAACTGTGGCTATTCGCAGTTTTTCCGCCTCGTAAACTCGTAAAAAACAAAAACAACAATGCCTGTTCTGCTGAACTTATTTTGTATCTTTCACTAACTAAATTTCCCTTCATCAAAATCCGAATACTTTTTCTTTTTCTTTAAAAAATATTCAAATGCGATGTTTTTTTGGTAAATCCTGGTAACAGGGTCAAGGGATGCTTTTTTCCTCTCTTTTGCAAGACGGGGCAACATGGAATAAAACCGGAAATGCGCTTTGGCAACAGCAAAGAAATCCTTAAAGCCCCCATCAATTAAAAACTTGAAGGCTGCTGCCCCATCGAGGAACAGCCGGGCTATGAACACTTTCAAGAGCCTTTCCGAAGGTAGGTTTTTATACA
The DNA here is from genome assembly GCA_013151015.1 of Chlorobiota bacterium. GTDB lineage: Bacteria > Bacteroidota > Bacteroidia > Bacteroidales > JAADJA01 > JAADJA01. The sequence continues at coordinate 6,110 of JAADJA010000005.1, forward strand.
ACATGATGATGTTGTTGCGCATATTGAGGTAAGTCTTTTTCCATGATTTTTTGGGAAGTGTACCGCCACCAACATGAAAAACGGTGGAGTGGGGGCAATACATGATCTTGTAACCCTGGTTCTTGGCCCGCCAACAAAAATCAATTTCTTCCATATGGGCAAAAAAGCGTTCGTCAAGGCCTCCGAGTTCATGGTAAACCTCGGCCTTTACAAAAAGGCAGGCCCCGGTGGCCCAGAAAATTTCCGCAACATCATCATATTGCCCTTTATCTTTCTCGATGGATTGGAACAAACGGCCCCGGCAGAAGGGATATCCATATTTGTCGATAAAACCACCGGCAGCACCGGCATATTCAAAATCTCCCCTGGAATGAAACCCACGGAGTTTGGGTTGGCAGGCCACGATTTTATTGTCCGTTTCCATCAGGTCGATCACCGGCTTTATCCAATTGGGCGTAACTTCAATGTCCGAGTTCAGCAAGATATAATATTTCGCCTTTACTTTGGCAAGCGCATCATTATAACCTTTGGCAAAGCCTCCATTTACCTTGTTCTGGATAATACGGATTTCAGGAAACCGTTTTTTGAGAAAGGCTACCGAACCATCGGAGGAAGCATTGTCGGCCACAATAACCTCAGCATCGTTTCGGCTGTGTTCAATCACGCCCGGAAGAAAATCTTCAAGGAATTTTTTCCCGTTCCAGTTTAAGATTACGACTGCTACTTTAATGCCCATTTGTGAAAATCCTTCAAAAGAGATTTAAGGGGCTAAAATTAGTGCAATTAATTTTATTGGTGAAGATAATTTGAAAGAAATGAAGAGCCGGGGAACCTCACTTTACCGGATGAAAACTTTTCTGGTTTTAAGGGTTTCATCGCTTATTACTTTCACAATGTAATACGAGTTGGCAGTATTCAGCTGTATTGAATTTAAACCTTGTGAAGTTTGTTTCCTTGCCACTTCCTTTCCCATCATGTCCAATACAATGATTTCACCATTGGAAATATTTGGGGCATTGACATAAACAATGTTGTTGATTGACCATATCTGGATATCTTTAATCTTGTTTTCCATTGTCCCAACTGTACAACTTTCCAAAGGGAACGTAATCATATCGCCCTGGTCGTAGATGCTAAAATCGGCAAAAGAACAATCGGGTACACACTCCTGGGACCCGTTCATCAGGTCGGCATTGAAAATCATCTGTCCTGTTCCGCATGTATCCTGTATGGCAACTGTAAAAATCATAAATTGATTTGGCGTTGTGGGTACCATCGTATAGTATAATTCGTTAAAAGGTACGAGTGCCGGTTGGACAAGGACGCTGAATACTTGTGGAAAAGTGTTTGCAATCCCCATGATGTTATATTTCATGTTACCACCAAAGCTCTCTAACAACAGACTTCCCCTTTCAAACCTAAGATTGCTTTGGCCTATGGTGTTGCTCCATATATTGGAGCCAAAAACAGTATAGGGGTATTCAATGGCAACCGCTGATTGCCCAAAATAAGAACCCGTGGCATCCGCCGATACCCAAACTTCAAAACGAAGCGAGTCCAATGCCCCGCTACCAGGTGAAATAATGGATACATTTTTGAATTCCCATGTTAATTGGGTGGGTTGGGCAAAGCAATAAGCATTGAAAAACAGGATGAAAATGATGCTTAGGTTTCTTGAAATTTTCATAATTGGTAGTATTAGTGGTTTTATTTAATAAAGACTTTTCCGGTTTTGAGGGCTTTATCCCCAACGACTTTAACGATATAATATGAATTAGTGGAATTAACGGAAAGGGAATTAATGCCCTGTGAAATGTATTTTCTCCCTACTTCCTGCCCCAATATGTTCAATACGATTATTTCCCCTTTAGAAATGTTTTGGACATCCACAAAAACTTTATTTTGGAATGACCAGATTTGAATGTTCGGTACCATATCGCTTTCTGTAGTCCCCATTGCACCAAAATGAAGGATAAACCTATCGGAATCTTCTCCTTTTACATAATCAAAGGTGTAATGGCCTGACAGCAAGTCGGTGGTTTTCCCGGTAAAAACATCCTCAAGGACCACAACGGGGAAATCATCTGTTTCCAAGATTTCTATGGAATATGTTCCCGAAACGCCGCAAGCAAATGCCAGTGGTACATTATCGATTGCCGGGAGTGAATTAAGCGAAAGCATATCCTGTTCGGAAAGGCTATAGATCGATGGGGTTTCGGTTTTCCCGGAAAAGAGTTTTTTGGCATCGTACTGCTTGTCCCATCCCACACTTGCATCTTCGCTGAAACGGATTACAGTTTCGTCGGAATAAGCATTTGCCATCGCTTTTAGCCGGAGTATTTTGTTCGCCGGGTCTGTGTCCTTAAAATAAGATGTCGTACCATGGACTCTCATATAATTGTGAAAGCTCAAATAAAACTCGGGCTGGGTCCCGTTTGCCTCAACGAGGAAACCCTGTGTCGGTGGAATTACGTTGGTTCCCCCGTTCACTCCAATACCATTTGAGTAGGCCGCATATTGTTCCATGTCCTCGTCCCAAAAGTAAATGGCATTGTTGAGGCCTGAAGGAATAGCTGCCAGGTCCCAGTCCAATCCCGAGGGATAGGGGTTGCCGAGGAGGTTCCAATTGGAATTGCCTGCAGTAATGCTAACCGAAACGGCTCCGGTGTTGACATTGTCCATTGTTGCCATGGACGTGGGATGTGTGGGGTAGCCGCCCATAAAGTCACCACCAAATTCCACATAATCGCCCGTACTTCCCGTAGGGATTGGGCAATCGTCGACATAGCCGAGATTTTGTTTCGCAAAATAACCTTTTCCCGGTGTTAAAGGAACGGTAAAAAGCGAGCCAGGGCAATCGCTGTTTTCAATATCCATAGCATTATAACTTCCCGTGGTTTCGTTCCATTCTTTTAGCCAATATCCCGTAAAGTCGCCCGAAACCGTATTGTTTACCGGGGATGAAACGAAATGCCAGCCAAGGTGGCTCATTTCAGGGCCCGGGTGCAAATACTGCTGGTACTCAAAAGTCCCAGTACCTTCCAGTCCGTTTTCGATCAGGGATGCACCGGTATTTTCCCCGATCATTATAATATGGCCATCGTTATAAATAGTTCCTGTTGCGGTTAAGGCCCCATCGCTTGATATTTGCAAAACCGCCCCGGTTTCAATGGTCAAATCTTTGCACCGTGCAACCGAAGATGCGATCAATGGCTCATTGGGCGTACCGGACGGGATATTGGCCGTCATCTGTTCGCTCGGAATTGTACCTTCGGCCCAATTGCCCATATCGAACCAATCATTGTCAATGGCTCCTGTCCAGGAGCTTGAACAAATCCCAATGGGAAAGGAAACCATTTCATCTTGTACGTATATGTTGGGATCGGCAAAAGAACAATCAGGGATACACTCCTGGGAGCCGTTCATCAGGTCGGCATTGAAAATCATTTGTCCTGTTCCGCACCTATCCTGTATTGCTGCCGTGAATATCATGAATTGTGTGGGTGTTGTGGGAATCTCTATTATGCCATACGGAACGGGGAAGGGGGGAAAGGAAAATGCAGGTTGGATTATTGTTGTGAGGATTTGAGGAGAAAAATTTGTAGTACCCAAGATATTGTAGTTGTAGATCCCTCCAAGGTTTTGTTGAAGGAAATTTCCCCGTTGAAGACTTAAGTTGTTAAGGTTTGGGTCAGCGATAAAGGAACCAAAAACACTTTCGGGGTATTCAATTGCAATAGATGATATCCCAAAATAGGAGCCTGGCATGTCTGCGGAAATCCAAACTTCAAAACGAAGCGAGTCCAATGCCCCGCCACCGGGGGAAATAATGGATACGTTTTTGAATTCCCATGTTAATTGGGTGGGTTGGGCATTTAAAGAAATACCGAGGAAAAGGAAGAAAACGAGTAGGGATTTGTTTACTTTTTTCATGACAACAGTTTTAGGACAACAACGAAAAATGGTTTTTGATAAATATGCTCCAAATATAAATAAACCAGACGGTAATTCCAAATTAAATTTAGAATTCCGGTTAACGAGGTATGTCAAAGTACCTTTTGGAGTTGCCCCCCCAGGTATCGGGCGTTGTCCTTTGATCGATATTAAAACCGGGATCTACCCTTTGGTACAGGTAATACTGCCAGCGGTAATTTGAATATTCACCGGTTACGTCTGAATGGAGCAAGGTAAAATCATTCGTTACGATATCTTTGGTGTAAAATACAAACTTCCTGTCCCTTTCCCCATTTTCCAGAACATAATAATGCCAGATTTCGTACGGATAAGCTGCCGGTTCGTTATAGCTTTCGGAAATGGCATTTGGTGGGCCGTACTTTAAATAAACCCGTCCCCTGTCGGTTTCATAGCCTTTTGAGATTTGGGTCGCATATGCCAGGTTTATCTGGTTCACTTTATCCAGGTATTTTTCCCATTCCCTTTCAGGCTCCAGGTTGTTGCGCTCATACCAAAATTGGTAGAAGAACTTTTGCATGGTTTCCAGGTCGGCGGTTCTCATGTTTAACATGGCAAATCCCACTTCCTGATTGGACGAGATGGGTTCAAGGTAGTGCACATATTCCCTTAATGTGTCAATGTTCGTGATCCTGCTTGCAAAAGAATTCTCCACATTTACTTTTGCCAAATCTTCAATGGTTATTTTTATCCGTGGATTGCTGCGCTGAAAATACATTTTATTAAGGCCGATGAGATTGTTTTCTTTGTCGCGCGCTTCGATAACCAGTAAGTAATTCCCCGATTCGAGGTTGGTTATATTGAATTCGTTAAAAAGGATATTGACCGGTTTTGTGTTTTCTTTTTTGTATTTGACATACTTGCTTAGTTTTTTTGCATTATCAACCTTTTGGATGTATGATGTTAAAAGGTATTTGCTATCTTTCCCGAGTAGTTTGTCGGTATTGTATATCTCGGCATAATAGGTCAGTGTATTATCGTCTTCGGCATAGAAATTAGAAATGTGCGGGGTAATATCATAGCCGTTTCTCGATAAGGTGTTTTCGGTTTCTGTTTTTACGTATGTTTTGATCAATTCTATTCCCGATATGCTGATTTTATCTTCCGGGAATTCAATGTTAATGGGATGAAAGCTTACGAAAGGCTCAATGTCATTGTTTATGTCTGAAATCTGGATTTCGAATACGTACTCGCCATTGGTAAGTGAATAGCGCTGTTGATCGAGGAAGTCGAAGTTTATGGATGTCGTGTCCTCCAGCTCGTGACTGAGCAATTCATATTTGTCAAAGTTAACTATTTCTTCTCCCTTTTTAAAAATCATAATTATCTGGACGGAGCCAATGAATTTGTTGTTCTCGTTCTTTATAAAACGAACAGTTTTCCCATCAACCGCCAAATAGGTTTCTATGTATGGGCCAGATTCAGGTGAATTGAAAACGGTATAAGAAAGAAAAGCGTTCAGCTTTTGGGCCTGTGAACCTGGAATTGCCATGATGGAAAAAAGAATGAGAATAATTAGAAAACGCCAAGTTGTATTAATATGCCCCGGAAAATATTGTAGTTGAATCTTATTCATATGACCTGAGATGTTAGGATTTTTAAATAGTAAACTTTAGAGGTGTCAAAAATACTCAAATATTTGGGAGCGGTCAAGGAATAATCAGCTAACGGTTGGATAAAACAAGTTAACGGTAAATTGACTGGCCGAAATTTCAAATTATTTTTAAATTTGATTTCAAATCGAAAATAATTGTACTTTTGCACCGCTTTTGGAGAATTGGCAGAGTGGTCGAATGCGGCGGTCTTGAAAACCGTTGAGGGTCACACCTCCGGGGGTTCGAATCCCTCATTCTCCGCAACTTTTTTAACCCGTTGGTGTTTTCGCCAACGGGTTTTTTGTTTTGCCCATTGTATCCGTGGGTGTTATTGTCGATTGTTTGATTTGCATTTGGTCAAAATTTCACTGCCATCCATTGGTGTTTTCACCAACGGGTCTATTGCAAATTTCTCCCATATATTATTTGTGGATAAATTATTTTCGTTTTTATCTAACAAGAAACCAGCTTGTTATAAAATAAATTTTAATTTTATAGTACTATGTGTTGCATAGTACTGTATTTTTTCATTATCTTTGCTGCATGAATATTGAAAAAGCAAAAGCGCAGATGCGAAAAGGGGTGCTGGAGTATTGCATCCTTTCGATAATTTCCGACAAGGAGGTTTATGCTTCGGATATTATCGCGAAACTGAAGGATGCGAAACTTATCGTTGTGGAGGGGACGATGTACCCTTTGCTCACCCGCTTGAAGAATGATGGACTGTTGAGTTACCGATGGGAAGAATCCAAATCGGGGCCACCGCGCAAATATTTCCAGATTACAGAAAAAGGCATTGAGTCGTTGACTTTTCTTGACAAGGGTTGGCACGACCTTGTGGAGGCCGTATCAAAAATATCGGCAAACAATAAAATCCAGAAAGACATAAAGCATTAAAGACCTTTTGGGTTGAAGCGGGAATGTGCGATAGAAACCCGGAAGGTTGAAAGTATTGAAAGTCGCAAAAAAACAGGAACAGGAAATTATTGCATAAAACAACAAATAGATAAACACCCATGACCGGTCTAAACATGTGAGAAATTGATTATTATCTCATCTTTTATGTTCTTAAAGGCCTTTTATGGTTTAAATTTTAACAAATGAAGAAGACATTCACAGTAAATGTAAACGGGATAGTATTTCACATTGATGAAGACGCATTCAATGTGTTGAACGATTACCTGAACAGTATAAAGAAACACTTTTCGGGGGTAGATGGCCGCGATGAGATTATTTCGGATATTGAGGCCCGTATAGCTGAAATGCTACAGGAAAAAACCAACGGTCATAAACAGGTGATCACCATCGAGGACATCGAAAAGGTAATCGAGGTAATCGGTTTGCCCAGTGAATTTGACAGCGAGGAAGTCTTTGAGGAGAACCCCGGAAGCACCTCCAAAAAATCAAAACGGCTTTACCGTGATCCCGACAATACCATGATTGCAGGTGTTTGTGGAGGCTTGGGCAGCTACTTCCAATCTGATCCTGTTTGGTTCAGGCTGGTGTTTGTGTTGGCCATTGTTTTAGGGGCGGGTACCGGGCTCATTGTTTACCTCATTCTCTGGATCGTTGTGCCGGAAGCAAAAACCACGGCCGAGAAATTAGAGATGAGAGGGGAGAAGGTGAATATTTCCAATATAGAACATTCCATCAAAGAGGAGATTGACAAATTGAAAGACAAATTCAACGATTTTTCGGAGGAGGCAAAAAACACCTTCAAAAAAAAAAGCGTAACCCATAAATCCGATTTGAACAATATTGCCAATTTGCTTACACAGATATTGGCAATATTCGTTCGGGTAGTTTTGGTTTTTGCCGGGATTCTTTTAACGATTATTGGTTTCTCACTTTTGCTCACATTCCTGGTTTCCATGTTTGGGTACGCTTGGTATTTTCTCCCTTTCGACTCACATATTTCGTATTTCTCATTGGATAGTTTTACCGAATTGATGCTTGGGAACAGTGGGAGCAATACCTTCCTGAAGATGGGTTTGTTGCTTTTTATCGGCGTTCCTTTCTTTATGGTTTTATATACGGGTATCCGGTTGGTTTTGGGGTTTAGCAAAATAAAATATACGGGAAGGTTGGCATTTTACCTTTGGCTTGCGGGATTGTTGATGACCTCTTTCTATACTTACAAAGTGGGCAAGGAATTCAAGAGAGGGGCAATTTACACTCAAACGGAAACCATTCAATTGCCATTGAATTCCCCTTTGTATCTTTCCATGAACCCTGATAATGTGGAATATGTATATGGGGATAATATTGAGACGACCGATTTTATTCTGACCCAAGACGATGATAATTTCTTTTTGGGGAAGCCGCACCTTTATATTGACAAGGCAAAAAGTAATCAGCAAAAAATTGAATTTGAGATCGGCTATATGGCTCATGGGAAAACCGAAGAAAAAGCTGTGAAAAGGGGGAAAAATATTGAATATGAATATGTCATCCGGGATTCATTGATTACTTTCGACCCTTATTTTTACCTAAAAAAAGGTGACCATTGGCGCGATCAACGTTTGTCCATCCACCTGAAAATCCCCGAAGGGACTTACATCCATTTTGATGAAAACATGTATGTAATCCTTGAAGGCAGACATCATTCCCCCTATTATTTGTCGGGCGAAACCTGGTTGATGACGGAATCGGGATTGGAGAAGAGGGCATTTGTGCCAAAGCTTATGGAGGAGGAGGTTGTTGAAGAGGAAATGTAAAATAAGAGATTTGCGCATTCGCGGCTAAATAAATTTGTAATTTCGCTTCCGTAAAAAACGGATTTGAAAGAGATTAAAAAAATATCATTTATTGGTGCAGGGAATGTGGCAACACATCTTGCCAAAACCTTTGTGGATGCAGGGAAGGAAATAACCCAGGTGTTCAGCAGGGATTTACACCGGTCCCGGGAATTGGCCATAAAATGTGAAGCTGTTCCTGTCAATGAAATTTCAGGGATAGGCCAGGATGCTGATTTGATTGTGATTTCGGTGAGCGATGATGCATTGGTAGAGGTTGTAGATCAATTGAAAGTGGGAAATACTTTGGTTGTGCACACTTCAGGTTCGGTTTCTATGGATGTCCTGAAACCCTTGGGTGAGAATATTGGTGTTTTTTATCCCTTGCAGACATTTTCGAAAGAGAGGGATATCTGCTTTAACGAAGTACCACTTTGCCTTGAGGCCGGTTCGATGGAGAATCTTGAATTGCTGAAAATACTTGCTATTTCAATTACTGAAAAAATTTATTTCATTGATTCGGCTCAACGTGAGAAATTGCACCTGGCGGCCGTGTTTGCCTGCAACTTCCCAAATTTTCTTTATTCAATCGCAGAGAATATTCTGGAAGAGAACGGGCTTTCCTTTGAGATGATGAAGCCCCTGATAATTGAAACCGCCGAAAAAGCAAAATCAATTTCCCCTTCCAATGCCCAGACCGGCCCTGCCTTGAGGAAGGATATAAAAATTATCGACAAACACATCGGGATGCTGTCGGAACATGAGGATTTCAGGGAAGTATATGAACTTTTAAGCAAAAAAATAATGGGATTAACTAGCAACTAGCAACTAGTAATCCGTAACCCGCAACCAAATAGAAAATGAGCAACTTTAAAAACCAGCTAAAAAAGATAAACACATTCATTTTTGATTATGACGGAGTCCTTACCGAAGGAACGGTTATCCTTACACCGGATGGCGAAGTGCTGCGGACGGCAAACGTAAAAGATGGGTATGCCATGCAGCTTGCCGTGAAATCGGGCTACAATGTGGCCATAATTTCCGGGGGCAATTCCCGGTCGATGGTAAAGCGGTTTGAAGCCCTGAAAATCAAAAACTTCTTCCTTGGCGTGAAGGACAAGCGCACTGTGTTGAAGAAATACCTTGAGGAAAACAATATCCGGCCAGAAACGGTTTTGTACATGGGCGATGATATCCCCGATTACGAGGCCATGCAGGACGTGGGCTTGCCGTGTTGCCCGGCTGATGCAGTTCCCGAGATCAAGAATATTTCGCAATATGTCTCCATAAAGGGTGGTGGGAAAGGTTGCGTAAGGGACGTGATCGAACAAACCCTGAAAATCCAGGAAAAGTGGATGACAAAGGAGGGGTTTACTTGGTAGAAGGGATATGAGTTACGTGTAAATCCTTGAAGTGAGAAGTTTTGCCTAACCTGAATTAATGAGAAAAGACAAAAAAATATCAAAACTTGTCTGTATGGAATAATACATGAATATCAGAAATACGATACTAAGTGTATTGATTTTGTTGAATTATGCGCCCATATCTGAAAATTATCCGTCTTCCCAATCTCGGGATTATTGTCATTACCCAATATCTTTTGCGGTATTGCGTGATCGGTAATTGGTATGCTTATTCGGGTGTAAATGCGGCTTTTTCCAATCTTGATTTTGCTTTGTTGGTGTTTTCCACGATCCTTATCACCGCCGGGGGGAATATCATCAACGATGTTTTTGATGTGGAAACGGATAAGATAAACAAGCCGGAAAAGATGCTCATTGGAAAATCGGTTTCGGGACTTTCTGCAAAAATCCTTTATTTGGTTTTTAGTGTTTCCGGATTATTGATAGGTGTTTACCTTGCCGTTCAGGTAAAGAGTTTACAATTAGGCTTGATTTTTCTGGCCATTGTAATCATGCTGTTTTTGTATTCCAAAACCTATCAAAAAACATTGTTGTTGGGGAATGTGATTGTTGCCTCCCTTTCGGCAATGGTCATTCTGATTGTATGGCTGTTCGAGTTTTTTGCACTCACTTCCAATCCCGTGGTTTATGTTAAGGTTCAAAGTTCATTGAAGCTCGTGAGCTATATATTCTTTGCTTATGCAATATTTGCTTTTATTGTCAGTATGATACGGGAGATATTAAAAGATGCCGAAGACATAGAAGGTGATGGGGAATCGGGATACGGCACGCTTGCCATTGTTTATGGAAACAATGCAGCGAAATATTTGGCTTCATCGATTATAGTATTGGGAATTGCATTATTGGCTTTTTCCCAATATTGGCTTTTCAAGAATGATTTCCTCTTGGTCACATGGTATCTTGGGATTGTTCAGGTATTGTTTCTGTATGTGTTGTATTACGTTATCAAAGCAAAGACAAAGAAGGATTTTCATTCGGTGAGCAATGCGGTTAAAATAATTATGGTGGCAGGGATATTATCAATGCAGTTGTTTTGTGTTTCCCAACCCTAAAGGGTTGGGAACTCATAATAGATAAAAAATAATATGGAATTATTCAATAACTTTAAAATCATACTGGCTTCACAATCGCCACGGAGGAAAGAATTGCTAAAAGGGCTGGGGCTGGATTTTGAGGTGCAAGCATTGAACCTTGAAGAGAATTATCCTAAGGGCTTAAAAAGAGAAAAGATAGCCATATACCTGAGTGCATTGAAAGCAAGGTCGTTTCATTTGGATGAGAGTTGTGAAAATTGCCTGGTGATAACCGCCGACACCATCGTCTGGAAGGATGATGAAGTTCTTTCTAAGCCCAAGGATCATGCTGATGCCGTAAGGATACTAAAAACATTGTCGGGAGCCATGCACGAAGTGATTACCGGCGTTAGTTTGCGCACAAACAACAAAATGACCACCTTTTATTCCACCACAAAGGTTTTCTTTAAGGAACTTACAATGGACGAAATCGAATACTATGTCCAAAATTTCCAGCCCTATGACAAAGCCGGTGCATATGGCATACAGGAATGGATTGGCCATATCGGTATCGAGAAAATAGAAGGCTCTTATTTTAATGTGGTTGGGCTTCCTGTCCAGCGGCTTTATGTGGAAATGTCCAGATTCTGTAGTTAGAATAACAACCCTATCCAAACTATTTATTGACTAAATTTGCAAAAATTACTGAAAATGCAAAAACCACTCATACTAATAACCAATGATGATGGCTGGGACGCGCCCGGCCTGCGCAAGTTGATAAACATTGCCCGTAAGTTGGGCGATGTGGCGGTGGTGGCCCCTGATAAACCACAATCGGGAATGTCGCATGCCATTACGATGAGCCATCCATTGAGGTTGAAAAAAATAGCCGAAGAGGAAGGCTATCGGGAATACAGTTGCAACGGAACGCCTGTTGATTCCATCAAATTGGGCGAACAAATTGTTTTGGGCCGGAATCCCGACCTCGTACTTTCCGGCATCAACCATGGTTCCAATGCTTCGGTCAATATCATTTATTCGGGGACAATGGCCGCCGTTATCGAAGCCACCATTGATGGCATCCCGGCAATTGGGATTTCGTTGCTCGATTATTCCCATGCAGCCGATTTTAGCCATGTGGACGAATATGTAACGCAGATTATCGAAAATGTCCTTCAGGAAAAACTCCCCAAAGGGGTTTGTTTAAATGTGAATATCCCTGCCAAAAGCGAACATGAAATCAAAGGAATAAAGATATGCCGACAGGCAAAAGGGCGGTGGGCCGAAAAATTTGACATACGCACTGATCCTTACAAAAAGGAGTATTACTGGCTTACCGGGGAATTCGAGGATGGGGACACTTCCCCCGATACCGACTCCTGGGCATTGGCAAATAATTATGTGACAGTTGTTCCTGTTCATTACGATTTAACAGCACATAGAATGATTGAGGAATTGAAGGGGTGGGAGTGAATTGGGAATTATTGAAATCGAAGTTTGTTATAAAAAAGCAACTAAGATAGTAACTAAGACAAGGTTCTCATTTTAATATAAACTGTGACAATGCCATTTATAAGCATCTGGTCTTGTAGTCTTTATTGCAATGTATTATTGCAATGTATTATTGCAATGCATTATTGCAAGTTATTATCAATTGGCAAATTTGGTAACTAAGAATGTAATTAAGAGAAAACAGATAAAATGAAAGTACTAAAAAAAGACCATTTCCTGTTCGGGTTTATAATTGGGATACTGTTCCCTACACTTTTATATGGGATAATATGGATTATTAACCTCATTGTCATTGAAATAAACGGGACAGGTTCAGGGTTGGATAACGAAAGCCATGTATTGTTGAGTTTTGTTGGCAACCTCTTGATACTGCGCTATTATTTCATCAACCTGAAATACGATAAAACCGGAAGGGGCATTATTGTTGTCACATTTATTTCAATTATCCTCTCCTTTATATTGAAGGGGAATCTTTAATTCTGCAGATGAAATACTATATCATAGCCGGTGAAGCTTCAGGGGATTTGCACGCCTCCAATCTCATGAAGGAATTGAAGAAGAAAGACCCTTCTGCAGAATTCCGTTGTTGGGGCGGCGACCTTATGCAAAAGCAAGGGGCGGTATTGGTCAAACATTACCGTGAACTGGCTTTTATGGGCTTTGCTGAAGTGCTGGCAAACCTGGGAACAATACTAAACAACATTAAACTTTGTAAAAAGGACATTAAGGCTTATAAACCGGATGCCCTTGTCCTGGTTGATTATCCGGGCTTTAACCTCCGCATTGCCGAGTTTGCCCATAACGAGGGTTTCAGGGTTTTCTATTATATCTCACCGCAAATTTGGGCCTGGAAAACATCGCGTGTGCATAAAATAAAAAAGTTTGTTGATCGCATGTTCGTGATCCTCCCTTTTGAAAAGGGTTTTTATAAAAGATATGGTGTCGATGTGGATTTTGTGGGACATCCTTTATTGGATATGATCGAACAGCTTCCGGAAGAAAACCCTGCTGCTTTTAGAATAAATAATAATTTGCCGGAGAAACCTGTTATCGCTTTGCTTCCCGGTAGCCGAAAGCAGGAAATCAGCAAAATATTGCCGCTGATGTTGTCGGTCTGTATGGCTTATCCCGATTATCAATTTGTCGTTGGGGGCGCTCCGTCCATTGATGAGGGTTTTTACAAAGGGCTTTTTACCGAAGGCGATATCAAAATAGTTTTTGGCCAAACGCATGAACTTTTGCGGAATTCGTTTGCTGCCCTTGTTACATCAGGGACGGCTACGCTCGAAACCGCCCTTTTTGAAGTCCCTGAGGTGGTTTGTTACAAAGGGAGCTTCCTTTCGTACCATATTGCCAGAATGGTTGTTGACAAGGATTTGATCAAATTCATTTCCCTCGTGAACCTGATTATGGACAGGGAAGTTGTAAAGGAGTTGATCCAAAATGATTTGAATACAGTGAACCTTAAAAAGGAATTGGACCGTATCATAAATAATCAGGAAAGTTACCTAAAGATAAAAGGGGATTACAAATCCTTAAAAGCTAAATTGGGAGGTCACGGGGCTTCGCTAAAAACAGCACATTTAATTATAGACTGCCTGAATGAGAAATAGATTTTTTTTGATAACCCTTATACTTTTGCCGCTTTTCTGCAATGCGCAAAATCAGGATACAACTTCCCTTTCGCTACTTTTCATTGGCGATATCATGAACCACGATGCCCAGATAGAAGCGGCTTATGATAGTGCTTCGACCATTTATGATTATGATACCACTTTCGCTTACATCAAAGGGATTATTTCCGGTGCCGATATTGCCATTGCCAACCTGGAAGTGACTTTTGCGGGAAAACCCTACAAAGGTTACCCCAGGTTCAGCGCCCCGGACGAAATGGCCTTTGCCATTAAGGATTCCGGGATCGATTGCCTTGTGATGGCTAACAATCACGCCAACGATACGGGCAAAGAAGGTTTTGAACGCACGCATCAGGTTTTGGAGAACCTTGGTTTTCCGCATACTGGGGCTTTCGTGGATTCGCTGGAGAAAAACCAAAACCATCCACTGTTCCTTGAAAAAAACGGGATTAAAATTGCCCTTTTCAATTATACCTATGGCACAAATGGCAATGAGGCCGTTTTTCCCAATAGCGTGAACTACATCAATGATTCTTTGATTTTGTTGGATATTGAACGGGCAAAAAAGGAGAAGCCTGATAAAATCATTATGTTCATGCACTGGGGAACGGAATACGAAACCGAACCGGAGAAAGCTTTTGTGGAACTAACAAAAAAGATGTTTGCACAAGGCGCTGATATAATTATTGGCTCCCATCCACATGTATTGCGCAGGATGGAGCGGGTTGAATCACCGGGCAAGCCGGATAAGGTCGTGGTTTACTCTCTTGGGAATTTTGTGTCGAACCAGCGGACACGACCACGGGATGGCGGTGCCATGTTTAAGCTCACATTGAACAAGTCCGGTGGCCAAACGGAAATTGGCGAAGCTGGCTATATCCTTACCTGGGTGTATGCCCCAAGGATCAAAGGAGACAAAAGCTTTTATATCCTCCCTCTTTCCGAATTTGAATACTGTCCCGGGTTCTTTGTTTACAGTGCTTATGATAAAATGAAGGTTTATTCCGGTTTCGCACGGGGCTTGCTCAATTCTGAAAACAGAAATGTCCCGGAATATATTTTTGATATTCAGGATAAAAAATGGATAATAGCACATCCTTCTTCCGAAATTAAGAAATAAGTTGTGTGAAAAGTTCTTTAAGCCAAATGGATATGTCGGGTCACGTCATCAACCTGATCGGCTCGGTTATGTTGCACCTGATCTGAAGGGATCGGTCATGTTGAGCCCGGCCATGAAGGGGTTGGTCATGTTGAGCTTGTCGAAACATGTTTGATTCACCAATTGGTTCACATTTCGACAAGCTCCATTTGACCAGCGTTATTTCTTTATAAATTTCCTTTCCGTAACCCAGGCCATAATGCCCACTACAAAAATTACAATCAATGTATAATAAACAAAATTGGGAACAGGGATGGAGTCACCTGCGGCATAGGAATGCAAGCCCGATAAGTAATAGTTCACCCCAAAATAGGTCATCATTACCGAAGCGTAACTAATCAATGCTGCAAAACTCATGGCAAAACTTCCCTTGAAACCGGGGATATATCGCATGTGAACCACAAAGGAATAAACCAATACCGTAACCAAAGCCCAGGTTTCTTTCGGATCCCAGCCCCAATACCTTCCCCAGGATTCATTGGCCCAAACACCACCAAGGAAGGTGCCGATCGTAAGCATGAACAAACCGATCACCATGGTCATTTCGATAATAGCCGAAAGTTCTTGTATCGTCAGATCGATCCTTTGCAGGTTTTTTTCCGATTTCAGGTTCATCAATATTAAATTGACAAAACCCAAAAGGGCAGCCAAGGCAAGAAACCCGTAACTTGCCGTGATAATGGCAACGTGGACGATCAGCCAATAGGATTTAAGTACCGGTACCAGGTTTGTGATTTCAGGGTCCATCCAACTCAAACCGGCTATGGCAAGGATGAGTGAAGCCAGTAAAGCCGTAACTGCAAGTGTGATTGGTGAGCGTTTCACGAAAATAATCCCGGCCAGCATCGTGGCCCATCCAATGTACAACATGGATTCGTATCCATTGCTCCAGGGGGCATGGCCCGAGATTTTCCAGCGCAATGCCAATCCAAGGGTATGGAGCAGGAACACGAGCATCAACAAAACAAGCGAGATGCGTACCGGCCATTTCAGTTTCATCCCTGGCTTGAAAATGGTGATAAAATGAAGGACAAGCAATACAAATCCAATCAAGCCATATAAGGAAACCAGCCGACCGAAAATATTGCTTTTATTATAGAATATTTCAGCGTTCACCTGTGACTTGGATGGCATAACATCTTTCCCATGTTTCCGTTGATATTGAAAGATATATTGCAAGTTCTCCTTCGCTTTTTCATAATTCCCTGATTTTTGTGCTTCGCGCAATTCCGAAAGGAACATGGACAGTATCCCCTTTACGAACAATGCCTCTTCGTCTTTTAGGTGTTCATCTGCCTTATCGGGCGTTACCCATTTTTGGTTGCTGTGCCCCGGAATCGGGAATGCTTTTATAAAAGCGCCCATATAAACCATATAGGCCACGTTTACCCTGTCGTCCAACTTCATTACCTCCTTGTCGAAGGTTCCCCTTTGCGATGGGGTTTTCGCATAGGCCTTGTTCACATATTCTGAAATAAGGTACCCCCCTTTTCCGTTCAAGTCCACAATATCGCCAAAGGAGGCATATTTTCCCTTGATACCGAGGATGGATTTTAGTTCGGGGTGCTTTACCTTTATCATCGGCACTTTTTGCCATTGCGAAGGATAGGCCATCATCCCGAGGAATACCTGTTCGGGTGTTTGTCCCTCGAAAGTTGTTTTCCGTGAAAGTTTTCTCAAAACTTCGGAAGCTTGTGTGCTTAAGGGTTTTATCCTTCCCTGATTGTCCTGAATCAACAATTTCCCAAATTCAGCAGCAATTGATTTGTCTATTACGGGTGGTAAATCACCGGAAGTATTTATTTCTTGGGCAAAAGCTGATGGAAGGCTCAAAATCCCGATGGAAAAGAAAATAAGCAAACTTGTCAATGATGATTTCCTTGTTTCCCTGAGTTTTGAAGAAAGCTTGATAAGGTAATGGAACCGGCTGCTTTTGTTGAAAATCGTAAAGAACATCCCAATGGCCATTATCAGGTAGCCAATGTACGTGACGGTTGTCCCCCATCTGTCGTGGTTTACGGAAAGGATTGTCCCTTTTTCGTCCTGATCGAAAGAAGATTGGAAAAAACGAAAGCCATCATAGTTCAATACATGGTTCATATAAATCCTGTGCGGCATTTCGATGTTCCGGGCTTTGTCGATCACCGTGACCTCACTGGCGTAGGATGAAGGGCTGTTGGAGCCGGGATAGCGTTCCATCTCAAATTTGTTCAACTGTATGGCAAACGGCAACTCAATTCTATCGGCACCAAAACCGATTTCCAGGTCCACTCCATTGACGTTGACCTTTTTTGGTTCCATTAAAAAGCCCTTTCCTCCATAAACATCTACATATTCGGTTTTTCCATCCACTACGACCTTTGCGGTAAAAGCGTCCATGGAATTCATGTCCTTTTTTGCCGAACCGCTCACCAGTTTTATTTTTCCGCTTGTGAACATTTGCTTCACAACAAAACTCACATCGTTGATTTTATATAGCGCCCTTTGGTTAAGCGGTAAAAGGGTATCGGGCGAAAGGAGTTCCGTTTCCCCTGTGGCCATGCTCATATACTCGGTCGTGTCGGTTGCCATAAATGTCATGTCCGATTCTGACAGCGATATTGTCACATCGGACTCTGCTTCCCGATTGTTCAGGCTGAAAACAACCCCTGCGAAATCCAATGTTTCGTTATCGTTCAAATACAAATTCGTCCTTCCCTTTTCAGGGTTGGAAATCACCAACCAGATAATGGGCTTGCCCCCTTCTTCGTTCACGATGGACTCGGCAGCGTTCATAAAATACTTTTCGATATTGATATTTACTTTTTTATCCCCAACTGAAAAACCATCTTTGTATTTTATTACGGCAGCCGGTGTGTTGAACACCCTCTCTTTTGATGAATAGTGGTTTGTGCCGTCGGTGGCATTCACCTCCACATATGTTTTATCGGAAGTCATTTCAGATGATTGGGCTCCCTGGCGGATGTGCATCATGCCTTCAAATCCCACGTAGCGGGTGAGGGCTGCCCCGATGAAAATAACGAGAAATGAAATATGGAACAGGAACATGGGCCATTTTTTCAATTCGTACATTTTATACCTGAAAATGTTCCCTGTGAGGTTGATAGCAAGCAGTAGCAGCATTATCTCAAACCAAAGGGAATTGTAAATGAGATATTTGGAAGTTTCGGGGCCAAAATCATTTTCGACAAATGTGGCAAACCCGATTACGATGGCAAACAACATGAGCAAGATGCCCGTTAATTGCATGGAAAACAGTATGTCTTTTATTTTGTTCATTGTACTTTTTTAAAATTAATTGCAAAAATAGGCTTATTCTCATAACCTGTTAACTTGTTAACAAAAAAATCATTCAATTCCCTAAACAAACCAATTTGTCATTAAAATGTTTGTTTGAAATGTTGAAATATGGGTGAGGTTCACCGATAAATTTTCAGGTTGTTTTTCAATGTAGAAAACAATTTGTACTTTTGTACTGACGGAAATCATGTTTGCCTTCCATTGTTGGCAGATAGGTATTCTTTTTCGGAATGATTTCGTCAGTATGCTTCCTTAATCAAATAAACTTCAATTATGAAACAAATTTTCAGATATCTCGGAATCTCCTCAGGTACCCTTGGTGGCCTCTTTATCCTTTTTGGTGTCTATGGCAGGTTGACAGGTGAGTTCCTCAGTGTTCGCTATTATTTTAATTGGTTTCGTCTGGCCGAGCCCTTTATCTTTTTTGGGATATTTTGTCTGTTGGCCGTACTTGCTTGTAAGGACAAGGCAGATAAATAGACCGATTTCTTTTTATGTATTTTTGCCCGCTATGCTGATGCTGTTTGAAACCCATAACTACAGGAACATGCTTTTAGTGATCAGCATATACTGACGAAATCAACCTGTGTGGATTGACTGTAAGCTGACAAAGGAAAATAAAGTTGATTTCCGTCAGTATAAATGATAAAACCGGTTTTTTTTCGTTTGGGTGTAATGTTATGTTTTAATCGAACATATCTTTGAAAAGCAAGTTATATGAAGAAAATTACATTCATTCTGTTTTTATTGCTGACAAGTGGTTTTTCGGTAATGGCACAATTAAATGCTGGGATAAAAGGCGGGCTTAATCTTAGCGACATGCAGGTTTTTGCTTCCGATAATTCCATAAAGAACGAGGCTTTTCTTTCACGTCCGTCCTACCATATTGGCACCTATGTCAATTCCTCTTTTTCCGAACATTTCGGGGTACAGGTGGAAGTGTTGTTTTCCAATAAAGGGTTCAAATACGAAACGGATAGCCTGGGCACTGTGGATGCCAGCCTTAATTATTTGAATTTCCCTATAATGTTTTATTACCGTCCGGGCAAACTTGTCGAAATTGAATTTGGCCCGGAATTCGGTTACCTTATCTCGGGCGAAGACCTTGTGAAAAGTTTTGATATGGGGATAGATGTCGGTCTGCGGTTTCAGCTTTCCCCAAAATTCAATGCCGGCCTACGCTATTCCCAAGGCTTTAAGTTCGATATGAAAAAGGGTGATTACAGTTCCAAAGAAGGTTCGGCAAAATATTCCAATTCCACCCTCCAGGTTTCCCTTGGTTTTAATTTGCCGCTTGAGTAAGTGAACTTTTTTGTTTTATATAGCCTTTTTTTAGCTGGAAAATTGAAAAGCATTTGAAATGTCAAACAATTATACTCCTTGTTGATATATTCAGCTACAAGGATTTTCCTTAAAAAATACCCTGCCCTTTGTTGGTATTTTCTCCAACAAATATTTATCTTCCAAGTAACGCTTCTGGTTTCCGTTTTGGAAAATTCCCTAAAAGCTAAACTTGACCGAAAGGAATACTTGTGACGGCCTCAAAATATAGGTTGATTCCCAAACGATAAAATCACTTGCCTGGTAACTTGTATAGGTTTTGTTGTTGAAAATATTGTTCCACCGCAATTCAATGTCGATTTTCCGTTTTGTAACAGTATAACGATATAGGATGTCAACAAAGATATTGTTTGTGTAGTTAAGCTTATAGTATTCGGATTCAATGCTGATGAGCTGGTTTTTTGCCGGAAACGCAAACAGGTTCAATTTGTGCCTGAAAATGGGAATATCGCTTTTCTTCTCTTGTTCAACAAAGGTTTTAATATAATTTGCTTCCAAACTGTAATCGGAATTCAACCAGCTTGTGATACGGATATTTAAGTCAGGGGCAAGGAGATAAAACAGGTTTGTGGTGTTGAAGAGTTCATCGTTCATCAACGATTTTCCTTTTCGGAGGTTCAGGTTGACACGAAAACCAATGGTCGTCCTCGTCCCTGAAAAGTATTTACTGGTCCTTGCCTGCAAGTTGTGCGACCAGGCCGTGTTTGGCAGGTAAAAACTTTGTAGGACAGTTGTCCCGTTGTCCTGCACAATATTGCTGTACATCAGGTTTGTCTTGGTAGTGCCAAAAATATAGTTGAACGAATTGAAGAATGATGTTATCGGGTTCCTGTAAGAAACATGTACCCCGAAATTTTGATTGGAAGTTTCGGAAAGCGGTGCCGCATTTTGTGAAAGCAAACGGTGGTTTTTTAAAATGAAACCATAATAAACCCTGTCGATGTCGCCCAATTTATTTGTATATCCCCAGGAACCCCTTAGCCGCCAAAAACCGTTGACCTTGTAATCAATGGACAACCGTGGATCAAAGAACAAACGCACAAGCTTTTGATTTCCTCCTTCAAGCAACAAATCGTTCAAGCTTACCTGTTGCCAACTAAAAGGTAGTTTTGCTTTTACCGTAAACCCCGATTTCCTGTATTCGATCTTTGTTTTAAGGTAGGCCCGTGTATGGTTTCCTTCCAATTGGTTTTCAAAGATCCCACCAATACGGCGATCTTCCCCATCGTTTGTCATAATTATATTGCTTTCCATTAGCTGCTGACGAAAGGCTATGCCCATACGGGGCGAAAAGCTGATTCTTTTCAAGCTAAACACAAAACCGGCCGAATGATCTGCATAAAAACGGTTCAAATTGATTTCTTGCCGGGTCTTCTCATAGGCTTTGCCATCGTTCAAAACACCATCGAAGCGGCCTGGCTCCACCTCCAAACTATGTGGGCTATTGTCGTAGGAAATGAACGACCGGAATTCCACAAGGTGTTTCCCTATTTGGCTTACCGACCGTAAATCATTTGAAATGGACTTTAAAGGATTGTCCAATGTTTGCCCTATGTTTTCATTTTCTGTTACAACTGTCCCCAAACCCTTGTCCCACCTTGCTTCTATTTTCAATTCGTTGTTGAGGTAGTTCTTCTTTACGTTGCGGTTCAGCGAAAATTCGGTATGCAGGAAATTATCGTGCAAACGGTTTTCCATGTTTTCGGTGAATTCCAATGTGTCGGTGGGTGTATAATAGGTTCGCCTGACAGAAGCTTGTTGTTTTTGGATATCGTTTATATAGAAAATATTGGTACGGAGCTGAAAGTCTTTGCCAATATGGTTCAGCCCGTTAAAATTAAGTAAGTGGATGTTGTTGTCAATGTAACGGTTTTGCTCTATTTCCGGTGGGCTTGCTGTTTGTACGTTCAATATTTCCGGTTTTTCGGAGGGACGGTCGGCATTCCTCAGAAATTCATCAAAGGTGTAAACTTTTAGCTGTCGTGCCACATCATTACCGGTATTGTTGGTTTGGTAGGACGATACGATCTGGAATTTCTTGGTAAAAGTCATCGGTGTAATGTTCACGTCCCAAAGAAAAGGGGAAAGGCCACTTCCAACGCTTGCCGTTCCAGTGGTGGTTATGCCGGGTTTTAGTTTTAGGTTCAACGAAGCCTGATAGGAGGCCTGTTTGTCTTCAAGGATACGGATGGGCTGGTGGTTTTCCAATACTTCAACCGTGCTTACCGAGCCATGTGGCAGGTTCTTGCTCACCACCACGTACCTTCCCTCCATAAGGTCAAGCCCCTCCACATAGAATTTCTGTATGGGTATGCCCTGGTACAGGATTTTTCCATTGGGTTCTACCTCTATGCCCGGCATATTCTGCAATACATCCTCAATGGCCCTGTCCTCTTCATTGGCAAAGGAACTTACAAGGTAACTAATGGTGTCCCCTTTTTGTTTGATGGGCGATGCTTTTACGGTAAAGGTTTCCAATTGGGCAACATCATGAACCAACTCAAAATCCAGGTTTTGGGAAACATTGGCAATGTTACGGGATTGATTGCGGTGGTTTATGGAACTCACCTCAATGGTCAAACTATCGGACGGACTGTTCACGTCCGTTTGGAAATCCCCCTTTTCATCGCTCACCGCAAAAGCGATCAGTGATTTGCTGTCCGGTAAATAAATCAATACATTTATCCGTGATAAAGCTTCGTCCTTGGTGTTTGTAATATGCCCCTGTATTTTTACCTGTGCAATGGTGTTTTGCCAACACATGAAGGAAACCCCGATCCCAATTAGCCATCCTATTTTCCAAGTCCCTGTCATCTATCTTTTCAATCTTATTTTCGTATCAACTCGATGGGGTTGTTCCTTTTTGCCATGTTCCTTGCTGCGGTTTGCTGGTCTTTGCTGCTAAGGCCCGCTTCTTTTGCCCTATTGAGAATATCATCCCTAAAGGCATCTTTTGCACGGAAAAAGTTTTGTTTTGAAGATTTAATAAAGTCCTTTTCTAATATATCAATCATTTGCCTCTTTTCAGGCTTTATTATGGATATAAGCTTAAAAACATAATGTTCCCGTGTGTCGCCTATCTTAACGATCAAGCCTGGCAAACCATTAAATTTATAAGGGCCATCGCTATAGGGTATTTCAGGGCTGAACCAAGCAACCCAGCTTCGTCCACCAAAATCACAGCTTGCTTTTTGAACTTTGTAACCGCACATCGTTGCCGTATCATTGGATAACTGCCAGTTAAATAAATCAAGGTCTTCCTCGAATTTAAAAGTGCCTCCAATAATATGTTCAATAAAAGTTATTTTTTTTGTAGGATAGTTTTTGAAAATCGCATACGAAAACTTTGGGAAAGGCCTGTTTCTATCCATTAAAAATGCCTGAAATTCATCAGTATTAGTAATTTTTCTCATTATTGTATCGCTTATGTATTTTTCCTTACCTATAAATTTGCTGGAATTTTCCCCCAAAAACAGTAGCATGTCTGCATTTCTAATAAAATTAGGATTTGTAGTATCCATAAGATAATCCAAAGTATATGTGACTATGAGTTGTGTTGGTTCAATTTCTGTTACTGGATAATCAAATCGTAATTGGGCTGAAGTAGAAAGACTTATTGAAAACATAAGTATTAAAAAGAGGTTGCGAATAAAGAAAAGATTATTATAATTCGTCATTTTATTTATTTTTTTATTATTAAGAAACTAGAATACTTAAATGGGAAGGAATTCAATTCCTTCCCATTTATTATTTAAAGCTCTTCACCACATAATAGTTCAATCCAAGCAATTACATCATAAATATCACAAACTACAACATAATGTTCAGTTCCATCAGAGCAGACAAGGATCTTTGTTGTACAATCATTTGAAGGAGGAGCTGCCTCCATTGGGGTCATAAACGAAAACAAGCCTATAAAGGCTAAACTTAGGATTAATTTTTTCATCGTTTTATATTTTTTGTTATTGAAATCAATAAACTTCAGGAAGTACTTTTCCAATGCACTTCCATTATTGGCAGTTGTATAACCATCGTCCCTCTCATGTAAAAACCGCCTTACGTTGGTCAACAGTTTTAAAACCTGTTTCCGAGGTATTGTTTACATGGGGGCATAGCTAGTCGAACTTGTTCTTCCCAATAACAAAGATATATTTATTGCCACAACAGGGCAGGTATTCATACAGGTTTATGCAATGGTTTTGAAATAGGCATATACTTGTATGTATGTGCCTTTAAATAAATGCTATTTGCAAGTTTCGCAAGAATGGAATTCCGTATTTTTTTTGTCAAAAGGCATATCTTGGTTTAATAATAGGTTACAATAATAACCATAATATCAATATAAACGCAAGAACCCACAAAAATATTTTGTTTGGTACATGCCTGCCCCTTGTTGCCATTGCCCTTTGTTGGTGTTGTCACCAACAAACATTTATCTTCCAAGGAACGCTTCTGGTTTCCGGTTTCGGAAAATCCCTTTTCGAATTTTATCAGTAAGGATCAGTTTAATCAGTGTGCCATTCCATAAGTGTCATTCCCCTGCCCCTTGTTGGTGTTTTCACCAACAAGCATTTTTTCAACATTGTTTCTGTTTTTACGTGATGTTCTTACAAAATAACATTGAACAAATACCCGGAAATAATGATGCAAAGCGTTACCACACCAAAAAAGATCCCGATTAGTTTAAAGGTCATTACTTTTTTCAGGAGCATGGCCTCGGGAAATGAAAGTCCCACAACGCCCATCATAAAAGCAATTGCAGTTCCGATCGGGATTCCCTTTGCAACCAGTACCTGTGCCACCGGCAAAATCCCGGAAGCATTGGAATACATGGGAACTGCGAGGATTGTGGCCATGGGCACTGCAAAGAAATTATCCTTGCCCATATATTGCTCGAAAAACCCTTCGGGGACATAACCGTGCATTAAGCCGCCTATGGCTATCCCGATAATCACATAAAGGACTACCCCTTTTAAAATCCGTATCACCTCGTTCCAGATAACCGGTAGGCGTTGCATAAAACTTTGTTTTTCTTCATGGAAAACGTTTTGTTCCCTTTGGGCGTTTGCCATCACATCTTTCACCCAGGGTGTTAAATGGCGTTCCAGTTTTAGCTTTTGGAGGATGGCCCCGGAAATTGTCCCAAGCAAAATCCCGCTGACCACATAAATAATAGTGGTCTTTACACCAAACAAACCAACGAACAATCCAACCGCCACCTCGTTCACCAAAGGGGAAGTGACAAGGAATGCAAAGGTTACCCCAAGCGGGATTCCCCCTTGTACAAACCCCATGAACAACGGAACGGACGAGCAGGAGCAGAAAGGGGTGACCACGCCAAAAAGGCTTGCCATTAGATATTCAAATCCGTAAAGTTTCTTGTGCGAGAGGTAATTCCGCACTTTGTCGATGGGGAAATAGCTGTTGACAATGCCCATCAAAAAAATAATGACAAAGAGCAACAGCAGGATTTTTATAGTATCATAAAAAAAGAAATTCAAGGCTTCCGTAAGGTGTTTTCCTTCTTCCATCCCGAAAATGTTGAACACCAGCCAATCTGCAAAGTTTTGGATCCAATCGAACATTTATTTTGTTATTTCTGAATAGAACTTACTGAAACCCTGTTTGATTTCATCCCGGATACGACGGAATTCCCCCATGATTTTTTCCTCGCTTCCCCGGGCTTCCGCAGGGTCATCAAAACCGATATGCAGACGGTGTTTCACTTTTCCAGTGAACATTGGGCAGTTTTCCTTTGCGCCCCCACAAACGGTTACCACATAGTCGAAGCTTTCGTTTAAAAACCCCTCTATTGGTTTCGGGCGGTTTTGGCCGATGTCGATTCCAACTTCCTTCATGGCTTTTATGGCCTTTGGGTGGACTTCGCCACTTGGTTCGGTCCCTGCGGAAACTACTTCCAACTTATCATCAAATGATTTGAGGAAACCTTCCGCCATTTGGCTCCGGCATGAATTGCCCGTGCATAATATGAGTATTTTCATTTGTTTTATTTTATATTCGTCAGACCACTTCGCTATGGCCGGCTCGTAAGCCAGTGGTCAGACGAATTAAACTTCGCTATGGCCGGCTCGCAAGCCAGTGGTCAGACGAATTAAACTTCGCTATGGCCGGCTCGCAAGCCAGTGGTCAGACGAATTAAACTTCGCTATGGCCGG
>JAADJA010000005.1:32019-53001 GCA_013151015.1 Chlorobiota bacterium
CCAGTGGTCAGACGAATTAAACTTCGCTATGGCCGGCTCGCAAGCCAGTGGTCAGACGAATTAAACTTCGCTATGGCCGACTCGCAAGGTATAGTTCAGACGAATAAGAACCCTTAGTAATATTTCTTCTTCAAAAATAGTGAAACATTCACCAACGCAATCAATACCGGGACTTCTACCAACGGGCCTATAACGCCGGTAAATGCCTGTTGTGAATTCAGTCCGAAAATGGCGATGGCAACTGCAATGGCCAGCTCAAAATTGTTCCCGGTAGCAGTAAAAGCGATGGAAGCATTTCTTTTATAATCTATCTTCATAGCCTTCCCGACGAAAAAGCTTACAAAAAACATAATCACAAAGTAAATGATCAGTGGAACTGCAATTTTTAGAACATCAAAGGGGATTTCCACGATCAAATCGCCCTTTAGGCTAAACATCAAAATGATGGTGCCAAGAAGTGCAATCAATGTCATGGGCGAGATAAACGGAATGAATTTCCGGTTATACCAGTCTTTCCCTTTTTGTTTTGTTAAAATTACCCTGCTCAGAAATCCAGCCAAAAAGGGGATACCAAGATATATGAGCACTGATTTTGCGACTTCTGAAATCGAAATGTCAATGTCGAAGCTTTCCACCCCGAAGTATTTTGGCAAAACCGAGATGAACAGCCATGCATAAAAACTATAGGTCAACACCTGGAATATGCTGTTCAAGGCAACCAATGTGGCCCCATATTCCCGGCTTCCACCGCCCAGGTCGTTCCATACCAAGACCATGGCAATGCAGCGGGCCAGCCCGATCAAGATCAGGCCCGACATATAGCCCGGCTCATCACCAAGGAAAACGATGGCGAGCACAAACATTAAAATGGGGCCAACGATCCAGTTAAGGAACAAGGACAGCGTCATCACTTTCGTGTCCTTGAAAATGGACGGGACCAAGCTGTAATCCACTTTTGCGAGCGGAGGGTACATCATCAGTATCAAGCCAATGGCCAAAGGGATATTTGTTGTCCCTACTGAAAACGAATCCGCAATACCTGCTATTTCCGGAAAAAAATATCCCAGGCCCACGCCAATAAACATGGCAAGGAATATCCACAAGGTGAGGAAACGGTCGAGAAGTTTAAGTTGCTTTTTCATTTTCAGGAACTAAAAAAAATAACGATCACATAATAAATCCCAACCCCAATAAAAAGGATGGCAATTATCCTCCTGAACCAGATTTCAAAGGTTTTCACTTTATTGTAAAAAGACCCTACACTGGAAAGGGCAAAGGCAATCAGCCAGGCAAAAATGATTACCGGTATCCCGGTGGCGATGGCAAAAACAAGGGGCTGTGCAAAGGCGTTTCCGCTACTGATTGTCATGGGGATCAGCATCCCGAAATAGAGGACACCACTGTAAGGGCAAAATGCGAGTGCAAACACGATCCCGAGCAAAAGAACGTCCCAATAGGTACTTGCCCCTTTTTTGCCCATTTTGTCGGTAAGTGATGAAAGTCCGGGGAATTTTATTTTCAGGATGTCAAGCATGAACAAGCCGATTATTATTAAAAGTGGTCCGATTATTTTTTCGCCGTACCTCTGAAAGAATCCCGAAACCCTGAATTGGTCAGCACCATAGAAAAGGATAACGGCCAACAAGGTGTATGAAATTGCTCGCCCCAAAGTGTAAACCAGTCCATTATAAAATACCTTATTGCGCGATTCGATATCCTTACCGATAAACCCGATGGCCGTTACATTGGTTGCCAATGGACAAGGGCTTATGGCAGTCATCAAACCCAGGATAAAAGCAGAAAGCAGTGGGATGGAACTGCTCTCAAGGACATTGGTAAGGAACTCCATTGGGGCTTAAAGGTTTTCGATGGTTTTCAGAATCTTTTCCTTGAGTTTGTCCGGGTTTGTGCGCGCATACATAAAAGCATCGCTGGTCATGTCTTTCTTGTTGCCGTTTTTCACAAACAAAAGTGCTTGCCCCGAAACATGGAGTTTGCGTGCGAGTGGTTCATTCTCTTCTTTCTCGATGTTCAGTGACTCAAAAGTGATTTCCCCATTTTTCATTTGTTCGGGAAATGAGTCTTCAAGCGTGCTCATGGTAACAGACTCAACCGCCTTGCAGGTTTCACAACGCCGGGTATTATGAAAGTAATACACATTGATTGTCTCGGTTGCTATATTCGTTTCCTTATTGTTGGGTTCGTTTGTTTGTGCCTGTATATTCATTGTGCCCATGAGCAGGAAAGAAGCGATAATAAGTTTAAGTGTTTTCATTTCTTTTTAATTTAGGTTTCTAATTGCTTTTTAAAACAGGATGAAGATTTCGGCCAATTTTCAATTTGACAGAAACTCTTTGATCTCTTTTTTGGAAGGCACCCTGCCGCTTACCACAACTTTTTCGTTGATGACCAGGCCAGGTGTGCTCATTATTCCGTAAGACATTATTTTCATGATGTCTTCTTCTTTCGTGATGATGGCACGAAGTCCCATTCCATCGGCAACCTCACGGGTTGTTTTTTCCAGTTCTTTGCATTTTGGGCAACCCGTTCCAAGGATTTTTATGTTTTTCATTTTAACAAATGTTTATCGCCAATAGACGAAATGTTTAATAAAAAATTAAGATGTACAAGCATTGTCGGCAACATGGATTTCAAAGAAGGAGCTAAATAAAGCTTTTGCCGTTTCCCAGTTTTCATGGTTGATGCAATATTTTATTTTTGGGGGTTTCAATTCCCCTTGTATCAACCCGGCCAGTTTCAGTTCTTTTAAATGTTGTGAAATAGTAGATTGTGCAAGTGGGAATACTTCTACCAAATCCCCCGTAAAGCAGCAGGATTGGTTTTCCAAATACATCAATATCGCAATCCGTGTGGGATGACCCAAAGCCTTGGCAAACCTTGCAAGGGCTTCTGTATCCTCTTTGTAATTTATATGTTCCAACGATCTTCTCATTTTATATCGCAAATGTACGATAAGAAACCTTTGCAAAACAAGTTTTTTTGTTTTTTATTTTTCAATTGTGATTCGGGTCCAGCTATACATAAAATGGGATAGTTTTACACATCTTGCTTCAGAAAAATGGGGTTTATTATGTCGCACCTAAAGGTGCTTTGCCATTGATACCATAATATGTGCTACCATATTTCCGTACTGCTGGCGCTTCTGGGAAAACAAAGAACCGCAGGTTCGAAGTTATGGTAGCAGATTAAAAGGTAATTCAACAAAGCGCCGTAGGTGCGGTAGTATTGTTGGGTTTTTTATTGGAAACCTATTTCAGCACAAGCACAACGAAGAAATCGGACATTATGGACAAACCCTAAATAAAAATGATAAGCACAATAGATGCTGCAATAATTATTGAATAGCCCAATATCACCGGCTTCCTGATGGGCTTGCTGCCAAGGGAAAGTGCATAGCCAAGTTTTACGATATTGTTGCTTGTGATGGCTATTAGGCTTGCATTGGCGATTGCAGGAAGGGCGATTTGATATTTTCCCGTGAACAGGCTCATAAGGAAAGGATCAATATCGGTAACGCCAACTACCAACGATAGAACATCCAACCCATTGGCCCCGAAATTTTTGAGGACATATTTTGTGAGTACTGCAAACAGCACGAATAAAAAGGCGAATAGCAGGGCGGTCTTGAACTCCAACGGGTTTTTATGTTTGTGTTCGTTTATTTCGGTGTTTTGCCCGGTCTTGCCCCATTTCCTGAGCGACCACGAAACCATAAAAGTGAGCAAAACCAAAATGGCAAACGGCAGGGCCAATACTTGGCCGAGTGCCTGGTTGAAAATCAATATCAATATGTAAATACGGATGAACATCATGGCCGTGGCCAGTAAAATGGAGGCCGAAACATTGTTTATGGCCACATTGGGCTCTTTGCTTTTCCGTGCCAGGACCACGGTTGTTGCCGTGCTGCTGTACAATCCACCAAGCAGTCCCGTTATAAGTATCCCGCTTTTTGGGAAAACGAATTTCCTTAGCAAATAGCTCAAATAAGAAACACCAGAAACCACTACCACCACCAACCAGAACTTGAACGGGGAAATGGG
Organism: Chlorobiota bacterium; assembly: GCA_013151015.1. Lineage (GTDB taxonomy): Bacteria > Bacteroidota > Bacteroidia > Bacteroidales > JAADJA01 > JAADJA01. The sequence continues at coordinate 36,081 of JAADJA010000005.1, forward strand.
CACGACATCGCTGATAATATCGTGGGGGAGCAACGGGAGGACGATGCCGCCCATTGCGAGGAACTTGGCAAGGATGGTAAATTCATCACTGTCGAATTTGCTGCTCAACAGCTTGAACTGCTCCTTGGATTCGGTGAGGATTAGTACTGTTGTCACCACAAGGATCGTTAGCCAGATGGGGCTTGTATAAAGGAGCGGGGCAAGACTGTAAGTAATTAGTGCGGAAACAAGCGAGGTTATCCCGTACATTTTTTGGTTTTCGATTTTTTTCAGGTAGTAAATGCTGAGGAACAAAGAGATGATAAATGCCCCTAAACCAAAAAGCCATATTTTTGAAGGCGAAATGATATATAGCGTGAACCCGAGGATACCGATAAAGGTATATGTCCTGTCCATCCCAAAAAGGCTGTCGGGTTTTTCGTCCTTATGCCGCCTTCGTTGTTCCAGCCCAATCAAAAGTGAAAAGACGGTAACGAGAAGGAAATTGGTAAAATCAACGGGTATTTCTTTGATAAAATTCATTAAATTATCTTGTCGGGTTGTTGTTTGTATATTTTAGTAAGTATCGAGTACAGTTCGGGATGTCGCCTTTTTAGTTTGTCGGGATTGTCGAAAAAATATTCGCTCGCCACCGACAGGAACTCTGCATTGTTGGTCAAGGCATATGGGTTAATGTCGGATTTCCCCTTTTCGATCTTAAGCATTTCTTTCCTGATTTCTTTTATCCAGGGCAAGGTGTAGGAGTGCTGGAAAAGGATTTCAGGGACACCGTCAACGGCGCCATCGGCCTTGTCGATAAGGTGGACAAATTCGTGGATGCCCACATTGTTGCGGTGCCGTGTCCCGTTATAGGCTGCTTCCAGGTCGGGTTTCGATAGGATTACGATCCCGTTCATGAACCCGTCCCCGATCATCCCGAGGATATTGCGCTGGTCGAGGCCTTTCTCTTCGGTCCTGAATTTAGAATCGAATGAATTTGGGTATAATAGCACTTCCCCCACATTCGGGAAATCGTAGGCCGGGAATGCGAACATAGGGATTACGGCACTTGCGGCAACAAGCAATTTGTCGGTATCGTCGATTTCCACATCCACACCGCTGATTTTCTTATGGGCTATAAAGCCCAGTGCCCTTTTCTCGAATTCCTTTTTTTTATCGCCGGGCAGGTTCCGGTAATAAAGCACCTTCTCCGAAAGTATTGTTTTCCATGCTTCAGGAAACGGGGAAGCAAGTAATTTTTTATCAGTCTTTTTCCGTTTGAAAACATAGCGGAAAACAATGAAGACGCCGATTGTTACAAAGAAAAGCGAAAATAGGGTAATGGGTGAATTTGCCATGTTGACAGATGTTGTTTATGACATCAAAGTTAATTATTTTACGATCAACATTGGAACTGTATTGTTAATGGATATTATTTTTTCGACAAAACTACCGAGCAGGAAAACGTCCAGGGCGGTATGGCTCCGGGTTCCCATGATGAGCAAACTTGGGTTTTCCTTATCGAGGTATTCGCGCATTGCATAATATGGCTTGGCCCTTGTTTCTTCCACTACATCAGCTATCAAAGGGAAATCGTAGCCCTTGGAATTGGCGGATATAAAGTCCCTGAATTCTTTTTTCTGTTGGTCAAGGAACACATCGTCAACCGACTTGAAATCGGAAGAACCAAATTGCTTGTAACAATCAACTATTGCATTGCTAAGCTCTGAATAATAAGGCAAATGGGCAATATGCAGGCAGGTGATTATGGGCTTGGGATCGATCATCGAACAAAAATCCAGGGCACTGTGCAGGACTTTTCTGGAAAAATCGGTCAGGTCAAGTGCAATGACAATGTTTGAAATGGATTTCCCTGAATTTTCGGGGATTATAAACGTATTGGCCTGGATATGCCTCGTAATGTATTTGCCCATGATACCATCGGTCCCGTTTTTCTTCCCAAGGGCAATAAAATCCGTATCCGTTTTATGGTATTGATGCAGGAACATTTCAACAAATGAACCGGCAAGTGCATGGTTTTTGACTTTTTCGACGTGTGGATAGCAATTGTCGAAACGTTGGTGCATTTCCTGCCCAAAGGCTTTTAGCATAAGGTCTCCCCCCTTGTTGTCAGAGCTTTGCTGAAGTGCGTTGAAGGTGCTTTTTGCGGTAAACACAAACAGGTTGTTCACATGGTTTACCGGAAGGTGCTGGGCCAAAAAATCAATATGGCCGCATAGTGTTTTGTCAACTTCGGAGAAATCAACGCCCACGATTAAATTATTTATTTTCATGATATTTTGTTTTTTAAAGTTTATCTTGTTTTTTTATTCCATAAATCCTTGATGCACTGGTGCATTGAATCATTGTCTCCTTAAATTCTTATCGCCTTAAATCCATCAAGCATTGACCATCCAATATCCATAAACCGGCATGTCCACAATCCCGGCCTCGTCCATGTATTCGCCCATATAAGGGGTATAGAAGTTTACGTTCTCCAGGTTATCGCCCGGGATGTCAACATTATAGACCACCACGCCCGCATCTTTCACGAGGTCGAAAAGTTTCACGGCTTCACGTCGTTTTATTTTAAAATGCTTCTCGAAAAGGTTTATTATTTTCCATCTCCCAATGGAGTAGCCATCGTCCAGCCTTTTGCCCGTATGTTCCAGGATCACTTCGCCAACGGCGGCAATGGAACGGCCATTGCTTAAATCGCGGCAATAGGTTTCCTCAAGGTCAATGAGCATGATGGTCGTTTTGGCAATTATCTTGTCTATCTCGGTCAGGTGTTTTTCCACCCTCTCTTTTTCGGCCTGGAGCCTGGCTTTTTCCTTTTTCAAAAACCCAAGTTCTTCCTCGGTGATTTCACCCTTTGGCTTCATGTTGATTTCTTTCAAGGCCTTTTTCAGTTCTTTTAGCCAACTTTTGAACGACAGGTATTCGCCGAAATAATTCGGGGAACCTTTTACTTTTCCGGGATTGGGATGGTTGATCAAATCAATAAGGTAGTCGATGTAGTGGATATCCTCAATGATTTCCTGTTGCTCGATGCTCAACTTTTCAAGGACTTTGCGAAGTGCGTCCCTGTCTTTTTTCTCGTGGGAAATGTTGATCTTGCGATCTTTCTTTTCGATCCATTTCCCCAAATCATTATAACTTTTCATCTTGGTATTATTTAAATGTTTAAAATGCCTCTTTTTTTATAGAACCGGATTACCAGTACTTTCACAACATCGTTGAAGAGAAACCAAACAAAGGCATATCCCCAGACGAACAGTCCCCATTTCCATCCAATGGGCGCTACCAGGAAGCCATATACCCCGATCAGTGTCCCAAGGATGGCCGATGCCAGTGACGACAGCCACAGTTGTTTTGAGGGCCCCGGTTTTTTCCAGAACCACAGGTTTATCCTTGTATTGTAGATGGTGCCATGGCCGGCCACGATCAGCTTGACGAAAATAAGGCTCTGTACCATTTCCGCTGACATGTGCCATACATGGAATGCGAGGAAAAACAGGGTGAAGGAAGAAACCACACCGGCAAGGCCAAGCCACGACGACAAGACCAATACCTCCTTCATGTCCCACGATACCGGATATTCCCTCACACGTGTGTTGTCGTAAGCGATGGTCAGGATCGGGATGTCGTTCAATAGGGCAAGTAAAATAATCATCAAAGCGGTGACAGGGTAAAAATTGAAAACCACGATTGAAAGTGTCATAAACAGGATAACCCGGATGGTTTCGGCAATTCTGTAGGTTGTGTAGCTCTTCATCCTTTCGAAAGTGATACGGGCTTGTTTAATGGCTGAGTTTATGACCTTTAAACCGGGCACCATCAGGACGATATCGGCAGCGGCCCGTGCGGCATCGGTTGCACCGCTTACCGCAATACCGCAATCAGCCTTTTTCAGTGCGGGGGCATCGTTCACGCCGTCCCCGGTCATCCCGATTATATGGCCGGCCTTTTGCAATTTGTCAACAATGAAATACTTGTCCTCGGGGAATACCTGGGCAAAACCGTTCACGCTTTCAATGATTTCAACGATTTCCGATTCATGGTGTTTTATGTGCCCTTTTGGCAAAGGGAGGTCGTTGAAATAATCCTTCACTTTTTTTACGATTTCATCCGAGTATTGTGCGGCTTTCTTTTCGTCCCCGTAGATTTTTTCAAATACTGCTTCAGAAATAACTTTGGCAAGAAGGTCATACTCTTTTGTGTCTTGCCCTTTAAGCTGATTGATGTTTTCGATGTCGTTCCCTATATCAAGGGCATTGGAAATATATCCTGCAACGGCAAGGTTGTCACCGGTAACCATTTTTACATCTATCCCATGTTTTTTCAAGTCTTCAATGGTCTCTTTCGAGTCATCCCTTGGTGGGTCGTAAAGTGGTATGAGCCCAATAAAGCTGAATTCCTTTTCACCTTTCTTTTTCAATGCAACACCGAGTGTCCTAAAGCCTTTTTGGGCAAATTCGGTCACTTTTTCCAATGCTTCGTTTTTGTCGAAATTGTTTTCGCAAAATTCAATGATGATCTGTGGGGCGCCCTTGGAGACAGATATTCCGTCATACTCCGATTCGGTACGCTTGCTCACGGGATCAAAGGGCACAAATTTTTTCAGCCTATAATCCTTTAGCTTATCATATAGCTTATGCTCCTTCACATAGTGGAATATTGGTTTTTCGATGGGGTCGTTGTTTTCCTCTTTTGAAGCAAGTGCCCCATAAAACAAAACATCATCACCCGTGAAACTGCCTACAGGATAAGGGGTGGAGATGGACATTTCGTTTTTGGTAAGTGTCCCGGTTTTGTCGCTGCACAAAATATCCATACCGGCAAGCTCTTCGATGGCGGCCAACCGGCTCACAATGGCATGTTTCCTGGCAAGGTTTATGGCCCCCGCGGCCATGGTTACGGTAAGCACAGTGGGCAATGCTACCGGGATGGCAGCTACCGTTAGTACAAGTGAGAATTCCAACAGGTCGTAAATGTTTTCGCTCCGGTACAATCCGGCAACGATAATAACGGCAATCAGGGAGAGCGTGAGCAGGATCAGGAAATTCCCGACCTTGATGACCATGTTTTGGAAATGGCTCTTTTGTTCTTTTTGTGCTTTTGCCACCAGTTTTACCGTTTTTCCAAAGTAGGTGTCCAAGCCTGTCTTGGTAACTTCACCTATCATTTCGCCTTTTTTAACAATTGCGTTGCTATAAATTTCATCCCCCACATTTTTAGTCACCGGCAACGATTCCCCGGTAAGCGCGGATTGGTCGGCAAGGATGTAGTCACCTTGGATAAGTCTTGTGTCGGCAGGTACAATATCCCCGATTTTGATTTTGATGATGTCACCGGTAACTAATTCTTTTGCATCTATCTCGCCCCATTTGCCATCACGGAAAACAAGGGATGAATGTGCAAGTGTTTCCTTTAGTGCCTTAATGGCGTTCAGGGCTTTCGATTCCTGATAAAAATCCAGTATGGCATTTGTGAGGAGCATGACCGTGATAATAGTGAAATCTTCCCACTTTTTCACAAGTATCGACAAAACTGCTGCAATTTCGATCATCCAGGGGATCGGCCCCCAGAACCTGCGGAATATCCGGCTAAAAAGGGATTCTTCCTTGTCGGGTATTTCGTTCAGCCCGTACTTTTCCAACTTCCTTTTTGCTTCAGCGGAGCTAAGGCCTTTTTGGTCGAAAGAAATACTTTTGCCCTTTTGGGGAGATGGATTACTGCTATTCGTGTTTTTCATATATTTTATGTTTATTTCACTACTTAAAAACTTCTTGTACATTTTACTTATAAAAATCAATTCTTCCGGACACCAATTCCTTGAATAATTATTCCCGTATGATGCGTTTCAGGACAATGGAATATGCCAGGGTAAAAAGCCCAATGAGGATAAAAGAGGAGGATGTCCAGATGATAATGCTTAGTGCCCCAAATAATGGGTGGTATATTACAAATATTGAGAATACCAGGGTCATGGCGCCACTTGCGAGCATCCATCCCCAGCGTTTGTATGATTGGGCCTTGAGCAACAATGCCCTTCCTATTTGCGATGCCCCGCTAAAGGCAAGCCAGATACCGAAAATAAACGGTAGGACAGCCATTGTGAGCGCTTCGTCCGACATGAGGATAACCCCGAGGATCAAGTTGAAAATACCCGAGAGCAATATCCACTCCCAATTAAGGATCTTTTTTGTATTGGCAAGGCTGTAGAGGATTTCAAGGATACCGATCGTAAAGAGCAGCATACTGAAAAACAGTCCGAGTGCGATAAAGTCGTCAACGGGGAAACGGATGATCCAGATTCCCCCGAAAAACATGATTAATCCCGTTAAGCTGTAAAGCCACCAATATTTTGCCTGATTGTTTTCCATCGTTCCCATTCTTAAAGGATTATTAATTTCCAAGTATCAGGATTTGTCCACTGATGTTTTTGAAAGCATTGTCAAAGGTTTTTTTCACGTCATTGACCTCTTCTTTCCTGATTATTTTTTTTGCGAATTCCTTGTACTCTTGCAAGTTTTGTTGTTCCTCTTTTGAAATACCTTCAAAGGATTTTGCATAGGCCATCCGCAGGAAATGGATGGATTTGAGCAGGTTTTCGGCGGCTTCCTTGTCGTTGGTGCCGGTTCCCGCAATGGTTTCCGAAAGGATTAGGTGGTGCGCACTGAGCGCTTTGCCCGTTTGTGAAAAGAAATAACCGAAATCCTCATAGCCATCTACTTTGTCGGCCCTTACATTGGCCGCAAATTCGGTCAGTTGTTTAATGGATTTTTGGAGTTCCTTTTTCTGTTCCCCTTTAGCAAAGGGGAGCAACTTTTTAATGTAGGCCACACCGTCCAGGATTTCCCTTGAGCTTTTCCCAAAGTCCTGGTCAATATAAGCCACTTCGGCCCGGTAAAACGAATTGTCGGGCTCAAGTTCCTGAATCTTCACCTCTACTGTGGAAGTTTCAGGTTCGGTGGTTTTTGCTTTTTCCAATTTTGGTTCTTGTTTGCAGGAAATTAGAATCCCGAACAAGGCCAATGCCGATAATACTAAAACTACTTTTTTCATCACATTGCGTTTTAAATGTTTTATTTAAGTAAGTAATCGCTTACAAAGATAAGCCCGGATTCAATTTTGTCAAGTTAATTAATGTTAAAGGGAATGCGGAGGGTAGGTGTAAACATTAAAGGATTGTAGGAATGACTAAGCCTTGGGGCAAAAAAACGTATAAAACCTTAACATTTCTTAAATCCATATCCCGGACATGTTTTTTGTGTGATACCGAAGGGGTTATTGTTTTTCAAGGATTTTAAGGACAAGGTCGAACATCCTTTTGCAAAAATTCACATGTTCAAATTTGTCAAGGTTGAGTATCATTTCGATATTCAATGTCGTGGGAATACCCATGAACAGGGTTGAAAAATCTTCAACTGAAATGGATTCGTTCCAGATGCCGAGGGCAATCCCATCGGAAACAATTTTGCCGGCAAGTTGTCTCTGGCTGTGGAATATGTAGTTGAGTTTCGAGATCATTTCAGGGTCGTTTTCGTAGGAGGCTTCTGAAAACAGAAGTATGGTAATGCCTTTGTTTTCTATGAGGTAGTTTACGGTTTTGCAAAGGTAGTCGTGCAACCTGTCGGCAGGAGGGGAATCCTTGAGCGAAATTTCCCGAAGGCTTTCAATGAGGTCGTTTATTACATTGTCCATGATAGAAAGGATAATGTCCTTTTTTGAATTGAAATGCCGGAATATGCTCCCCTCGCTCAATCCAACTTCCCGGGCAATGTTCCTCGTTGTAATCTTTTTCAGCCCATCCCTGAAAATAATTGACAACACGGCCGACTTTATTTCTTCTTGTCTTATATCCGTTGGCTTGCGTTCCATAAGTAAGTGTTTGCTTGCAAATATACAATGGATTTTGAATTTGTCAAGCCTTTTTTTCAAACTAATAATGGTTTTGCGGTTTTGCAAAACCATTAAAAACCCCTATACTTGTGGAATAAAACAGTTTTAAGAATTTGATGATGAAACAAAACCACAAAATAAAAATAGCACTAATACAGCAGTTTGCCACGAACAAGAAATCTGATAATTTGCAGAAGGGGTTGAAGGCAGCTGAGGATGCGGCCATGAACGGGGCACAAATCATTTGTTTTGCCGAACTTGCCTTTGAGCCTTTTTATCCACAACGCAGACCCAAAATGAAAGTGGATGTGTTGGCCGAAAGCGTTCCGGGGCCTGTTACCAATGTTTTTTCAGAATTGGCAAGGAAACATGGTGTGGTCATTATCTTAAACCTGTTCGAACTGGAAAATGGCAAAACATTCGATTCTTCCCCGGTGATAGATGCCGATGGCGCTTTATTGGGAAAAACACAAATGGTGCACGTTCCCGATTATGAACATTTTCATGAAAAAGCTTATTATTCGCCTGGGGAACAAGGCGCACCTGTTTATGAAACACGCTTTGGGAAAATAGGTGTGGCCATTTGTTACGACAGGCATTTCCCTGAATATATGCGTTTGTTGGCTTTGCAAGGGGCAGGGATTGTTTTTGTCCCACAGGCCGGGGCGGTGGATGAATGGCCCGAAGGTTTGTATGAAGCGGAGATGCGGGTGACGGCTTTTCAGAATGGATATTTTACGGCTTTGTGCAACCGGGTAGGGAAGGAGGAGTTCCTTGAATTTTCAGGGGAATCATTTGTGTGCAACCCGGAAGGGAACGTGATTGCACGTGCGGCTTTGGGCAAGGAGGAAATCCTCTATTCGGAAATTGACAAAAACCTGTTGGCAGAATCAAATGCCCGAAAATTGTTCCTTCAGGATAGAAGACCCGATATTTATGGATTGATTTCAAATGGTAAGCAACTCTGATTGGGTTGTTTTCTCTCGATTTTGCCGGGCGTGAAGGCAATTCCTTGTTTGTCCTTGCTGTGTCCCATTGAACAAGAATGCCGTTTTTTGTGTTTACTTAACTAATTGTATTTCCCTTCTTTGTAAGTGCTTTTGGGCGAATTGTCAAATGCTTGCAATTCCTGTTGGTAAAGTCAAATTTGTAAGGAGATGAAAATATTTTCGACCCATTGTGACAAAAGTCACTGCACAGCTTGACAGTAGGATATACTTTTGCAAAATAAATTAGTAAATGTTTAATCTTTAAAACTTAGAAACAATGAAAAAAAACATGGGTTCAGCGGATAAAATCATCAGGATTATACTCGCAATTGTCGTAGGTGTTCTTTATTATATGGGAATTATCACTGGCACATTAGGAATTGTCCTATTGGTATTCGCCGCAATTTTTGTAATCACGAGCTTTGTCAGCTTTTGTCCACTGTATGCCCCGTTTGGGTTCAGTACGGCTTGCAAGAAGAAAGAGTAGGAAAATGGCTTGCAGTAAGCAGTTGGCAATACTAAACTGCCAACTGCCTACAGCAAACAGACTTCACTATTCCACGATCACCTCATCAGTAAATATCCAACACTCGCCTCCAGCACCTTCGTGCCAGGCAGGGCATGTTTTGATGCTTTGCGCTTTCACTTGAACGTAACGGCCTTTTATCTTTTCGAAACTTGCTTCAAAATCTTCAATTATTTTACCCTTATGGTTCAGGCTTGCCCTCGGGACAAGTATTTTTTCGGCGAGGATATTCTTGTCTTTATCCAATATGGAAAAAACAACTTCCGAAGGTAGAAAAACCCAGGATGCGCCTCTTTGAAAAAACTTTTCGGAAATGGAAGAAATCTCAATGGTTTCCCCCAAATCAATTTCAAAATCCATGTCTTTCCCTTTGAACCCGAGCCAGTATCCATCCCGGAAATTCCCGGAACCCGTAAGGCCATCGGTTAGCGAAGTGGCTCCTTTTGCAAAATAGCGTTTGCTCGGGTTTTCTTTAAGGACACCTTTTTTGCCAAGGGCTTTGTGCATGGAAATCGTTTTTTCCGATATTTTTTCTTTCAATTTCCCATCCACAAAAATCCCTGCTTTAAGGGTCGTGGTTTTGTCAATCTTTATTGGTTTACCATAAATGGGCGATTCCTGACTTGGATCGCCACCGTCCAGAGTGTAATGAATGGGCTCCAATTGTTCCGATTCCAGCACAATGCTAAAGCCTCCATCGTTTTGTTGTGCGGGTTGGATATCCACTTTCCATGACCCGCTGGAATAGTTAACGCCCATCAAATCGAACCTTTTATATTGTTCGCACATCTGTTGCCGGAAATCGTTCCAATCCAAATTCTTTTTCGGTGTCCAAAGTACTTCTGCCAGGGCTGTCATCCTTGGGACAGCCATGTATTCAGCATGTTCCGGCGTGGAAATGTATTCAGTCCAAACATTCCCCTGTCCACCAAGGATATGCTTTGCCTCTTCGGCATTCAATTCGGCAGGGACGGGGTCAAATGAATACACATTTTTCAAAGTCGTAAAGCCACCGATGGCGAGGGGTTCAAATTCAGCATCCGCCTGATAATGGTCGAAATAGCAATATGTCCCAGGGCTCATTACCACATCATGGCCTTGTTGGGCGGCCTCAATCCCGCCCTGAATGCCCCGCCACGACATAACCGTTGCTTCCGGTGCCAATCCGCCTTCCAGTATCTCGTCCCATCCGATCATCCGTTTGTTTTTCGAGATCAAGTATTTTTCGATTCTTTTGATAAACCAGCTTTGCAGTTCGTTTTCATTTTCGAGGCCTTCGTCCTTGATACGCTTCTGACATTTGGAACATTTCCCCCATTCTGTTTTATCGGCTTCATCTCCCCCAATGTGGATGTATTTTGAAGGGAAAAGTTCTGCCACTTCATCCAGCACGTTTTCGATAAAGGTGAAAACCTCCTCATTGCCCGCACAAAAAATATCGGTGTTGGGCCAGTAACTTCCGGGTTGTACATATAGTTTTTTTCCGGTACAAGAAAGTTCGGGGTAAGCAGCAAAAACTTCGCTTGTATGGCCGGGCATCTCTATTTCAGGAATGATTTCAATTTGCCTTTCGGCTGCATATTGCACGATTTCACGGATATCACCCTGTGTATAAAAACCACCAAAATCGGCTTTCTCGCCAGGTTTGGGAGGGGCAGAGGCTTTTCTCCAGGGCATATCCTCCCGGTTCACGCGCCATGCACTTATATCTGTCAAAAGCGGGTATTTTTTGATCTCGATACGCCAGCCATTATCATCGGTAAGGTGCCAGTGGAAAATATTCATTTTGTGCATGGCAATCAGATCAATGTAACGTTTGATAAACTCCTTAGGGAAAAAATGGCGGGAAACATCAAGGTGCATCCCTCGCCAGGCAAAACGGGGCTTATCCGTTATTTTGCAAACGGGAATATCCCAATTCATCTCTTTTACAACTTTTTTTGGGTTATAAATTTCTGTTGGCAGGAGTTGAAAAAGGGTCTGGATTCCATAGAACAATCCTTTTGAATCATTGGCTTGAACCACAATGCTTTCTTTGTTAACGGTAAGTCGATATTCTTCTTTCCCAAGAGCTTTATTCTCATTTATTGTAAAAACAATTACATTGCTGCTTTCGTGTTTACTGCCTACTTGGAGCTTGAAACCGGTTGGTATGGCAACTTGGGAAATAAAGAATTCAGCTACTTGCTTGATAGAACTATCATCGGGATAAATAATTTTTGTTTCGCGGGTCAAAAAGAAATTCCCGTTCCCTTTTTCAAAACTAAGGGGTTTGGGGATGATGTTGATGTCCCTTTGTTCAGATTGCTGTTGCGAACAGGATAGAAAAACAAAACTTAGGCTAAATGCCAAGAGGATTGATTGGATGGATGGTTTCATTGATTTATTTTTAAATTTGAATTCGCTTGCAATTAGAAGAAAATGTATAAGCCCCATAATTAAAGATTCTTTATTTATGCTTCATTTTTCCGTGGGTTTTCAAAAGTTAAAAACTTTCTTAACGTCTGAATGCTTGAAATTCCAAACTTCAAGCGGCTATGGTCAGCTTTTCTTTTGTCGGAGAAAACCTGTTGAGTCGAAGAAAGCTTGCGTGTTAGAGTCTCGACAGCTTGAAAAATGAGTACTTGCGATTCCGACCTGTCAAGAGGCTATATGGAGAGAATCACCCCGTGGCTCTTTGACTTGTTAAAGAGCCACGAGGTGAATGAAGTTGAGGTTGTTAATCCACCTTAAACCTCTTTTTACTCAATTCCATCAAATCAACTTTCCTTTGCAACGGCCTGATGGTGTAGGAGTATTTGTACTCTCCATATTTCAGGGCGTATTGCGGATGTGGCCTTGCTCCCCAACTGTCATCCCCGCCAACCCCGGTCTGGCCGTAATCAATATTGAGGGATATGAAATCACGGGGTTTTAAATCGTTGGTGTGGCGGTAGTCCTTTTTGGTTTCCTGATCCAGGTCTTCGATGGTGAAATCCAGGGCTGAAAAGCAAAAGAGGGAATCGCTGGTAATCATCAATCCTTTTCCTTCCTTGTCCTGTAAGGCCATCCAACGGGTGTCCGTTTTGTAACCGGTTTCCTGAGGACGGATATAGGGATAATACTGTTCTGATACCGTACTTTGGTATTCATCAACAAATGCTGCGGTTTTCCTGTCGGAATAGTTTTCCTGTGGGCCACGGCCAAACCAGGTCAGGTCAGAAAACTGTCCGGGCACCTGCATTGCCATTCCAAAGCGAGGTAATTCGGGCATGTCCAGTTCCTTTTCGATGAGAAGTATGTCAATGTCATTTACATCGCCGGGGATAATTTTATCTTTCATTTCTTCGAATGAAAAACTCAACAAAAGGTTTTCATCTTCTATGGATACCTTCTTTTTGTTCAATGCAGAAATCTCCTCAGCGCCCAGGGCTCTTGACCACAACCTGAAATTATCGAAAGTGCCAAGGAACATACGGTTTTCGTTTATGTAACTTCCCACATAGCTTTTTCCTTCAATTTTAAGCGGGACGGTGGAACCAAAGCTTTTATCTTCGGCCAATTGGCCATTAATGTAAAGTTTCAGGTACTTTGCAATTGCATCATAAACCAAAGTAATATTGTAGGTTTTTCCTGTTTCAAAATTAAAATCGAAATACTGATAATCGGCATCGTTTAGGAAAAAACAAAGTGTGCCGCTCCTGAATTCGAGGTGCAGGGCCCCGGGAGCCCAAAGCTCGTTCACCCAGATGGCATTTTTACGTGTAAATTCATCAGCGTTCAAAGTCACGTGTAATGTGAACGCATTCAGTTCTTTTTTACCGAGGGATGAAAGCTCCAAGAGCACGGGTTCTTCTTTTGAAAACTTCATGGCTTTTCCGGTTTCACCTTTTACATGGTAATCCCCTGTTCTTTCTTTTGGTGGGTTGGGGAGCAAATGCTCCTCAACGTGAATGTCCCCGTTCCCGAAAATGCGGTAGCTTGTTATGTTTTTTGCGTTCACTTTTTCAAGCTTTGCGGTGACTTCAATCCGGACTTCGTCATTTCCCTTCTTCAATACGTTCACCCTTTCAATTTCTTTATTATGGCTTTCTTCCTTCCATACCTTGCAACGTTTGTCCATGCCGTTCCCAAAATCGTTGTCGGTGGTGGCCCGCCAGAAATTGGGCTTCGGCCCCGATTGGATCAGTTGTTCCCCGTCAAATTCATAGGAGGTGATTTTCCCCATTTCCTTGTCGAATGTTATTTTGAATTTGCTTCCTGATATTTCCAGTATATTCTCGTGCTCCGCAGTTTTCAACGATGACATATTATCCGTGATAAATAGTGTTGTTTTCCTCATGGATGGCAACGCAAATTGTTCGGAAGCAATTTCAAATCCGGCAGGGACCAGCCCGTTTCCCTTTTTTGTCACGGCTTTCAAATCCAGGAAATATTCAACACCTGCTTTCACCCTCATTTCAAGAGGGAGCAGCATCACCGTCATCGACTCCTGTGGTGCAATGGCAAGATTTTCTAAAGCGCCTTCTTTTATCACTTTGTTGTCAACTTGCATTTCCCAAATGATTTTCACGTTTTTCAGGTCAATGAAATCATACATGTTCTTGATTTCGACTGCATGGTTGTTCCTCACCGATTTGAACTGGATATACTGATAAACCTTTTTCACTTGGGCCATTGCGGGATGTACCGTCCTGTCCGGGGCAATGATGCCATTGATGCAAAAGTTGCCATCGCTGGGCACGTCCTCCGGGCCAAAATCACCTCCATAGGCATAATATTCCACACCATTGGAATCTGTTTTCAACAATCCCTGATCGACCCAATCCCAGATATATCCACCCTGTAATTGTCCGTATTTTTCAATGACGTCCCAGTAATCCTGGAAATTCCCGGTGCTGTTGCCCATGGCATGGGCATATTCGCACATAATCAACGGACGTTGCTGAGGTTCTTTCCCATAACGTTCGATATATCCGATGGAAGGGTACATGGGGCAATAAATATCGGTGTTTGGCCCGAGCAAAGCCCGCTCGTAATGTACGGGGCGGGAGCTGTCCCTTTGATGGATCCATTTGTAGCCCTTCGCAAAGTTGATCCCATCGCCGGCTTCATTGCCCATAGACCAAATGATGACAGATGGATGGTTTTTGTCGCGCTCCACCATGCGTTGGATGCGGTCGAGATGGGCTTTTCCCCAAAGGCTGTCCTTTGCCAGGCTTCGGACGCCATAACCCATCCCATGTGATTCGATGTTGGCTTCGTCGATTACATAAAGACCATATTTATCGCAGAGTTCGTACCAATAAGGGTCGTTGGGATAATGGCTTGTGCGCACGGTGTTGATGTTGTTTTGCTTCATCAAGGTGATGTCCTTGAGCATCAATTTCCGGGAAACCACATGGCCTGTGACCGGATCGTGTTCGTGGCGGTTGACCCCTTTCAATAAAACCGCTTTTCCGTTTATCAGCAATTGCCCTTTTTTGATTTCGGAAGTACGGAAACCGATCTTGTGTTTTACCGTTTCGATTGTTTTTCCATCCTTGGTTAAAGAAATTAAGAGGGTATATAAATTAGGTGTTTCGGCGGTCCACTTCAAAGGGTTTTTGATGATATTGGAAACGGTGAAAAGGGCAATGTCCAGTTTTTTGAATTCCAGGCTGCCTTCCATTTCGGTGATGGGTTTATCTTCCGTATCAATTAATTTTATCCCGATGCCATAAGCTGATTCATCCATATTGTCTTTTTTGACTTCGATGTCAAGTTTCAGGATACCATCCTGGTAATTGTCGGTTAATACCGCATTGGCAAAAAAGTCACGGATATAGGTTTTTGGCGTCGAATAGAGGAAAACATCCCGCTCAATCCCGCTGATCCTCCAGAAATCCTGGCATTCGAGGAAGGAACCATCTGACCAACGGAATACCTGAAGGGCCAGGGTGTTTTTGCCTTTTTGTAAAAACCCGGTGATATCCCATTCTGCAGGGGTTTTGCTCCCTTTGCTAAAACCCACTTCCTTGCCGTTGACCCAAATGAAAAAAGCAGATTTTACTGCCCCGAAATGGATAAAGGTCTTCCGTTCTTTCCAAGTTTCGGGAAGGGTAAAAGTTGTCCGGTAGGAACCCACCGGATTGTAATCATGTGGGACATGGGGCGGATTGGGTTCGCTGGTCCATTCATAAGGTTGGTTCACATAAATTGGGACACCATAACCCTGAAGCTCCCAATTGGACGGAACCGGAATATCGTCCCATCCCGAAACATCGAAGCCGGGCTTGTAAAAATCCTGTGGGCGATCGGCGGGATCCCTTGCCCAATTAAACTTCCAAGTCCCGTTCAAGGATTGATAATAAGGGGATTCGTCATTGTTCAACAACATGGCGTCTGCTTCGTTTCCAAAAGGGACGAAACTGCTGTGGGGCGCAGTTTTGTTCAGTCCTGTAATTTCAGGGTTCTCCAAAACATCCGGGAAATCCGGCTGTGCAAAAAGACTTAAATTAATTGAAAACAGGATAATGGGAAGGAGGATTTTTCTCATGATATAAGGGGTTTAAATTTTGGGATAAAAATAGGGATTTTAACAATGCAGGGTGATAATTGAGTTTGAGAATAACTGAAATTCGACATTATCAAAACCAGAATAATTAAGGATGTTTTTTCATGGTTTTTTTGTTTTATATTTTGCACAATGTTTAGGCTATGAAATATTTATCGGCTCATTACCAACTGTTCCAAATATATTTCCTTGGTTATCAAAGCTTGGGTCATTAAGCCAAATGTGTTCTGTTGTTTCATTATCTACTATTCTTGCTTTAATTGAAAAATAGTGTTGACCCTTTTTAGGTTTCGTTAAACAATCCTCAAAATAATGTAGTGTTAATCTTGCTTTTTCCATACCCCAATTCATTCTTTCATCCTCATTTTGTATTCTATAAACATCTGGGTTCCCTTTACGCTTTCTTACAATATTCTTCTTTTTCGAAAAAAAATTAAAAAATCTCATTTTATCTAAATTGTTGGTAGCGGTGAGTATATGGTTTTGTGGTGGTTTTAAAACACAAATCTTTCAATTTACGATGAAGTTGAAGCGGGCTCCAATTCTCAAACCTGCCAGCCGGCAGGCTGGTTTACTACTATTTCGGCTATTATTTTTATACATTGTTGTGGTTAGTGGTTATTCCTCCCTTTTATTTATTTCAAGTAACCAATTAAATACATTCTTATGTCTTATCCCACTTCGGTTTTGTGTAAATGAATCTGTTGTAAGCAAGTACTTTGGATAATTGTCATTAATTTTTTCTAATGCCCCAAACTCACGCTCAACAGTAATTTCGTTTGTCATTTGCCATGCTACTTGATAATATTCAATTTCGCCTGATGGATTTTTGCAGACAAAATCCACTTCTGTATTTCGTGCAGTACCTGTCCATACTTTATTTCCTCTTCGTATTAGTTCCAGATAAACAATATTTTCTAAAATATGTCCCCGTTCTGTAATTCTCTCTTTCCCTACCAAAATATTCAATAAACCTACGTCAAC